>JBDSVW010000109.1:0-7022 GCA_039927015.1 Gemmatimonadaceae bacterium | reverse complement strand
GGCACGCTGCGCATGCTGGCCACCCCCGACCGACTGGCCGTCGACCGCTCGATAGACCCCGCGGACGCGGAGTTTGCCCAGGCACTTCTCGCTCGTCACGGCGCCCCACTGTACCGCGGCCTGGGGCTGGATCGGCGGCAATTGGCTCAGGGGGCGCTCCACGACACACCCGACCGAATCCTCGGCCGGCTGGCGCAGCACCAGGTCGCCCTATGGCGCCCCCCGCAGGCGTCGTGGCACGTCGCGCGCGCCCCACGCTCGGGGGAACTCGAGGCACTGGCCTCAAGGCAGCATGAGCGGGTGGGTCGCGATCGCTGGCGCCTGCGGCAGGTGGCCACATTCCTCGCGACCCCGCGTTGCCGCCGTGCGATCCTGCTCCGATATTTCGGTGATGCCCCCCAATCCGGCTCGTGCGGGGCCTGCGACCGCTGCCTGGCGGCGCCCTGAGCCGGGTGGCTCGCGATATGTTTACTTCCAGGCACGCTCGCAACAGGGGAAGCCCCCCGATCGGGCATGCCGCGCGGGCCCGCTCTATACGCCTCCTGAGATCTTAATGGACGATTCCCAGTACTTTTCCGAGCAACACTACCAGGTTCGCGACATGGTGCGCGCGTTCGCGCGCGACGAAGTCGCCCCCGTGGCCGCACGGTATGACGCGATTGCGGAGTTCCCCTGGGAGAACATCAAGAAGATGGCGGAGCTCGGACTCCTGGGCGTGCCGTGGTCGGAGGAGCTGGGAGGGGCGGGACTCGACCTCACGAGCTACATGATCGTGATTCACGAGCTGGCCAAGGTGGATGCCTCGCATGGCCTCACGGTCTCGGCGCACACCACCCTCGGCACCTCGCCCATCGTGCACTTCGGCACCGAGAAGCAGAAGCAGCGTTACGTGCCGCTGCTCGCGTCGGGCCGGGTGATGGGCGGTTTCGGCCTCACCGAAGAAGGGGCCGGAAGCGATGCCGGGGGCACCAAGACCACCGCCGTGCGCAAGGGTGACACGTACATCCTCAATGGATCGAAGCGCTTCATCACGCATGGCGGCGTCGGTGAGATTTTTGTCGTCACCGCCGTGACGGATCCTGCCGAAGGCACGCGCGGCATCTCGTCGTTTATTCTCACGAAGGGCAACGACGATTTGGCGCGCGCCGCGGAGTTCGGCATCGGGCACGACGATTCACTCGTCGCCATGCCGGGCTTCACCTCCGGCAAGAAGGAGGACAAGCTGGGCTGGCGCGCCTCCGACACGCGGGAACTGATCTTCCAGGATGTCGAGGTGCCGGCGGAGAACCTGCTGGGTGCGGAGGGCGCGGGCTTCGCGAACTTCATGCGCACGCTCGACGCGGGCCGCATCGGCATCGCGGCGCTGTCGTTAGGCATCGCCGAGGGCGCGTTTGAGGAGGCGCTGAAGTACTCTACCGTGCGCAAGCAGTTCGGCCAGGCGATCTCCTCCTTCCAGGGCATCTCGTTCCAGCTGGCGGACATGGCCACCGAAATCGAGGCGGGCAAGCACCTGGTGTACCACGCGGCGTGGATGCTGCAGAACGGGAAGAACGTCACCAAGGCGGCCGCCATGGCCAAGCTCTTCTGTTCCGAGGTGGCCATGCGCGCCACGATCAAGGCCATTCAGGTGCACGGCGGCTACGGCTACACGAAGGAGTATCCCGTCGAGCGCATGATGCGCGACGCGAAGATCTGCGAGATCGGAGAGGGCACGAGCGAGATCCAGCGGCTGGTGATTGCCCGCGAGCTGCTGCGAGACCTCCAGGCGTGAGCTACTCGCTCGTCGCCAAGCGATTGCGCCTGCCGCTTGGATTCCTGTTCGCGGCGCTCTATCTCGCCTTTGCCCGGCCCACGCCGGAAGGACTCCTGCTGGGCGGTACGGTCGCCTTCGCGGGGCTGCTCATCCGCGCCTGGGCCTCCGGGCACATCATGAAGAACGACCGGCTCGCGACCACCGGTCCCTATGGTCATACCCGCAATCCGCTCTACCTGGGCAGCTTCCTCATCTCGTGCGGATTCGCGCTCGCGGCCCACTGGTTGCTGCTGGCGGTCGTCGCGGTGTTCTTCGCCCTCATCTACGCGCCGACCATGGCGCGGGAGAAGGCGAACATTCTCGGGCGATTCCCGGACACGTATCCCGATTTCGAGCGGAACGTGCCGGCATTTTTCCCCCGCTTCACGCCCTGGCAATCGGCGGAACGCGTGGAGCGTGGCGCCTTCAGCCCCGCGTTGTACGTGAAGCACGGGGAGTGGAAGGCGGCGTTAGGTTATGTTGGAGCCATGACGTGGTTGATCCTGCGACTTCGGGGGTACGTGTGAGCGCGACGGCACTGGTCGCCGCGCTCGCGCGCGCCTGCATGTGGCTCGCGGGAATGTTTACGCGGACCGGCGCGCGACTCGCGCCCGTCCGGTTGTACGTGTCGAGGCCATCGGGGCGCCTGTCGCCCCGCCGTGGTCCGGCAAGCCTAGCCGTGCTCGTTTCGGGGGAAGCACCCCGGAATCGCACGACGCATCGAATGTCCCGGGGGTGCCCGCTGTCGCATCGCGCGACGAAGGGCACGGCACGGGGGACGACTGCGGCGTGGACGATCGCGAGTCACGACAGGCTCAGGCACGCGATACTGCGGACGGAGGCGGCCTCACTCGCTGCGCCCGTCGCACTCACCCTCTTTCCAGATCGCTTCCCCCGGTCCCACGGGTCGCGTGGCCACGGGCGGACGGCGATATCCGATGAAACGCGAGATACTTATCAGTTCGACGTCGCGGGAAATCCGCGTCGCCATCATCGAGGACGACCAGCTCGTTGAACTTCTGGTCGACCGTCCGGAAGCACGCCGGATGGTCGGGGACATTTACCTCGGACGGGTGGAGGCCGTGCAGCCCGGGATTCAGGCCGCCTTCGTCGACATTGGTACCGAGAAGAGCGCCTTCCTGCACGCGTCAGATCTCGTCTGGGGCTCGGACGACGCCGGCGATGACGACGAGGAGGAAGGCGGCGACGACGACTCCGCGGACGAGGCGGACGAGGCCCGGTCGCGCGACCGACGCGCCAAGGCTCCCCCCATCCAGGATGTACTGAAGAAGGGCGACACGCTCATCGTGCAGGTCTCCAAGGAGCCGATTTCCACCAAGGGGCCCCGCGTGACGGCGCAGGTGTCGCTCGCCGGACGATTCCTGGTCTACATGCCACATGCATCGCGCGTCGGGGTGAGCCGGAAGATCGGCGACCGCACCGAGCGCGCGCGGCTGCGCGAGCAGGTACAGGGTATTCTGCCGGCCAAGTCGGGCGGTGTCATCGTCCGCACCGTGGGAGAGGACGCCACCCCGCAGGCCTTCGAGCGCGAACTCGATACGCTCATGGGCACCTGGAAGCGCGCAAAGAAGAAGACCACCTTCGTGCGGGCGCCCTCGCTCGTGCACCGGGAGACCAGCCTCACGCGGGGCATCATCCGGGACATCTTCAGCACGAAGGTGGAGTCCATCCAGGTCGACTCCAAGCAGGTCTTCAACGAGATCGTGGAGTACCTGAAGGGTATCGCGCCGGAGCTCATCGAGCGCGTACAGCTCTACGAGGGCAACGTGCCGCTGTTCGACAAGTCCCAGATCGAGTCCGAGATCCGGGATCTTTTCAAGCGTCGCTGCGAGCTGCCGTCTGGCGGGTACCTCATCATCGAGCCCACCGAGGCCCTCGTCTCGATCGACGTGAATACCGGGCGTTTCACGGGCAAGAAGGATCCCGAAAAGACCATCCTCAAGACCAACATCGAAGCCGCGCGGGAGGTCGCCCGCCAGATCCGCCTCCGCGATATGGGCGGCATCATCGTCTGCGACTTTATCGACATGGAGACCCGCAGCAACCGGGATCGGGTGCTGCAGGAGATCCGGACGCATCTGGGGCGCGACCGGGCCCGCACGAAGGCCTTTCCGGTCAGCGACCTGGGGCTTATCGAGATGACGCGCCAGCGGGTGCGGCAGAGCCACATGCAGCAGATGACGGGCGCCTGTCCCACCTGCACGGGAACCGGCCGCATCTTCACTCCCGAAGCCATCGTCCGCCGCGTGGAGCGCTCCGTGAAGCGCATGGCCGTCGAGGGGCGTCGCGACCAGGTGGTCATCAAGCTGCACCCCGAGGTGGCGCTGTACCTGCTGGAGCAGGAAAAGGACTACCTTCGAAAGCTCGAGAAGTCGGCGGGTTTCCAGCTCGAACTGCGTGACGACCCACTCCTTCGGCCCGATGAGTACAAGCTCGTGGTGAAGGGGGCAGGGCGGGATGTCACCCAGCAGTACGCCATGGCCTAGCGTGAGTTTCCCGCGATAGGCGAAAAGATGGGGTGCTTTGATGGGCGTCAGGGGTGTTTTCCCTCTGACGCCGTTTTTGTGTGCCGGTATCGCACAGTATATACAACAAACCGGCGACACCATCTCGCGCGCGCGCCAGCACCACGCGTCGCTGGGATACCCCGGCGCGAAGGTGCGCTTGCGTGCAAGGAGATTGGAAGGTATATACAACGATCGTGGCCAGCTTCCAGATCGTCACCGCCAAGGGGCACCGCTATCTGCGGATCGTCGAATCGTTTCGCGATCCGATCACGCGACGACCCAAGCTGCGCGTGCTGCGCCACCTGGGCCGCGCCGACGACGCGCTCACCACCTTGGCCCAGGCCGAGCAGGTGGCGCTGGCGTCGCACACGCACGGATCGGTCGCGGCGGTGTGGCAGCTCGCGCAGTCGCTCGACCTCGCGGCGCTGATCGATGCGCACGTGCCGCCGGGACCGGCGTTGCACGATGGCCTGACCGTCGGGCAGTCGCTGACGCTCGCCGCCGTCGGCCGTGCGTGTCAGGCCACTAGCAAACGCGGCTTCGCGGCGTGGGCCGCCACCACCACGCTGGGCGCGCTGGCGGGCGTCGACGTCACGCGCCTGACGAGCCAACACTTCTGGGATCAGATGCACCGCGTGCCCGTCGCCGCCGTGGCCGCGATCGAGACCGCGCTCGTGGCCCGCGTGCTCGCGAGCTTCGACATCCCGGTGGACACGGTGCTCTACGACGCCACGAACTTGTTCACGTTTCTCGCGACCACCAATGCGCGCGCCACGCTGCCGGCGCGGGGCCACAACAAACAGAAACGCCACGAGCTGCGGCAAGTGGGCGTCGCGCTGTGTTGCACGCGCGCGGAGCCGGCCATTCCCCTGTTCCACCAGGTCTACGGCGGCGCGCGGCCGGACGTGCGCGTGTTTGCCGACGTGCTGCCGCAGCTGCGCGAGCGCTTCGTCGCGCTCGGGGGCGACGAAGCCCGCATCACGATCGTGTACGATAAAGGCAATGTCGCGCGCCACACGCAGGCCACGGTCGACGACGCGCCCGTGCACTACGTAGCCGCGCTCACGGCGGCGAGTCAGCGCGCGCTGATCGCCGAGGCGACGCCCGCGCTCACGCCCTGCGTGCTCAGTCCCGACGAGACCGTCGCGGTCTATCGCACGCGACGCGTGGTGTGGGGCGTCGAGCGCACGCTGGTCGTGCTCGTGTCGCCGCGCTTGCAACAGGGCCAGCGCCGTGGGATCGAGCAGCATCTCGCGAAGGCCGTCGCGTGGCTCGACCAGCTGCAGGCCCTGCTCGCGCGCGGGCGCCAGCGCCGCGCGCGCGCCGCCCTCGAGGCCGAGATCGCCGCCCGCCTGCGCGGACAACATCTGCGCGACGTGCTGTCGGTCGAGCTCCACGGCGCAGGCCGCGCGCTGACCCTCACCTACACGATCGATCACGCGGCGCTGGATCGCCTCGAACGCGAGTGGCTCGGGCGCCTGGTGCTCATGACCGATCAGCATGCGTGGAGCACGGCCGAGCTCATTGGCGCGTACCGTGGGCAATCGGTCGTCGAAGGCGTGTTTCGCTCGCTCAAAGATCCGCGTCGCCTCGCGCTCCGCCCGCAGTATCACTGGACCGACCAAAAGCTCCACGTCCATGCGTGGCTCTGCGTCCTGGCGTACCTGCTCGCCACGCTCGTGCATCGCACGGCCGTCCGCGACGCCGACTACGCGGGCAGCGTCGCGACCCTGTTCACCGAGCTCGCCCACATCCGGCGCGTCACGCTCGTGCGCCCCACGACCGGACGCCGCGCGCGCCAGACCCAGCAGCTCGAAACACTGACACCGCTCCAAGCACGCCTCATCGCCGCCCTCCAGATCCCGACCACGTAGTTAGTATATACGCGCCGCCCCTGCTATCAGCCCGCGCACCAACCACTTAGCACCGCTATCGCCTGCGCCGCGGGAAACTCAAGCTAGGAGGTTGGGACATTTCGGCTTGGGGGCAGTTGACTCAAGTCTATGCCGCGGCTAACTTTTCGGGCTCGCATTCTTTTTTCCGCATCGCGACTATGACCTACGCCATCATCCGCACCGGCGGCAAGCAGTATCGGGTACAGCCTGGATCGACGCTTCGCGTCGAGTCACTCCCGGGCGACGCCGGCGCTACCGTCGAATTCAATGAAGTGCTCCTCGGCTCCGACGGTACCAACGTCCGGACCGGGGTCCCGTACCTCTCCACGGCCAAGGTGACGGCGGAGATCGTCAAGCACGGACGCGGCGAGAAAATCGTCATCTTCAAGTTCAAGCGCCGGAAGAACTACGCGCGCAAGCAGGGACATCGGCAGGGTTTTACCGAAGTCCGCATCAAAGACATCACGCTCGGCTGACGAGAGGACTCCATGGCTCATAAGAAAGGCGTGGGCTCGTCGCGCAACGGGCGCGACAGCAACCCACAATACCGCGGCATCAAGAAGTACGGCGGCGAGGCCGTTCGCGCCGGGAACATCATCGTCCGCCAGTGCGGCACGAAGTGGCACCCGGGTCGCAACGTTGGTCTCGGTACCGACTACACGATCTATGCGCTGGTCGATGGCGTGGTGCGCTTCGAGCACAAGGACAAGCGCCGCCAAAAGGTCAGCGTCGAACCGCTTCCCACCGAAGCGACCACCGCGGCCTGACGATCGGTCGGCACGGAAAGAAGAAAGGGCGGGGCGAGTC
>JBDSVW010000108.1:0-3705 GCA_039927015.1 Gemmatimonadaceae bacterium | reverse complement strand
CAGGCCGTCGAGCAATTCGGCGCGCTGGTGCGCGACGATCCGCTCGACGCGCCGGCCGTGTTGCAGCTGGCGCTGGCCGAGGCCGCGGGGGGGGACCTGGAGGTGGCCCAGCGCTGGCTGCAGCACGCGATGGAACTCACCCCGGACGACGCCGCGGTGCACTTCCACCTGGGACAGACGGCGTATCACCGCGGCCTGAACGACGAGGCGCTGCGTCATCTCGAGCGCGTGCGCGAGCTGGCGCCGGACGACGCCGACGCGCTGTACCTCCTGGGCTTCGTGCTGGGCGACGTGGGGCGCCACCAGGAAGGCCTGGTCGCCGCGCAGCGGGCGATGCAGCTCAATCCATCGTTAGGACGCGCGCACGCCAACCTCTCGCTGGAGCGCTTCGACGCGCGATCGTACGAGCGGGTGCGCGAGGCCCGCGCCGAGCGCGGACTCACGGGGACGATGGGCGTGGTGGAAGAACGGCAGCTCGCGCACTACAACCTCGGACTCGCCTTCCGGCAGAAGGGCTATCACAAGGAAGCGCTGCGCGAGTACCGCCTGGCCATGGAACGCGGCGAGGATCGACGGCTGGTGCTGCAAGCCATGGCCGAAGTGCACCTCATCTGCGGCGAGTCCGCCGCGGCGGTCCCGCTGTACGACCGACTGCTGGCGGAGTCGCCGCATTCGCCCAAGCTCTGGAACGAACGAGGTATCGCGCTGCACCAGGAAGGACGTCACGTCGACGCCACCCAGAGCTACCTGCGCGCCGTGGCCGCCGATGATCACTACGTGCTGGCGCTCAACAACCTCGGCGTGTCGCACTTTCATGCCGGCAGCTGGCAGCAGGCATTCGAGGCATTTCGGCGTGCGCTTCAGATTGAACCCGGCTTCCTCAAGGGACGCCTCAACCTCGCCCTGCTGCTCTTCCGGCAGAACGAGCACCAACTCTGCCTGGAGGCGTACCGGCAGGTCCTGCGCTTGTCGCCCGAGCACGCGGTGGCGTGGAACGGCGTGGGCCTGGTGCTGGCGCACCTGCGCAAGTTCGAGGACGCGCGCAATGCGTTCGCGCGGGCGGTGGAATCGCGGGCCGACTACGCGGAGGCGCACTACAACCTGAGTTTCGCGCTCTCGAACATCGGCGACTTCGCGGGTTCGCTGCGCGAGACGAAGCTCGCGCTCGAACTGGATCCCTACTACACGCCGCAGAAGTTCGAGCTGGCGATCGATCTCGAGTTTGAGGATCCATGTCTCTCGGTGACCCCCGATCTTGGCGGCGAGCGTCGTGAACACTCGACCGAGGCGTTCGTGTTCGAAACGGACGCGCTCGAGACGCTGTTCGCCGAGCTCACGCCCGCGCTGCCGTCGCCCACAGGCAGCGGGGCTGACTCAGCGTACGCGGCGGCCGCCGCCGCGGTGGTTGGGGGAGACTACGACCGGGCACACGTCGCGATTCGCCGCGCCATGAGCGAGGGAGCCCCGCGCGACCTCGGACTCGTCGCACTGGGCGACACGTTCATGGCACAGCGCGCCGCGGGCGAGGCGCTCGAACGGTATCGTGAGGCGCGCACCCTCTCGCCCGCGCTGGGCACGGCGGCCCTCGGCGAGTTACGCGCACTGCTCACGCTGCGGCGCTTCGGCGAGGCGGTGGCGGTGGCGCGCTGGGTGGAGTCGTGGCGCGGCGACGATGTGGATGCCCTCGTGCTGGCGGGCGCGGCCTACGCGGGCGCGGAGATGGACGACGATGCTCTGTCTGTGCTGGCGCGCGCGCGGCGGCTTGCCCCCGCGCGGGCCGACGTGCTGCAGGCCATCGGGGACGTCGCCCACGCGATGGGTGACGCAGTGCGCGCCATCGAGTCCTACCGGCACGCCATCGCGCTGGATGAGGATCTCGCGGCCTGCCGCGTGCAGCTGGCGCGGCTCCTCCAGGCCTCGGGGCTGGGCGACGACGCGGAGCGCGAGCTGGTGGCCGCCCTGGCGAGCGTGCCCGGGTACGCCGAGGCGGCGCTGGCGCTCGCGGCGTTGCGGCGCGACGCGGGCCGCGCCGCCGACTCGGTGGCGGTGCTCGTCGCGCTGCTCGAGTCGGATCCGTATCATCTCGAGGGGCTGGCCTCGTTAGGTGAATCCCTGTTCCTGTGCGACCGCCGGGACGACGCGCGCTTTGCCTTTGCACGCATCCTGCGATTCGACGCGGATTGCGCGGCGGCCCTGTACTTCGAGGGGGTGCTGCTGGCTGAGGCACATGCGTACGACGAGGCGCTCGCGCGCTGGGATCGCGTGATCGCACTCGAGCCGGCGGGCGGCTTTGCCCGTCGCGCACGGCGCGACGCGCGCACGGCGCAGGACCTGCGCCGGATCTTCGCCGACCGGCCCCGACGCGAGCTGGCGCATCATGGCGATTGAAGGGCCGCTGCGCGAGCTCGGCATCCACGACGTCTTCCAGCTGTTGGACCTGAGCCGGAAGACCGGACGCCTGCGCGTGACCTCGGCGCTGCGGGACAATGAAGGTTCGGTGGACTTCGCCGAGGGCCGCGTGGTGGCGGCGACGATCCGGACACCGCAGCAATCGTTAGGTGACGCGCTGCTCGCAGCGGGTCGCGTGACGGCCGAGGCGCTGGCGCGAGCGCGTGCGGCGGAACAGGGCGACGGAAAGAGCGGGACGTTCGGCGACCACCTCGTGGAGGCTGGCGCGATCACCCGGCGCGAGTTGCAGCGCATCGCCCGGCGGCAGATCGAGGATGCGGTCTTTGAGCTGATGTCGTGGCAGGAAGGCTTCTTCTCGTTCATCGAGAGCGACGAGGGCGCACCGCGCTCGGGTACCGCACTGGGCGTGCCCACCGAGGCGCTGCTGATGGAAGCGGCACGCCGCATCGACGAGTGGGCCTACATCCAGCAGCGCATTCCCCACGTGGGCGTCGTCGGCGTGCTGGCCGGCACGCAGGACGGACACGCCTCGTCACTCGACTTGCGGCCGAACGAGTGGGAGGTGCTCGCTGCGATGGACGGCGCGGCAGACCTGCGTACGGTGGCCACGCAGCTGGGACGCAGCGACTTCGAGGTCGCCAAGATTGCGTACGGCCTGGTGGCGACCGGGATCATTCACGTGCGGGAGCCGGATCGTCCAGCCGCGTACGAGGAGCACCCGGCCGAGCTGGCGGCGATCCTCAACGACGCGCGCGAGGCGCTGCACGACACGCAGGGTCACGCGGCGCTGTCGCTCGCCTCCACCGCCGTCTCGCTCGCACCCGCCGACGCCGAAGCGCGGCTGCTCTTCGCACGCGCGCTATTCCAGCTCCAGCGGGATGGGGAAGGAGAGGCCGAGCTGCGCCATGCGCTGGCCATCGACAGCCGCAATCAGGCGGTGCTCATGGAGACGGCGCGCCTCGCCGCACGACGCGGAGACATGTCCCGGGCGATTGATCACTGGCAGCGCGTGGTGCAGGCGGCGCCCTCGTCACCGCTCGGCGAACGGGCCCGCGAGGCCATCGCCGTCGCGTCGCGACTCGACGCGCTGCTCGAGACCGCCGATGTCTGATGACATCACGCGCCTGTCCGAGGCGCTGGCGCACGATCCCGGCGGGATGGTGTGGGTTGCGCTGGCCGATGCCTTCCGGCGCGCCGGCCGGCTGCCGGATGCCGAGCGCACCGCGCTGCGTGGCATGGCGCGCCATCCGTATCACGTCGACGGCCATGACGTGCTGGCGCGGGTGTACGCCGACC
>JBDSVW010000107.1:0-8473 GCA_039927015.1 Gemmatimonadaceae bacterium | reverse complement strand
GCGAAGGTCATCGCGCCACGCGCGGCGGCGTACTCGAGGATGCGCTCCACCTCGGCGTCGCCCTCCACCGGCCCGAATCCCATCACAATGTCGTTCCGACGAAGGAGCGCCTCCGTCCAGGCGCCCGGCAGTATCGACAGGTCGAGGGCGGGCAGCGCGCGCTTGCCGACGATGACCGGATGCACGAACTCCACCGAGACGTGCTGGGCATCGGTGGCGTACGCGCCGTGACCGAAGGCCAGCAACCGTCCCCCCGCCAGGAAGCGCTCAGACATCGCACGGCACGCTTCCGCCAGCCGCACCGCTTCGCGCTCGAAGAACGACTCGCACAACGCATTGCGCGCGGTGAGCCGCTCCGCGACTCGCTGCATCCGGTCGATGGCCGTCAGCATGGTGCGCTCAGCAGATCCGCGGCAGCGGATCTCCGACGAGCATGTCGATGACCCGGGTGCCGCCGTAGAGCGATTCGACGAGGACCGCGGCGGCGGGTTCATCGCGAATTTCGCCGATGATGGCCGCCTCGGAGCCGCCCGGCGCGTCGTGCAGCGCCTCGAGCGCCGCCTCGGCGTACTCGGGCGCCACCACCGCCAGGAACTGTCCCTCGTTTGCGATGTGCAGCGGATCGAGCCCCAGCAGCTCGCAGGCGCCGCGCACCTGGTCGTGCACGGGAATCTTCTCCTCCGCCAGCTGCACGCTTAGGCCGCAGTCCAGCGCCAGTTCATTGAGCGAGGTCGCCACGCCGCCGCGGGTGGGGTCGCGCATCCAGCGGATTCCGGGTCCCGCCGCATGCACCATCGCGCGCACCAGCGGAAAGACCGACCGCGTGTCCGAGCAGAGGCTCGCTTCCAGGTCCATCTCGCCGCGCGCCAGCAGGATCGTGATGCCGTGATCGCCGATGGGCCCCGAGATGAGGATACGGTCGCCACGACGCACCGAACGCGCGCTGAGCGAGACCCCGGGAAGCATGCGGCCGATGCCGGTCGTGGTGATGTACATCCGATCGAGCTTGCCGTGCTCGACGACCTTCGTGTCACCGCCCACGATGCTCACGCCCGCGCGCTCGGCCGCCGCCGACATCGCGCGCACTTCCGCCTCCAGCACCGACGAGGGCAGGCCCGCTTCGAGCACGTACGTGACGACCAGCGCCAGCGCCTGCGCGCCAGAGACCGCGAGGTCGTTCACCGTGCCGTTCACCGCCAGCTCGCCGATGGAGCCGCCCGGGAAGGTGAGTGGGGTGACGACGAAGGAATCGACCGTGATCGCGACGCGGGCGCCATCGATCTCCACCACCGCCGCGTCCGTCAGCTGCTCTCCCGCACCGTTGAGCAGCAGCGGGGCGAAGAGCCCGTCGATCAGGCGGCGCGAGGCCTTGCCGCCCGCGCCATGCGCCATCTCGATCTGCGGCTCCCGAAAGCGGATCCTCGGCGGTGAATTCGCCATGCTGCCGCGTGCCTCAGGCCTGCGCGACGGCGAGTCGCTCGCGCACCGCGTGCTTACGGTGCTCGTAGTTGTAGTAGGCCGCGCACGAGCCTTCCGATGACACCATCAGCGCGCCCACCGGCCGCTCGGGGGTGCACTCCTTGCCGAACAGCTTGCACTGGTGCGGCTTCAGCACGCCCTTGAGCACTTCGCCGCACTGCGCGGCCTTCGGGTCGGTCACCCGCACGCCCGCGACGTCGAACAGCCGTTCCGCGTCCCACGCCGCGTACTCGTCCTTGAGACGCAACGCGCTCTGGGAGATGAAGCCGAGCCCGCGCCACTCGAAGAAGGGGCGCAGCGCGAATACTTCCGACATCACCCGCAGGGCCGCCTTGTTGCCTTCCCACGGCACCACGCGCTTGTACTGGTTCTCGACCATCGCGGTGCCGTCGTTCAGTTGGCGCAGCAGCATCACGATGGACTGCAGCAGGTCCACGGGCTCGAACCCCGAGACGACGATTGGCTTCTTTTCGTCGCGCGCGATCCACTCGTAGGGCCGGCAGCCGATCACGGTCGACACATGGCCCGGTCCGATGAACGCATCGATGCGCATGTCCGGTGAATCGAGGATGGCCCGGATGGCGGGGATGATCGTGACGTGGTTGCAGAAGACCGAAAAGTTGCGAATGCCCTCCGCCTTCGCGCGCATGAGCGTCAGCGCCGTGGAGGGCGCCGTAGTTTCGAATCCGATCGAGAAGAACATCACGTGCTTCTCGGGATTCCGCTGCGCGAGCGTGAGCGCGTCGGTGGGCGAATAGACGATGCGTACGTCCATGCCACGCGCCTGGTGCTCCAGCGGGCTGCCGTGCGCTCCGGGCACGCGCATCATGTCACCGAAGGCGGTGAAGATCACGTTCGGCCGCTCGCCGAGCGCCAGCCCGTCGTCGATGCGTCCCATCGGCAAGACACACACCGGACATCCGGGTCCGTGAATCAGCTCGATGTTCGGCGGGAGGATGTCCTTGAGGCCGAAGCGATAGATGGCATGCGTGTGTCCACCGCACACCTCCATGATGCGGTAGTGCCGATTGGGGTCCGCCAGCCGGCGGATTTCCTCGCACGCCCGGGTGATGACCTCCGGATCTCGAAACTCATCGACGAATTTCATCTTTCGTCTCCGTTTCGCCGAGTCCGTACCCCAACACTTCCTCCATGGCCGCCTCATCTTCGCCCAGCGCCTGCAGCAGGCGCATCTGCTCCGCCGCTTCCTTCTCTCCAATGCGGCTCATCGCGAACCCGACGTGGATGAGCACCCAATCACCGTCGGAGGGCATGTCGTCCTCGAGCAGCCCGAGGTCCACCTTGCGGCGGACGCCCATGACGTCCACGACCGCGATGCGTGGCATGTTCGCCAGCCGCTCGATGATCCTGCCTGGAATTGCGAGACACATGAGCTCATCCTTCGTCTGAGTGCGCGCCCGTCTGGCGAGCGCGGCGCACTATCGCTTTGCCACCAGGTCGAAGGCACATCGCAGGTCGTCCTTCACCTTCAACATGCCTCCACCCACCGACACGGGCTTGATACCGAACGCGGTCTGACGAATGTCGAACTCGCCGCTCGCGCGAAGCATATCACCCGTCAGGCTCACGCGCGCAGGAATGCGCACCCGTGCCGTTACACCGTGCAGCGTGAGCGATCCGTTCAGGATCACGTCGTACTGCCCACCCCCGCCGTCCGCTGGAGACACGTTCGCAGCATCCGAGACGAAGGTGATCGCGGGGTAGTGCTCGCTTTCCAGTACCTCGTCCTGCATGGTCGACTCGATCGATGTGCGGTCCGTCTGGCTCAGGTCGTCGGTCAACGCGAGTGACGAAGCCCGAACCTTCAGCTGCAAGGACGCCGCATCCGGGATTTCTGGATCAAAGGTGACTTCGCCCGAATAGTCCCGTACTGCGAATGTGGGGCTGTGACCGAGCGCTGACAACATTCCCGTGGCGAAAGCGCGCACGGTAAATCGGCTCAGCATGATATGGATGACGAAGCGATGGCCGTCGGCGGTGGCCGAGTCTGTCACGATGGGCCTCTTGGTTACTCGTTCGGCGCCGCGGCCACGCGGCCCCTCTCACCGATTCAGTTGCCAGATACGCGCGTTGAGCGCGGCCGCGTAGGTCACCCACAGCAGGTAGGGCACGAGCAGCATCCCCGCCCGGCGATCGACCCCGCGAAAGAGCACGATCGTTCCAGCAATCGCAATCCACAACAGGACGATGTCGAGCAGCGCGAGGCCAATCGCATGCCGGCCGAAGAAGAGCCACGACCACGCGGCATTGCGGACGAGTTGCAGGACGAACACTGCAAGCGGCAGCGCCGCCCCGGCGAGACCGGCCCGCTTCCACACCAGCCAGGACGCGACGGCCATCATGAGGTAGAGCAGCGACCAGACGGGTCCGAACAGCCAGTTGGGGGGAGTCCAGCCCGGCTTGGCGAGCGTTGCGTACCACGCGCCCACACCAAAGCGGCTCCCGATGAAGGCGGCGCCGAAGGAGAGAGACAGCGCGACCAGCGCGGCGAGCGTGGACCCCAGCGCGCCACTACCGCCAGGCGCAACGATCCGCGCGAGGATGGTGTTCACGACCGCACCTCCACGGTATCGGGCACGGCATGGCGGGGCGCGTCGAGCCAGCCGGTCGAGGACGACTCGACGCGAATACCCATGGCCGTCAACTCCCGGCCCAGGGTGCTCGCGCCAGCCCCGCCCGCCACCAACTCCACGTGGACCGGCAATGCCTGTCGCAGCGCCTGAAAATCGTCGAGGATCCGGCGGCGATCATCCACGTACACGACGCTGACCGCCACGACACTGGCGGCGCTTTCGCGCGCGGCGTCAATGATCGCAGCTGCCGGCAGGTCGGCGCCAAGGTACACCACGTCCCAGCCCATGAGTGCCGCCAGCGCGCCCACCAGCGCCGCACCAAGCACGTGACGTTCGCGCGAGAGCGTGGCGACCAACAAGCGGGGTCGACCCCGGTGCTGCGGGAAGGCGCGCATCCGCTCCACGAGAATGTCGTGCACGATGGCCGACGCGAGATGCTCGTGCGCCATGCCCAGGCGGCCGGCATGCCACTCGTCCCCCATCCAGCGCAGCAATGGCCCCACCAGGCGTTCAACGAACGTCTCGACACCCAGTCGCACCTCGGCGCGGCGCAACACCCCGTCGAGCCCATCCCCGTCCAGCGCCCGAATGAGCGGGTAGCACTCCTCGAGCACAGCCGCGGCGGCTGAGGCGGCCGCGTTGTCGGGCGGAGCGACCTCCGCCCCCGCTTCCCGGGCCTCACGGTCCTCACGGTCCTCACGGTCCTCACGGTCCTCCGACTCCAGCTGAACGAGCGCGGGCATTGGCAGGGCGGCCACCTCTCCGATGGCTCGCCCAGCGCGCGTCACGGCCGCGAGCACGCGCAGTCGTTCGACGTCGCCATCCGTATAGAAGCGCTTGCCTCCGGGACCTCGCCCAGGCTGCACCGCGCCGTACCGCCGCTCCCACACGCGCAACACGTCCTGCGACAAGCCCGTGCGATCTGCCACCACCGCGATAGGGTGTCTGGCCCCCGTCATTTCTTCGATCGAGACTTTCATGGGAATCAAGGTGCGCTCGTTGTCCAACCTCTGTCAATGAGATTATCTGGACAATTCATTGACAGAACACCTACAGAGACCATATACTGCTGGACATCAATTGGACACAACGCGTGACAAGCCCTTGAGCGTCAGGGCGCCCAACCTCAGGAGACCACGTAAATGAAGATGATTCGCACCCTCGCCGCATGCACCGCCTTCATGGCCCTTCCGACCCTCGCGTCGGCTCAGCACACCACCAAGGAGACTGCCTCAATGAATAAGAACATCGTAGAGCTCGCCGTCAGCGCGGGCGATTTCACCACACTCGTTGCCGCCGTAAAGGCCGCTGGCCTGGCCGAAACGTTGATGGGCCCCGGGCCCTTCACGGTCTTCGCGCCGAACGACGCTGCGTTTGCCAAGCTGCCCCCCGGCACCGTTGAGGCGCTGCTGAAGGACAAGGAGCAGCTCGCCTCCATCCTCACGTATCACGTCATCTCGGGCAAGGTGATGGCGGCTGACGTGATCAAGGGCAACGGCGCCAAGCCGGCGACGGTCAATGGCATGCCGCTCGACATCACGGTGAAGAACGGAAAGGTGTACGTGAACGACGCGATGGTCATCAGCACCGACCTCGTCGCCTCCAACGGCGTGATCCACGTGATCGACGCGGTCGTGCTGTCCGCCAAGGCGACGGCGGCAGCCGGTCACTAACGGCGCCACCTCTGTATGAGCGAAAGGCGCAGCGGAGTTCCGCTGCGCCTTTTCTCATGCGCGCCCCGATCGTCGCTCGGTAGCCTACGACCCGCCCGGTTCGGAGTCACGTCCAGCCCGCACGCCCGGATCCTCGTCTGCCGCGGAAGTCGACGACGTGTGAAGGCGCACGGTAAAGGTGCTCCCCTTGCCCTCTTCGCTTTCCACCATTAGCTCACCGCCCATGGCACGCACGAGGTCTCGACTGATGGACAGGCCAAGGCCGGTGCCCTCGAGTCGAGAGTCGAGGTTTCGCTTCACCTGTACGAAGGGGTCGAAGATGTCGTCCTGCTTGTCGCGTGGAATGCCGATGCCGGTGTCGGTCACGCGCAGCAGCACCCACTTCGCGCCATCGCACTCGGCGGACACGGTGATTCGTCCGGGGGCGTCCGTGAACTTCACGGCATTGGACAGCAGGTTGACGAGGATCTGGTCGAGCTTGTCGCTGTCCGCACGTAGGCGCACATCGGGGTCTATCGCCGAGGTGCATTCGAGACCCTTGGCGTTCACCTGGGGGTGCAACATGGTGACGGCTGCGTGCACGGCGTCCGCCAGCGACACATCGCTCAGTACGTACTCCACGCGCCCCGCCTCGAGCTTGGCGAAGTTCAGCACGTCGTTGATGAGCGAGAGCAGGTGCTGCTGGCTGCGCTGCACGCGGGTCAGCGCCTCGCGCTGCGCGTCGGTCACGGGGCCGTGAATGCCAAGTTCGAGCAGTTGCGTATATCCGCCGATGGCGTTCAGCGGTGTACGCAACTCGTGACTCATCGCGGCGAGGAATTCGCTCTTGGCACGATTGGCGTGCTCCGCGCCCTTACGCGATCGCACGAAGTCCGTGACGTCGATGACGTGAACGAAAATTCCCTCGACGTGTCCGTCGGCGTCCACGATGGGCTGATAGACGAAATTGAAGTAGCCCTCCTCCCGCGTGCCTGAACCGGCACGGGCGAGCTCCAGTCGCATCTCGCGACCCACGAACGGACGTCCCGTGGTGAATACCTCGTTCAACAGCTCTACGATGCCCTGGTCGCCCAGGTCGGGGAAGGCGTCGCGGACGGTCCGTCCGATGAGCTCAACACGCCCGACGAGATCCATGTAGTGCTCGTTGGCGGAGACAAAGACGTGATCGGGCCCATGCAGTGTGGCGATGGCGGCGGGCGCCTGCGAAAGCATGCGTTGCAACAGGCTGCGCTCGCTCTCCACCACCGCCAGCATCCGCTCGTGTTCCGCCGCAGCGCGTCGCCGTTCCATTCCATTCCGACCTGCGACCGCGCGAGCTGCACTTCCACGCGCGCCGCCAGCTCGCGTGCCAGGAAGGGCTTCACGAGATAATCTGCCGCCCCGCCCCGCAGCCCCTCCACCCGAGCCTCCTCGCCCGCGCGCGCGGACAGGAGGATCACGGGCACGTCCCTCGTGGATCGTTCCTCCGCCAGACGTTCGATGAGCTGAAAGCCGTCCAGTCCCGGCATCATCACATCGGAGACGATGAGGTCTGGCGGATGCGCCAAGGCAGATTCGAGCGCCGCCTGTCCGTCGGCCGCCGTCACGACGACAAGATCCAGTGCGCCAAGGATGCGCGCCACGTAGCTGCGCATATCGGCGTTGTCGTCTGCCACGAGTATGCGCGCGCCGCTGATGTCGCTGCGCTGCTCCATCGTCGTCGCATCGTGCTCCTCAACAAGGGAGCCGAGGGCAAGGGACGAGGCGCCATGGTCGCCCACACGCCGATCCGCGCCGGAGCCATTGCTCGCCAGCTGCTCCGAGGCATCGGGCAACCATCTCAGCGCCTCCGCGACATATGCGCTGACCGCACCGCCGGCTGGCGCGTGTCGCTCGGTCGCTGGGGCCTGGTTGATTCGCTCGGCGGGCAGATGCCGCTGCCCCAAGGGAATCGTGACCACGAACGTGGTGCCCACGCCCACGGCACTCTCGAGGCGAATGTCCCCTCCATGGAGCCGGACGAGTTCCTGCATCAGGGCCAGGCCGATCCCCGTCCCGTCGTGCGTGCGCGAACGCGTATGTGCCGCGCGGTGGAATCGCTCGAAGATCCGGGGGAGTTCCTCTTCCGATATGCCAACGCCCGTATCGGAGACCGCCAGCTCCACGTGATCGCCCACCGTGCGCAGGTGTACCGACACGCGGCCCTCGAACGTGTGCTTGAATGCGTTGGAGAGCAGGTTGAGCACGATGATCTCCCACATGTCGAGATCGACAAATGTGCCGCGCTCATCCTCGACCTGCCGCGTGTCCACTACCAGTTCGAGCCCTGCGCGCTCCATCGCGGAGCGGAAATTCGACGTCAGCTCGGCGGTGTGGCCAGCGAGTTCCGTCTGCACGTAGCTGGCCTGCACGCGGCCCGCCTCGATGCGCGTGAAGTCCAGCATCGTGTTCACGAGCTTGAGCAGCCGGAGCGCGTTACGATAGATGACCTCCATGCGCTGCCGGTTCTCGGGCGCCGTGTTCCCATCCTCCAGCGCATCCTTCGCCGGACCGAGCATGAGCGTGAGCGGCGTGCGAAACTCGTGGCTCACGTTGGAGAAGAACTTCGTCTTGGCCCGGTCGAGTTCGGCCAGCGACTCGGCACGTTGCCTTTCCTCCTCATACGCGCGAGCGTTGTCGAGGCTGGACGCGATCTGCCCGGCGATGAGACCGAGAAAACCAGCGTAGCTCTCGTCCAGTTGCCGGAAG
>JBDSVW010000106.1:0-12663 GCA_039927015.1 Gemmatimonadaceae bacterium | reverse complement strand
GTGCGGTCGCGCCAGTGAGACGCGCGACCCACCTCGTCGTACAGCGCTCGATACGTCGCGACCGCGCAGGGCACTTCGCGCCGGAGGTCATAAAGGCCAGCTGGCGGCTCCGCAGGTCGCAGCTGATCGGGCGAGCGCAGCTCGAGGTATGTGCGCCGAACGTCCACGAGAGTCATAGGGCAAAGCTACGAGCGACACGCCATGCGCTCCAGCTGGCGCGGGGATCAGACTGATCAGTCCGATTGCGATATCACACTCACTAATACCATAAGTGGTTGTCTTGTATGAATATGTTGTATGTCACACCTCGGATTATTGGGACCGCCCCGACCGTTCAGTGCTTGCGTTTCGGACTCTCCAGTCCTAATATGGACGTGTGAATGAAACGCGTTCCCGAATCATTGATGCGGCGTCCGTGCTGATCGCCGAGCGTGGGTTCAAGCGAACCTCGATCGACGACGTGATCGAACGGGCCTCGCTCAGCGGGAAGAGCCACTTCTATCACTACTTCAAGTCGAAGGACCAACTGGGGCTTGAGGTGTTGAGCCGGCAGTTCGAGAAGTTCACGGAGCGCGGCCTCGCGATCCTGCGTGAGCCGATGATCGACCCGCTCGAGCGGCTCAACCTGTTCATCGATTCTCTGGTGGCACTGCAGGCGGAGCGCGGATTCCGGATCGGATCACCGTTCGGGAATCTCGCCTCCGAAATGGCGGACACGCATGAAGGCTTCCGGGAACGCCTAACGCTGGTCTTCGAGCGCTGGGCTGCACAGATCCAGTCGTTGTTGTGGGAAGCGCGCCCCAGTCTCGCGGACGATGTGGACACGGTGCGCCTGTCGCGCTTCATCATCGCCGCGCTGGAAGGGGCGATGCTGATGTCCAAGGTGAGCCGCGACGCGGCGATGCTTCGCGGCATCGCCACGGACCTGAAGCGGTTTGTCGCGACGCACGTTCGTGTTGGCGTCTCGGCGTGATCGGTCGGCGCGGGGCCGGGGATGTGCCCGCGATGTGTCCTGGTGAGGGAACTGGAAAGCAGAAGGAGACTATGGAACACGATATTGCGTTGCAGGCCGACGAGAGGACCGTCGCGGTGGAACGCACCGCCGCGCAGCGTCACCGCACGACCCTGGCGGAGGCCATGCGACGCCGCGAGTTCGAGTGTGAGGCCCTGTTGCATCTCGACGCCTTGTTCAGCTTCGCGCTGAAGCTGTCGCGCTCGCGGGATGACGCCGAGGACCTCGTCTCGGACACCATGCTCCGTGCGCTCGAGCGCTGGGAGCAGTACCGGCTTGGCACGAATATCCGCGCCTGGTTGTTTACGATCCTCTACCATCTCTTCGTCAGCCGCAAGCGCCGCATCGACGCGCGCGAGGTGCTGGCCCCTGAGGACGCGTTCGGCAGCGGCGCCTTGGAGCCGGTGGGCGAGCGGGATCCCGAGACGGCGTTCTATGACTCGTTCATCGACGACGAGGTGGTGACCGCCATTGGCAGCCTGCCGGACGAATACAAGTCGGCGGTGCTACTGAGCGACGTGCACGGCATGCGGTACGCGGAGATCGCCAGTGCCCTCGGCGTGCCCGAAGGCACGGTGAAGTCGCATCTCTTCCGGGGCCGGCGCATCCTGCAGAAGAAGTTGCGGAACTACGCGTCCGAGATGGGATACATCAAGGCCCTCGCCATCGCCTAACGAAGCCTGGCGGCGTCAGGCGGCGTCAGGCGGCGTCAGGCGGCGTCAGGCGGGTTCGCGCGGCAGGTCGCGGGACGCTGGCCGCCAGCGAGGCCGTCACCGCGCTCGCGGGCCCGGAACCGGGCGGCCTTCGCGCGGTTGCCGCAGGTGGACATTTCGCACCAGCGGCGCCTTCCATTCCTGGTGGAGTCGTGGAATACGCGCGAGCAGCGCGGCGCCCCGCACCGCCGGATCCGGGTGAGCTCACCGCCGATGAGCGAGTCGGCGGCGGACTCGATGACGGGAATGATCAGGGCGGCGAACGCATCGCCGACCGGCACGAAGACGCGCGAGAAGCTCCCGTTCCCGCGCGCCTCTACCCGGCGCGTGCCCGCACTGCGCCCCAGCACGCGATTGATCTCGGACAGTGCGTCGGCGCGTGCCTTCTCCGAGCCGTTGCCGCGTTCGGCGAGCGCCCGCAACGCCAGTCGGATGCGGCGCGCGTCCAGCAGCGCGGCGGCCGCACCCGCGGGCTGCTGTTGCGCCCGCCGACGCATGCCCGAGAGTCGCTCTCCTTCCAGCACCCCGGCCACCTCGAGAAAGTGCGCGAGCGCATCGAAATCGCGCAGCATGTCGATGCGCGCGCCCCGACGCACGTCGTCCGTGTTCACGAAGTCCAGCCACAGCCGTTCCCCGATCCACAGAAATGGCGTACCGCTGGAGGGCAGGAGCGACGATCGCATGACCGACACGTTCGGCGTCCTCGCAGGAAGGGATGGCATCTGCGGCTAGCATATCGTGGCGTGCGGGGGGGAGCAAGGAGCGCCATCGGCGGGCTTGCGTGGGTTAGATTTCCGCCATCGCGCCGGATTGCGACCGGCCCCTCCATTGCCTCCTTCACCCGAGATGACCGCCACCTCCGCGTTGCGCATCGCCGTCGGCTCGACCAACCCCGTCAAGGTGCGGGCGGTGTCCGAGGTCGTTAGGCAGGTCCATCCCGATGCCGAGGTGGTGGGCCGCAACGTGCCGTCGGGGGTGCCGGATCAGCCGTGGGGGGATGCGGATACGCTGCAGGGTGCCATGGCGCGGGCCCGCGGCGCTCGCGAGGCCCTGGACGCCGACATCGGCGTGGGCATCGAAGGGGGCGTGGTGGAGGACGCGGGCGGAGCGTTGCGCACCTGCGCGTGGGCCGCGGTCTCGCTGCGAGACGGGCGCGAGTTCACGGGCGGATCGCTGGCCATGCCCCTTCCGCCGCGCGTGGCGCAGCTGGTGCGCGCGGGGATGGAACTCGGACATGCGATGGACCAGGTGTCTGGGGGACTCGACACGAAACGTGGGGCGGGTGCCGTGGGCATCCTCACCGCCGGTCTCATTGACCGGCAGCGGGCATACGAGATCATCGTGACCTATGCCCTCGCCCCGGTGATTGCGGCGGGGTACTGGACCGAGGCCCCGGCGCACGTGGCACGATGAAGACACGGCCCTTCGTGGTGCAGGAGCGGGTGCGGTGGGGGGATTGTGATCCCATGGGTATCATCCGCTACGACGCCTATACGCGCTTCTTCGAGCTGGGCGAGGCGGAGATGTTTCGTGCCGCGGGCATCGGCTACCGCGAATTCGGGCCGCGATTCGGCATCACGCTGCCCCGGCGCGTGATGCACATGGACTTCCTGTCGCCGCCCCTTTTGGACGAACTGCTGGAGGTGGAGGTGTACATTTCCAGCGTGGGCACCACCTCGCTCACGCTGAACTTCGACGTCTACGGGGCCGGCGGCGAGCTGTGCATGGCCGGCCACCTGGTGGTGGTATGCGCCGCGAATGGCCCGGAGGCACGCGTCGAGGGGGAAATCGTCAAGGTGGCGCTCCCGGCGGCCTTTCTCGAACAACTGGAGCCCTCTCGGATGAGTGTTGAAGCGGCCCGTGCAGGACGAGGGAGCCGGTGAGCACGCCGGCTGCGCCTAACGAAAGCTACTTCCGCAAGGGCTTCGGCCTTGGCGCCGAGGTGCGTGGCGACCTGGCGGCGGATTACACCGGCAGCGTGGTGGATCTCCTGCGCGCGCGGGAGTACACGCTTACGGTCGGCGACGTCACCGTGCGACTGGCGAAGGAGTTCGGCTTCTGTTACGGCGTGGAGCGGGCGGTGGACTACGCCTACCAGGCGCGGCGGAAGTTTCCCAACCGGCGCATTCTCCTGCTAGGGGAGATCATCCACAATCCGCACGTGAACGACAACCTGCGCCGCATGGGAATCGAGATCGTCGAGCCCATCGCCGATGCCGCCGACGGCACGCCGCGATTCGACCTGTCGAGTGTGGCACCGGAGGATGTCGCGATCCTGCCGGCGTTCGGCGTGACCATGGCCGACTTTCAGGCGCTGCGGGCCCACGGCTGCGTGATGGTGGACACCACCTGCGGATCGGTACTCAACGTCTGGAAGCGGGTGGAGGCCTACGCGCGCGATGGTTTCACCGCGCTGATCCACGGGAAACACTATCACGAGGAGACACGCGCCACCGCGTCGCAGGTGCACAAGCATCCCGACGGCCGCTACCTCGTGGTGCGCGACATGGGAGAGGCCCGACAGGTCTGTGACTACATCGAGGCGTCGGGCCGTGGGACGGTGACGCCGGAGCGTAGGCGCGACTTCCTCCGGATGTTCGCGCACGCCGCGTCGCCCGGCTTCGATCCCGACCTGCACCTGCGCCAGATCGGCGTTGCCAACCAGACGACCATGCTGGCGCGCGAATCGCTGGCCATCGGCGAGGAAGTGGGCCAGGCGATGGCGCGCGCGCATGGTGCGGAGTACCGGGCCCTCAATCACCGGACGTTCGACACTATCTGCTCCGCCACGCAGGACCGACAGGATGCGGTCGATGCGCTGCTGCAGGAACCGCTCAACGCGATGATCGTCGTGGGCGGCTTCAACTCGAGCAACACGATCTCGCTCGCGGCCATCTGCGCCGAGCGCGTGCCCACTTATCACGTCGAGGACGCGGAGAGCATCGACCCCGCGTCGGGCTCGCTGCACTATCGCCAGGCGGGCGTGCAACACGTGGAAGCCGATGCGGCCACGTGGCTGCCCGCCACCGGCACCGTGCGGGTTGGGCTCACCGCGGGTGCGAGCACGCCGAACAACAAAATCGGCGAGGCCGTGCTGCGCATCTTCGCCACCCGGGGCATTCCGGCGAGCGCCATCGCGTGAGGTTCTTCCGCTCGAAGCCCACTAAGCGATTTCCCCCGGCCTCGGAATTCGGGTTCATCGAGCTGCGAGGGGGAGAGACGCGCGTGGTCCTCGTTCCCTCGCTCGGGGGCAAGATCACCGAACTCTTCATGGCGGGACGTCAATGGCTGTGGACGAGCGACGTCATCCCGCTCGCGCGTGGCGTCGACGGCTCCTCCTACGTGGAATCGGGCGACAGCGGCGGCTTCGACGAGTGCTTTCCCACGCTGGGGGCGTGCCGCGTGCCGGGCTGGGTGCGGTCGTTCGGCGGCGTGGAGCTGCCGGATCACGGGGAGCTGTGGTGCCAGGATCCCGCCCTCGAGGTGCGCACCGCACCCGATGGACAGCGGGTGATCCTCACGTGGCAGGGCAGCCGCTTCCCGTACCGGTTGCAGCGTTCCGTGCGGGTGGCGCCTAACGGGGACATCCACATGGGCTACGCCGCCATCAACGATGGCGACGAGCGCCTGCCCTTCCTCTGGTCGTCGCACCCGCTCTTTCCGCTCACCCCCCAGACGCGCCTCATCCTGCCGGAAGGGGCACGGCTCCGGGTATTCGCGCGGCACGAGATCGAGCTGGGGGAGATCCGTTCCGAGCATCGCTGGCCCTTCATCCGGGGCAGTGGCAAGGTCTACGATTTCGTCACCCCGTACAACGTGGCCCGGCGGTATGCGTGCAAACTCTTCCTCGACATGCCCGAGGGCAGGGCGACGATCCAGGAAGGCGACGCGGAATTGACCGCCACGTTCGACGCGCGGGACGTGACGCACCTTGGCTTGTGGATCAACAAGCAGGGATGGACGCCGTTTCGTCGCGAGAAGCCGTACCTCAACTTTGCCTTTGAGCCCTGCATCGGCGCGCCGGACACGCTGAGCGATGCGCTGGGCGACTGGAAGAGTGCCGCGTGGCTGGAGCCCGGGAGTGAGCGCCGTTGGTCGGTGACGTGGTCGGCGCGACAGGCCACGTCGGAGCTCAGAGAAGCCTCACACGCCGCCGATTCCGCGCCCGCATGACTCGCGAGGTGATTGCCTGTCGGCTGATTGCTGTCGGGTGATTGCTGTCGGCTGATTGCCGTCGGGTGATTGCCGGAGCGTGGGACGGAGCGCACGTTGGCCCACTTGCGATGCGTGGAGACTTACATGCGACCGTACATGTTCGTTCTGGGCCACCGGCGGCCTCGCGGCGCGCCGCGACGTGCCGCCACACGAGTTGCCGCGGCCCGTCGGCTTCTCATCGGCGCGCTGCTGGTGATGAGTCTGCCGGCCTGTGGCGCCGCCGGGAGAGCAGGGAGCAGCGGACCAGTCCCCTTCGACGTGCTGATTCGCGGCGGGACCGTGGTGGACGGCACGGGCGCGGCCGGATTTCGCGCCGATGTGGCGCTCCGCGGCGATCGCATCGCGCGCGTCTCCACCACGGCTATCGATCCCGCGCTGGCGCGCCGCGTCATCGATGCGACCGGTCGCATCGTGTCACCCGGATTCATCGACCTGCACGCGCATCTCGAGCCGCTCTTGCGGCTGCCGGCAGCCGAGAGTCACGTGCGGCAGGGAGTCACGTTGGCGCTGGGCGGCCCGGACGGTGGCTCACCGCTGCCGCTGGCCGCCTACATAGACTCGGCGCAGCGTGCCGGACTTGGGATGAACGTGGCGTATCTCGTCGGACACAACGCCATCCGTGAATCGGTAATGGGTCTCGAAAACCGGGCGCCCACGCCGGCGGAAGTCGCCCGTATGCAGGCGCTGGTGGCGCAAGGCATGGCCGACGGTGCGTTCGGGCTCAGCACGGGCCTCCGCTACATCCCCGGTTTCTACTCCAGGACCGATGAGGTGGTGGCCCTGGCCAGCATCGCGGCCGCGCGCGGGGGGATCTACACCTCGCACCTGCGCGAAGAGGGGCTCGGCCTGCTCGAGGGCGTCGCGGAAGCGATTGAGATCGGCCGTCAGGCGCACATTCCGGTCGTGCTCACGCACCACAAGGCCGTGGGCCGCGCCATGTGGGGCCAGTCCGTGCGCACGCTCGCCATGGTGGACAGCGCGCGCCGGGCCGGGGTGGACGTGATGATCGACCAGTACCCGTATACGGCGAGCCAGACGAGCATCTCGATCCTCAGTCCGCCCTGGGCGCTGGCCGATGGGGACACCGCCCTCGCCCGGCGCGCCCTGGACCCGGTGCTGCGGGACAGCATGATCACCGGCGTGATCGAGTTGCTGCGGAACGACCGCGGCGGCGGCGATCTTCGCCGGGTGCAATTCGGCCGCGTGGCGTGGATGCCGGAGCTCGAGGGGAAGACGCTGTACGACTGGGCGGAACTGCGGAGGATTCCACCGACCCTTGAGCTGGCGGCCCCCCTGGTGGTGGAGGCCGAGCTGCGCGGAGGGGCGTCGATGATCTTTCATGTCATGGACGAGGGCGATGTCCGCCGCATCATGCGACACCCGCAGGCGATGATTGCATCTGACGGACGGCTCACGTCGCCGGGCGAGGGGAAGCCCCACCCGCGGGCGTACGGCACCTTTCCCCGCGTCCTGGGGCACTACGTGCGGGAGGAGGGGGTGCTGACGCTCGAGGACGGCGTGCGCAAGATGACCCGCATGCCGGCGCTGCGTCTCGGGCTCACCGATCGGGGGATCATTGCCGAGGGCGCCCACGCCGACGTCGTGGTGTTCGACGCCGCCACGATCTCCGACAGGGCGACGTTCAGCGATCCGCACCAGTATCCGGCGGGCATCGACGACGTGCTCGTGAATGGAGTGCCCGTGGTGTCGGGGGGCGCGATGATCGACGCGCGACCCGGCCGCGTGGTTCGCCACGGCGCCCGTCGCTGACCTCACGGGAGGAGATCGGCGCGGCAGCCAGCGAAATGCGAGGCGCTGCTCGCTCGCGCAGTCGCATTGCGCGTGATGGTTTGTCTGGGTCCGTCACAATCGCTTGACGCAGCAACTTCGGCGCACCATGCTAGCGGCACTGCGGACCGCCTGACTCGCCGCGGCGAAACCTCTCCCTGGAGCCCGGGATGGCTGAAATCAATTTCACGGTGAACGGCCGTGCGCATGAGGTCGAGGTGGAGGCGCGCACCCTTCTCGTACACCTGTTGCGCGACACGCTGCACCTAACCGGCACGCACGTGGGCTGTGACACGAGCCAGTGCGGCTCGTGCACGGTGCTTCTCAACGGCAGAGGCGTGAAATCATGCACCGTGCTGGCGGTGCAGGCCGATGGCGCGGAAGTCACGACCATCGAAGGCATTGGTTCGCGCGGCGCGCTGCATCCGCTGCAGGAGGCCTTTCGGCAGGAGCACGGGCTGCAATGCGGATTCTGCACGCCCGGCATGATCATGTCGTCCATCGACCTGCTGGCCGGGAACGCCAATCCGTCGGAGGCGGAGATCCGCCACGCACTCGATGGCAACCTCTGCCGGTGCACGGGCTATCACAACATCGTGAAGGCCGTGCAGCATGCCGCCCGCGCCATGGCCGGCGGCGCATCCGCCATCGGATCGGAGTGAGGAGCGAGCGATGACGACGACCACAGCACCGCGCGCTCCCCTCATCGGGTCGAGCCCCAAGCGGAAGGAAGACGGACGGTTCATCACCGGCACTGGCCGCTACACCGATGACATCAACATGCCGGGGCAGCTGCACGCGGCGTTTGTGCGTTCGCCGTACGCGCATGCGAAGATCCGTTCCATCGACTCCAGTGCCGCCCTCGCGATGCCCGGCATCCATGCCGTGATCACGGGCGAGGAGCTGAAGGCGGCGGGGGTGAATCCCCTTCCCCCAGGATGGTTGCATCCGGGAATCCAGATTGCGGAGTTCTGGCCGCTGGCGGTGGGACAGGTGTCGCACGTCGGGAACGCAGTGGCCGCGGTACTGGCGGATTCCCCCGCGCTGGCCCGCGACGCGGCGGACGCCGTAGTGGTGGACTACGACGAGCAGCCCGCGGTGGCAGAGGGGGTCGATGCGCTGAAGCCCGGCGCGCCGCAGGTGCATGAGAAGATCCCGGGCAACGTGGTCTTCAGGTGGGCCTTGGGTGACGCCGACGCCACTGACACGGCCATGCAGGGCGCACGCAGCATCGTGCGGCAGCACCTCACCAACCAGCGGCTCATCGCCAATGCCATCGAGCCGCGCGCGTCGCTGGCCAACTACGATGTCGCGGCCGACGAGGTCACGCTGTACGTCACCTCCCAGAACCCCCACGTGCACCGCCTGATCATGGGCGCCTTCGTGCTGGGGTTGCCGGAGCACAAGTTCCGCGTGATTGCGCCCGATGTGGGTGGCGGATTCGGATCGAAGATCTTCATCTATCCTGAGGAATGCGTGGTCGCCTGGGCGTCGAAGTCGTTAGGCCGCCCGGTGAAGTGGACGGCGACGCGCAGCGAGGCGTTCGTCTCGGATGCGCAGGGACGCGACCACGACACCCACGTGGAGATGGCATTCGACGAGGGGGGCAAGATTGTCGCGCTGCGGGTGCGCACGGTGGCGAACCTGGGGGCGTATCTCACCCTCTTCGCGCCGGCGGTGCCGACGTACCTCTACGGCACGGTCATGTCGGGGCCGTACAATATTCCGGCCATCCACGTGGAGGTCACCGCGGCCTACACCAACACGACTCCGGTGGACGCGTATCGCGGCGCTGGGCGCCCCGAGGCGACGTATGCACTGGAGCGGACGATGGATGTCGCCGCCCACCAGCTGGGCATCGACGGCGCGGAGCTGCGCCGGCGCAACCTGATCCCGAAGGACGCCTTTCCCTTCCAGACCGCGGTGGCCCTACAGTACGACAGCGGCAACTACGAACCCGCGCTCGACCGCGCGCTGGCGATGATCGACTATCCGCAGCTGCGCGCCGAGCAGGCCGAGGGGCGCACCAAGGGGAAGTATCTGGGCATCGGGTTGTCCACCTACATCGAGGCGTGCGGGCTCGCGCCGTCGCATGTGGTGGGGTCGCTAGGTGCGCAGGCGGGACTCTACGAATCCGGGGTGGTGCGCGTGCACCCGACAGGCAAGGTCACGGTGCTGACGGGCTCCCACGCGCACGGTCAGGGGCATGAGACGACGTTCGCACAGATCGTCGCCCACGAACTTGGCTGCGGCATCGACGACGTGGAGGTCGTGCACGGGGACACGGGTCGCGTACCCTTCGGCATGGGAACGTACGGGTCGCGTTCTGGCGCGGTGGGCGGTGCCGCGTTGTTCAGTGCCGCCCAGAAAGTGAAGGAGAAGGGCCGCAAGATCGCTGCGCACCTGTTGGAGGCCGCGCCGGAAGACGTGGACTTTGCCGACGGCAGCTATTTCGTGAAGGGATCGCCGGGCACCTCGAAGGCCTTTGGGGAAATCGCGCTCGCCGCGTACCTTGCGCACAACATTCCCGCCGACATGGAGCCGGGGCTCGAGGCCACCACGTTCTTCAACCCGGCGAACTTCGTCTTTCCCTTCGGCACGCACGTGGCGGTCGTGGAGGTGGATGTCGAGACGGGCTCGGTGCAGCTCATTCGCTACGTGGCGGTGGACGATTTCGGCAACGTGATCAACCCCATGATTGTGGACGGCCAGTTGCATGGCGGCATCACGCAGGGGGCATCACAGGCGTTGTGGGAAGGCGCGCAGTACGACTCCAATGGGCAGTTGCTCACCGGGTCGATGATGAACTATGCGCTGCCGAAGGCGGAGTTTCTGCCCATGTTCGAGACCGATCGTACGGTGACTCCCTCGCCGGTGAATCCGCTGGGGGTGAAGGGCGCCGGCGAGGCCGGCACCATCGCGTCCACCGCGGCGGTGGCGAACGCGGTGATCGATGCGCTGGCCCCGTTCGGCATCACGCATCTCGACATGCCACTCACGCCGTCCAAGATCTGGGAGGCGGTCAATGCCGCCCGGGGAGGAAACTGAGCGATGTATCCCGCGCCCTTTGAGTACCATCGCGCATTGAGCGTCTCCGAGGCACTCGCGCTCCTGGCGCAGTACGGCGACGAGGCGAAGATCCTGGCGGGGGGCCACTCCCTGATTCCCGTCATGAAGCTGCGGTTCGCGTCGCCGGCGCATCTGGTGGATATCGCGCGCATCCCGGGGCTGGCCGGCATCACGGAAGGCGACGGGATGATCCGGATTGGTGCCGCCACGCGCCACGCCGACGTCGTGTCCTCGCCCATCGTGCGGGCCAAGGCGCCCCTGCTGGCCGAAGCGGCGTCGCAGATCGGTGATCCGCTCATCCGGAACATGGGAACCATCGGGGGCTCGGTAGCGCATGCCGACCCGGGAGCGGACCTGCCCGCGGTGATGCTTGCGTTAGGCGCGACCCTGGTGGCCACGAGCCAGGCGGGCTCGCGGACAATTGCCGCGGATGACTTCTTCCCGGACGTCTTCATGTCGGCGCTGCGCCCGGGAGAGCTGCTGACTGAGATCCGCATTGCCGAACAGGGCGCGGGGGCCGCGTATGAGAAGCGTGCCGATCCTGCCTCCGGCTACGCCATCGTGGGCATCGCGGTGCAGCTCGCGTCCGCGGGCGGGACGATCTCCTCGGTGCGGGTGGGCATGACGGGGCTTGGGCCCAAGGCCATGCGTCTCGCTGGGGTGGAGGCCGCGCTGGAAGGACAGCCCGTGAGCGGAGCGACCGCCGATGCGGCCGCGTCACGGGCGGCGGAGGGCATCATGTTCATAGACGATGCACGGGGCAGCGCGGCATACAAGGCGAATCTCGCCCGCGTGCATGCGGGGCGCGCGATTGCGAGGGCGTGCGAGCGCGCAGCGTCGCGCTAAATGCTCGCGCGGCGGGCGAACACGCGAGACGCGGATGTTTGCGAGGGCGGGAGAGCAGCGGATAGATTTTCTCGTTGCGTTGGCCGGGTGAGAGTCGTGTGGAAAGCGTGAGAGGGGACGGGGCGGGGGGCTGAGGATGTGGCGACGCGTGTCAGAGGGCCAGCCGCCCGACGACCGCGTCTCGGAGCAGCTCATTCGACCCTCGCCGATGGCGAGGACTGCAACGTTCACCCGATCAAAAGTCCGCGTGACGCGTGCGAGCGCCCTGAGCTACAAGTGGAGGAGTTCGCTGCTCCTCACGCTGGTCACCGTCAGTGCCGCGGCCGCCGGACTTGGGCTGCTGCGCTACGAGCGATGGACGCCTGAACTGCGGGCGTATCTCACGATCCCTTACAACTGGGTGTATCCGCTCACCGCATTGCTGTGCCTCCTGGCCGGCATGCGCAGCACCGATCGCGTGGGTCGGCGGACCTGGTTCCTGCTCGCGGCGTCGAACGCGGTCTTTTTCGTCACCGCGGCGATCTACTGGATTCCGCAGCTGCTGGGCCGGGCGCCGTGGGCGACGCCGAGCGACATTCTCGCTGGCGGACACCAGCTGCTGGTGGCGGCGGCCATCGTTGGCATGGTGTCGCCGAAGCAGGGCGGCGAGGAACGACTGAAGTTTGTCCTCGACATCGGCATCGCGTTAGGCGCTGGTGTGCTCATCGCGCTCCAGACGTGGCTTGGTATGCTGCCGGTGGACCCGAGCATCTTTATCCTGCCCGCGTCCCAGGGATATCTCGCAATGTCCGTCGCGGCGTCGTCGGTGGCCCTCGTCGCGGTCCTGTACCTGTTCGTGCGGCTGCGCGCGCTCCCGGCCGGATGGCCGTTGCGGCTGGCGATTGTCGCGCTCGTGCCACCCATGCTGCTGGATTTTCTCGTCGCGTTTGCGCCAGCCCCGTGGGCCGCGAGCCCCGCACCGGTCTCCATCCTCTGCACGTGGGTGCTGGCGCTGGGCGCGTTCCTCCAGATTCGGAAACC
>JBDSVW010000105.1:0-4617 GCA_039927015.1 Gemmatimonadaceae bacterium | reverse complement strand
GCGGGGACTGCTGGCGGACAGCGAGCTTCGGGAGTCGCACCGCGCGAACGATCCGCGGGTGCAGGATGCGTACGCGCTCCGATGCATGCCACAGGTCCATGGACCGGTGCTCGATGCCCTCGACTTCATCGAAGGCATCATTGCACGGGAGCTGAACGCGGCCACCGACAATCCGCTCGTGTTCGAGAGCGGCGAGATGCTGAGTGGAGGAAACTTCCACGGCCAATCCGTCGCGATGGCGTGCGACTTTCTGGCCATCGTGCTCACGAACCTCGCCACGATGTCGGAGCGGCGCATCGACCGCCTCGTGCATCCCGACCTCAACCAGGGATTGCCGCCCTTCCTCACGGCCGACGCCGGCGTGAACTCGGGGTTCATGATGGCCCAGGTGACGGCCGCCGCGATCACGTCGGAGTGCAAGGGGCTCGCGCATCCCGCCAGCGTGGACACCATTCCCACCGACGGCGGAAAGGAGGATGTGGTTCCCATGGCCATGGGCGCCGCGATCAAGCTGCGCCGGGTGGTCAACAACGTGCGATACGTGCTGGCGGTCGAGCTGATGTGCGCCGCGCAGGGCATCGACTACCGGCGGCCGCTGCGCAGCAGTGCCGCCCTTGAGGCGGCGCACGCGGCGCTGCGCGCGGTTGTGCCGTCGTTAGGCCGCGATCGTGTGCTCTCGCCCGACATCGAGGCCACGGCGTCCCTCATCCAGCGGGGCGTCCTGCGGGACATTGCTGAGCCGTTCATTACCGCATGAGGCCGGTGCAGAGCTGTGCGCCGGCCGTATCTTGTCGTTGTCTCCACCCTGCACGCCCATGATCCTCGACACCGTCGCCGGTCCCCGCGAAGTGCGCGCGCCCCGCGGGAGCACACTCTCCTGCAAGGGTTGGCAGCAGGAAGCGGCGCTACGCATGCTGATGAACAATCTCGATCCTGAGGTGGCCGAGCGACCCGACGACTTGGTGGTGTACGGCGGCACGGGGCGCGCGGCGCGCAGCTGGGAAGCGTTTGATGCCATTGTCCGGTCGCTGCGCACCCTGGAGGACGACGAGACCCTGATCGTACAGAGCGGGAAGCCGGTGGCGGTATTCCGGACGCAGGCGAGCGCACCGCGCGTGCTGATTGCGAACAGCAATCTCGTGGGCCGCTGGGCCACGTGGGAGCACTTTCGCGAGTTGGAGCGGATGGGGCTCATCATGTACGGGCAGATGACCGCCGGGTCGTGGATCTACATCGGTTCGCAGGGCATCGTGCAGGGCACGTACGAAACATTCGGCAGCGTGGCCCGCCATCATTTCGGCGGATCTCTCGCCGGCCGGCTTGTCGTGACGGCCGGGCTGGGGGGCATGGGTGGTGCGCAGACCCTTGCGGCGACGATGTGCGGCGCCGCCATCCTCGCCATCGACGTGGACGAGACGCGCATCGACAAGCGGCTGGCTACGGGATACTGCGATCGCAAGACGCGCTCGCTGGACGAGGCGCTGAAGTGGGTGCTCGACGCGCGGGAGCGGGGGGCGGCGCTGTCGGTTGGACTCGTGGGCAACGCGGCGGACGTGCTGACCGAGCTGGTGCGACGCGACGTGGTGCCCGACGTGCTCACGGACCAGACGAGCGCGCACGACATGCTCAACGGCTATGTGCCCAGCGGGCTGACGCTGCAGGATGCGGCGGAACTGCGCGAGCACGATCCGACCGAGTACGTCCGTCGCGCCACGGCCACGGCCGTGGAGCATGTGCGCGCGATGCTCGCGCTGCAGGCGCGCGGCGCGGTGACCTTCGACTACGGCAACAACCTGCGCACGGTCGCCCTCGACGCGGGGGTCCAGAACGCCTTCGACTTTCCGGGCTTTGTGCCGGCGTACGTGCGTCCGTTGTTCTGCGAGGGGCGGGGGCCGTTCCGCTGGGTGGCACTCTCCGGTGATCCGGCTGACATCCACCGAACGGACGAGCTGGTGCTCGAGCTCTTTCCCGAAGATGAGCACCTCGCGCGCTGGATCACACTGGCGCGGGAGAAGATTCACTTCCAGGGGCTTCCTGCGCGCATCTGCTGGCTGGGGCAGGGTCAGCGGGCGAAGTTTGGCGTGGCGCTCAACGACCTGGTGGCATCGGGCGAGCTGTCGGCCCCGATCGTGATCGGGCGCGATCACCTCGACACGGGCAGCGTGGCGTCGCCGTTCCGCGAGACCGAATCGATGAAGGACGGCAGCGACGCGATTGCGGACTGGGCGATCCTCAACGCGCTGCTCAACGTGGCGAGTGGCGCGTCGTGGGTGTCATTCCACCACGGCGGGGGCGTGGGCATCGGAAACTCCCTCCATGCCGGACAGGTAATTGTAGCCGACGGGACGGACGCGATGCGCCAGCGGTTGCAACGCGTGCTGACCAACGATCCTGGCATCGGCGTCGCCCGGCACGCCGACGCGGGGTATGACAGCGCACTCGAGACGGCGCGGCGGGAAGGGATCCAGCTTCCCATGCTGTCCACGCCATGAGCTCGCCATGAGCTCGCCATGAGCTCGCCATGAGCTCGCATCGAGAGGTCACGCCCTGCATGGGGCGGCGGTCCCCGCGTTGCGGCGTCGTTAGGCGCGGTGCAGGCCGCGCTGGACAGGTTGCAGGAGAGGGCGCGTCGCACCCGGCGCTGCCTCGTCGAATTCTCGTGCCAAGGTCGCCATGCTGAGCAGCAAGTACAAGCCTTATCACGTTCCGATGTTCCTCGCGAAGTACGCGTGGCTCACGGTGCGGCGCATGCCGGTGCTGGTGCACTTCGAAGTGACCATGCGCTGCAATGCCAAGTGCGGCTTCTGCGACTACTGGAAGACGCCCGCCGAGGCGAAGGCGGGCGAGCTGAAGAGCTTCGCCGACGCCGCACGCTTCTTCAACCCGATGATGATCACCTTCACCGGGGGAGAACCGCTGCTGCGCCGCGATCTCGAGGAACTGGTGTCGTCGGTGCGGGCCGCGGTGCCACTGCAGTACACCACGCTCATTACGCACGGCGGCATGCTGAGCGTCGAGCGCGGGAAGTCGCTGTGGGACGCGGGCGTGGACCAGTTCAATATCTCGCTCGACTACCTCGACGGTCGGCATGACGTCGCCCGCGGCATTCCCGGGCTGACGGCGAAGATATTCCGCGCCGTGGAAGGCATGCGAACGGGTGGCATTCATGGCATCCGCTTCAACACGGTGATCAAGAACGACAACCTCGACCAGCTGCTGCCCATCGTGCATCGCGCGGCGGAAATGGGCGCCGGGGTCAACTTCTCGGTGTACACGGACTCCAAGAACGGCAACCCGGATTACCTGTTGCAGGGCGGCTTCGCCGATGAGGCCGCCGGCGTGATTGACGAGTTGCTGGCGTACAAGCGGCGCCGGCGTGGCATCATCACCAACTCCGACTACTATCTGCAGCAGATCCCGCGCTACCTGCGGGGCGAGATGAAGGAGCCGTGCCAGTCGGGCATGCGCACCATCCACGTGGATCCCACGGGACACGTGAAGCGCTGCCCCGACTTCCCCACGGACTTTCACTGGTCCGAGTTCAAGAAATACGACTCCATCGACTGCAACCGCTGCTTCTATGCCTGCCGCGGCGAAGCGCAGGCCCCGTTGCGGCTCTCCCGCGTGCAGGACGTGCTCGCCTGACGATCCCGCTGGAAAGCCGACGGGTTGCCTAACGTCGCGGTCAACCGTCCCTCCAGCGTGATTGCCATGTCTGATCGTTCGCCGACTCCGCTGCGCACCGGCGTGCGCCTGTTCGTGAACGCGGCGCAAGTCGTCACCTGCGCGGGCGCCGCGCGCGCGCGGCGCGGAGCGGAAATGCGCGACGCCGGCCTGCTCTCCGGCGTGGCGGTGGCGATCGACGGCCCCCTGATTACGGCCGTGGCGCTGCAGGATGACCTCGAGCGCATGTATCCCGACGCCGAACGCATTGATTGCCAAGGGGGCGTGCTCACGCCCGGCCTCGTCGACTCGCACACCCACGCCATTTTCGGCAAGCCGCGCTACGAGGAGCAGGAGCAGCGGGGGGCGGGACTCGACTACATGGACATCGCGCGACGGGGCGGCGGCATCCACGCCTCGGTGCGCGACCTGCGCCAGCGCAGCGAGGACGAGTTAGTCTCCCTCGCGCTCCCCCGACTGCGACGAGTGGCCTCCTACGGCGCGACGACCGTGGAAGTCAAGTCGGGATATGGACTTACGGTGGAGGATGAACTCAAGAGCCTGCGCGCCATCCGGCGCCTGGGCGAACTCCTGCCGCTGCGGCTCGTTCCCACCTTCCTGGGGGCGCACGAGATTCCGATGGAAGCGCGCGAGTCGGCGGAAACGCGTGCCGATTACGTGGCGTCGCTCGTCACTGAGATGATACCGCGGGTCGTCGAGGGTGGGCTTGCCAGGTTCGCCGATGTGTTCTGCGAACCCGGGGTGTTCACAATCGATGAAACGCGCACGGTGCTGTCGGCCGCGCGCGCGGCCGGATTGCGCCTGAAGCTGCATGCCGATGAGCTGCGTCCCTCCGGGGGCGCGGAGCTCGCGGCGGCGTTAGGCGCGACGTCGGCCGATCACCTCGGGGCTATCTCCGAGCAGGGCATCAAGGCGCTGGCGGCGTCGCAGACC
>JBDSVW010000104.1:0-34392 GCA_039927015.1 Gemmatimonadaceae bacterium | reverse complement strand
AGTAATGACGGTATATCCACTCACGGGCCGAGCGCTCGCAGCCGGTGTCGAACTCGAGGAACTCGCCGCGAAGGTGCGCGCCTCCACCGTGGAGGTGCTTTCACGGGGAGGGGCCGTGCTGGGCAGTGGCGTGGTGTGGTTCGCCGACGGGCATGTGGTCACGAATGCCCACGTGGTGCGCGACGCGCGACCGCTGATTTCGTGGGGCAGCGCTGAACGCGCCGAGTCGCGCGTCGTCGCCATCGACCGGAAGTACGACCTCGCGCTGCTGTCGGTGGACGGACTCGACCTGCCCGCCGCCGCCATCGGGGACGCGGAATCCCTGCGCGCGGGATCGTTGGTGCTGGCGCTCGGCCACCCGCTGGGCGTGCGGGGGGCGCTGTCGTTAGGTGTGGTGCACACCGTCACCACCCAGCGTGGACATCCGCGCTACATCGCCGCCGACGTGCGCCTGGCGCCGGGCAACTCCGGCGGGCCGCTGGTGGACAGCGCCGGACGCGTGGTGGGCATCAACACCATGGTCGCAGGGGCACTCGGCGTGGCCATTCCCACCAACATCGTGCGCCGCTTCCTGCGCGACGTGGCGGCGAGCGGCGCCATCACACTCATCGAGCCGCTGGCCGCGTGATACGGGTCGCACTCGCCGCGTCGTCGGCCATGCTGCTGGCCGGGCTGGAAGCAGTCGTGAACCGCGATGGGGCCTTCATCGTCGTGGAGCGGGTGCATCCCCTGCAGCGGCTACCCGCCACGCTGGCGGGGGCCGACGTGGATGTGGTGGTGGCGGTGGTGGACCATTCCACCCCCGCCGTCGGGCGACTGGGGGACAATGGAGGGGGCGCCACGCCTCCGTGGGTAGTGCTGGCCGACACCGACGGCGACGCGGTGGGCGAGTGGCTCGAGCGCGGCGCCCGGGCGGTGCTGCCGCGCGACGCGGAGGAGCGGGAGATTCTCGTCGCCATCGAGGCCGTGCACGCCGGACTCTCCGTCGTGCCGGCCGCCAGCGCGTTGCAGCTCGCGGGCGCGGGGCCGCGACTCATCCGCCGTCCGCCGACGCCGGGGCCCGTTCCCTCGCTTTCGCCACGCGAGGGTGAGATCCTCTCGCTGCTGGCCGACGGGTTGGGGAACAAGATCGTGGCCGCTCGCCTCGGCATCTCCGAGCACACCGTGAAGACGCACGTGGCATCGATCTTCCACAAGCTCGGCGCCGACACGCGGGCCGAAGCCGTGGCCATCGGGGCCCGCAGCGGCCTTATTCTCCTCTAGCGGACGTCGGCCGCCTTGGCCTGCGCGACATCCGGGAGCGGGGGAGACCGATCTTCCCGTCGTTCAAACCCTGCGCGGGGGCCCGCTGTCGAATCGGCGAACCCTTTCCCCAGGAAGTTGCCATGCGCGCCATGATTCGCGCCGTGTTCGCCGTCGCCCTGCTCGCGCCCAGCCTCTCCGCACAGGAACTGCTGGGCCGCAGCGAGAGCGTCTTCAGCATCACCGAGCGGTTGGCTGATGGAGGCGCCGTGCGCATCTATTCGCGGATGGGCGACATCAACATCACCGAGGGTAGCGGGTCGACGGTAGAGTACCGCGCCGAGAAGGTGCCGCGGCGCGGAAAGGTCGATGACATCGCATTTCAGGTGATTCGCGGAAGCAATGGCGTGACCATCTGCGCCGTCTACACCGACGAGGACAACTCCTGCGACGCGGATGGCCTGCGCAATCGCCGGAACGGATGGCGCGATGGTTCGCGCGATCGCGCCTCGGTCAACGTCACCGTGAAGGTCCCGCGCCGCGCATTGCTCCGGTCGTCCACCGTAAACGGAGATCTCTCCGTTGCGGCGGCAGTGGCTGAGGCGCATGCCAGCAGCGGCAACGGGAAGGTGCGAGTGGTTGGCGTGACGGGACGAGTGGAAGCCTCCTCCGGGAATGGCGACATCACCGTCGAGAACGCCGGGGGTCCGGTGCGTGCCAGCTCGGGCAGTGGCGACGTGCGCGTGACGGCGGTGAATGGGCCGGTGAACGCCTCGTCAGGCAATGGCAGCATCCTGGCATCGATGGACAAGCTTTCCAGTGATGGCGACCTGGAGTTCTCCACAGGAAACGGCCGCATCGAAGTGGTCCTTCCCGCCAACTTCTCGGCGGAGGTGGAAGCGTCGTCGGGCAATGGCAAGGTGGCGACCGACTTTCCCATCACCATTATGGGTCGACTCACGCCCTCGCGCCTGCGTGGAACCATCGGCGATGGCGGACGCCGGCTGCGCATGAGCACCGGCAACGGCTCGCTCGCCATTCGCAAACAACCGTAAAACCCTGTCATCGAGTGGTGGCCACCCCGTACGTTGGGGTGGCCTTCTCATTTTCATGACAGGAGACGTTTGATGCGGCATTTCGGTCCAGTTCGGTTGGCTTGGGTTCGTGCTCTGGCATGCGCGGTGATCCTCACCCTGCCGCTCCCGCGCGCATTGGCGGCACAGGAGCTGAGCGGGGAGGCCGCGCGCGACGCGGCGCGGGTGTATCGTCAGGCGCACGAGGCGGGAATCCTGCGCGAGTTCTCGACCCTGCTCGCCCTGCCGAACGTGGCGAGTGACCTGCCCAACATCCGGCGCAACGCCGCGATGCTGATGGAGATGCTCAGGCGGCGCGGCGCCGACGCGCGCTTGCTGGAGGTGGAGGGCGCTCCGCCTGCCGTGTACGGGGAGGTGAAGGTGCCGGGCGCCACGCGGACGATCGTGTTGTACGCCCACTACGACGGGCAGCCCGTGGATCCGGCGCAGTGGACAGGCAGCGGGCCCTTCGCCCCCGTGTTGCGCGACAAGGCGCTCTACGTCGGCGGCAAGGAAATCGCCTTCCCGAAAGACGGTCAGCATGTGGATGGTGAGGCACGCATCTATGCCCGCTCGGCCAGCGATGACAAGGGCTCCATCCTTGCCATGCTTACCGCGCTCGACGTGCTGAAGTCGAAGGGCGTGCGCCCCTCGCTCAACATCAAGTTCTTCTTCGAGGGAGAGGAGGAAGCGGGATCGGGACACCTGAAGGCGATCCTCGAGAAGCACCGCGACTTGCTCAAGGCCGACGCGTGGCTCTTCTGCGATGGCCCGGTGCACCAGAGCGGAGTGCAGCAAGTGGTATTCGGACTGCGCGGCGTGACGGGACTCGAGATGACCGTCTATGGCCCCACGCGTCCGCTGCACAGCGGCCATTACGGCAACTGGGCGCCGAATCCCGGCATGCTGCTCACGCATCTCATCGCCCGCATGCGGGACGATGACGGCAAGATCCTCATCCCGGACTTCTACGACGATGTGCGGCCCATCTCGGCCGCGGAGAACCGCGCCATCGACGGCCTGCCCGCGGTGGATTCCTCCATTCGGCACTCGCTTGGCCTGGCGCGCACCGAGGACGACAACGCGCTGCTCGCCCGGCGTATCATGCTGCCGGCCCTCAACCTGCGCGGCATCCGCGTTGGTGGTGTGCAAGAGCTTGGTTCCAACACCATCTCGACTGAGGCGCACGCGTCATTCGACTTTCGCCTCGTGCCCAACCAGAAGCCGGAGCGCGTGCGAGAGCTCGTAGAGCGCTACGTCACAGCGCAGGGATACCACATCGTGAATGATTCCCCAAGCGTTGAGGTGCGGATGAAGTATCCTCGCCTCGTGCGCCTGCAGTGGGAGAGCGGATACCCCGCGCAGCGCGCGTCCATGGATGACGCTTTCGCCCAGGCGATGGTCGCGTCCGTGAGCGCGGGGGCCGAGCAGCCGCCCCTGTTGGTGCCCACGCTCGGCGGCAGCGGTCCCAGTTACCTCTTTACGGAAGTGCTCAACGTTCCGGTCATCACATTGCCCATCGCGAACTACGACAACAACCAGCACGCGGCCAACGAGAACCTGAGAGTACAGAATCTCTGGAACGCCATCGACATGTATTCGGCGTTACTCAGTCGCCTTGGCAAGGAGTGGACTGCCAGCATCGTTCCGTGACTGTGTTGACGGAAGTAACTCAACCGGGAGCCGTCGCGGAGACTGCCCCTGACAGGAATGCGCGTCCGCCCTCCCGCGCTCCGGCGAGTCGCTACTTCGCTGCGCTCGACGGATTGCGTGGGATTGCGGTGCTGCTCGTCATCGCGCGTCATGCATCGGCCATGCGCGACCCCGAGGGCGGCATTTCGCTGGTTGTGCACCATGCGATGCGAATGGGATGGGTCGGGGTGGACATCTTCTTCGTGCTCAGTGGCTTCCTGATCACTGGCATCCTGATCGACACGCGCGGACGTCCGGGTTCGCTCAAGAGCTTCTACGTCCGCCGGGTGTTGCGGATCTTTCCGCTGTACTTCGCGGTGCTTGCGATCGTCTTCTTTGTCCTGCCCTGGACGCCCGTGGGTGGCACCCCGGCGATGGAGCGCTTGCAGAGCAATGCCGCCTGGTTCTGGGGATATGCGGTCAACATCCTCATTTCGCTGCGTGGCGAAGCGTCCACCCCGCTCGCGCTCGGGCACCTCTGGTCGCTCTCCGTAGAGGAACAGTTCTACCTCGTCTGGCCGTTCGTGGTCGTACTCGTATCGCCGCGCCGCCTGGGCCGCGCATGCCTGCTGCTCATGGCCGGCGCCGTCCTGTTGCGCCTGGGCTTGATTCTCGCCACGGGATGGGGAACTGACGCGGGGTACATGCTGATGCCCGCGCGAATGGATGCCTTGCTCATCGGGGGCCTGCTCGCACTGCTCATGCGCAATGACACGGGCCGGCTCGCCGTCGTGAGGTGGCACCGGCCGGTGGGCCTGCTTTCTGCCGTTAGCCTGGCTGCACTCATCGCCTGGCGCGGAGGCCTCGAGCGCTCCGATCCGTATGTCCAGGTGTTCGGCTACGTGGCGTTGTCGGTCCTGTCATTCGCCGCTATCGCGGCGGTGGTCTCCAACCAGGCCCCGAGTCGTTTCTCGCGCGTGCTCAAGAGCCCGCTCCTGCGCGCCATGGGCAAGTACAGCTACGCCATCTACGTCTTTCACCACCCCATCATCGGCTTCATTCGGCGCACGATGCCTCCGCTGCAGTATCGATGGACGCGCGGGTCGGTGCTGGTGAGCGAGTTGTTCCTCTTCACGGTGGCCGCGGTCCTCTCGTTCGGGCTCGCGTGGGTCAGCTGGAAAGTGATCGAGGAGCCCTTTCTCTCGCTCAAGCGCTACTTCCCGCGTACGGGAAGCGCGGCGTAGCGCCCGCTGACGCCGGCGCTGGAACCTGCCCGCACCCCGCTCCGTAGGGAGTGCACGGCGCGTTGCTCCTTGGGACGTGTCTGCGTGACCCGCGGCGTGAGGTGAGTCCGTGATCATGGCCGACGTCTTCAAGATCGTCTTTCTGGTGCTGGGGACGATGCTGGTGCTGGTGAGCTACTGGCTGGCCACCACCGCGCTCTTTCCTTCGTGGGTGGATCGCACGCGCGCCGTGTACGCCGACAAGCCGGTGCGCGCGACGCTGATCGGCGTGGTCATCGGCGTACCGGCAGGAGTGGCGGGCGTGGCACTCACCGCGAATGCGCCGAGTGTGGCACTGAAGGTGGTGGGCGCATTGTTCGTCTCCCTCCCGGTGCTGCTCGCGCTGGCCGGGTCGTCGGGGTTTGCGCTCCGCATCGGTGTGGGACTGGCCATGCCGCACGATGCGCAGACTCCGTGGCGGCGTGTGTTGCGCGGCGGGGCAGTACTCGCACTCTGTTTCCTCCTCCCCCTGGTCGGCTGGTTCGTGGTGCTTCCGTGGACGCTGGTGAGCGGTGTCGGGGCCGCCCTCCTTTCGATGCGTCGAGAGCGAGCGCCCAGCGCCGCCACAGTAGAGGTGGCGGGGTGATCGACCGGCGCGCCTTTCTGCAGCTGGGAAGCGCGCTGGCCGCTTCCTCGATGCTGGCGTGCGACCGCTTGCCACCCTGGCTGCTCGCACAGCAGCCGGCGTTCGACGATGCGGCGTTCGCGCCGCCCGTGAACGCGCACGTCGATCTCGTCTCGCACGTCATCGCCCGCCTGTCCTACGGCGCGCGGCCGGGTGAGTACGCACGCGTACGGGCACTGGGACGCTCACAAGAAGCGGCGGTGGACGCATACATCCGCGAACAACTCGCCCCCGAGGCGCTGGAAGACGCGCACGCGGACGCCGCGCTGCGGCAGCTCAGCATGCTCGAACTGCCCGCTGGGGAATTGTTCGAGTTCAAGGCCCCGGTGCTGCTGGAGTCGATGACGCGCGGGACGCTCGTTCGCACGCTGCTCAGTACCCGTCAGTTGCACGAAGTGATGGTCGAGTTCTGGAGCGACCATTTCAACATCGACTCCTCCAAGGGTGACTGCCGCTGGCTCAAGGCGCACGATGACCGAGTGGTGGTGCGCGCGAACGCCATGGACAGCTTTGCGGCGCTGCTGCGCGCCTCCGCGCTGAGCCCCGCCATGCTATGGTATCTCGACGGGCGCGTGAACCGGCGGACGATTGCCGGCGAGAAGCCCAACGAGAACTACGCCCGCGAGTTGTTCGAACTCCACACCCTCGGCGTACATGGCGGCTATACGCAGCAGGATGTGATGGAGGCAGCGCGAGCGCTCACCGGATGGACGGTGCGCGCGGTCGGCGAGTCGTCGTTCGGCCTGGGGCGGGTGGAGTTCATCCCGGAGCGGCACGACGACGGGGAGAAGGTCATCCTGGGCCAGCGCATTGCTGCTGGCGGTGGCGCGCAGGACATCGATCGCCTGGTGGAGATCGTGTGCGCGCATCCGGCCACCGCGACCCACATCGCGACCAAGTTGTGCCGCCGCTTCATCGATGATGACCCGCCGGCGGATGCGGTTCGCGCCGTGGCCGACACCTTTCGACGCGGTGGAGGTGACATCCGCCCCACGCTTCACACGCTCTTCTCCACGCCTGACTTTCTCGCGTCGCGCCAACGAAAGCTCAAGCGCCCGCTGCATTTCGTCGTGTCGGCATTGCGCGTCACGGGCGCCGTGAGCGATGCGGGGCCGGCGCTGCAGGAGTACCTCACCCGCATGGGCCACGCCCCATTCCAGTACCCTACGCCCGACGGGTACCCGGACGAGGCCTCGGCATGGACCGGCACGTTGCTCTGGCGCTGGAACTTCGCCATGGCGCTCCAGCGCAACCGCATCCACGGCACGCAGGTGGACCTCGCGTCGCTGGAGCGGCGCGCCGGCGGACGCCGTCACCTCGCGGCGCACGTGCTGGGCCGCCAGCCGACGCCGCACGAATGGGCGGCGCACGAGTCCACACCCGATACGCTGGCCCTCCTGCTGGCGTCTCCCGCCTTTCAGCGGACCTGATGCGCAACCCGACGAGTGGCGCGCTCACGGTTGCGCCTGACGAGTCTCAGACCCTGGTCGTGGTTTTTCTTCGCGGGGGCGCCGATGGCCTCTCGCTGGTGCCACCCGTGGGCGATGATGGGTATCACCGGGCACGCCCGCGGCTCCGCGTGACTGAGGCCGCGGCCCCCTCGCTCGACGAACGATTCGCCTTGCATCCGCGGCTCGCTGCGTTGCATCCGCTGTATGCGCGCGGCGAGATGGCCGTAGTGCACGCCGTGGGGTCGGAGGACACCACGCGCTCGCACTTCGAGGCGCAGGACCTCATGGAGCACGGGGGCGTGATGGGCGGCGGGTGGCTGGGACGCTTCCTGCGCGCACGTTCGGCCACGGGCTCGCGCGCGCTGGCGGCGGTGGCGTTCGGCACCGCCCTGCCCGAGGCGATGCGGGGAGCCCCGGCCGCCACCGTGCTCCGGTCCCTGGACGATTTCACGTTAGGCGATGGGGGCGCGGCGCTCACCGCGTCGCTGGCCGGACTCTACGAGCGGGACGGCGGTATTCTGGCGGCTCCCGCGCGGGACTCGCTGCGTGCACTCGAGCGGCTGCGGTCCCTGCGTGGAACGACCTATCGCCCCCAGCACGGTGCCACCTACGGAGCAGATGACTTTTCCCAGTCGCTCCAGCAGGTGGCGCAGCTCATCAAGTCGGGGGTCGGGCTGGAAGCGGTGTCCGTCGACCTCGGCGGTTGGGACTCCCACTTTGCCCAGGGCACGCTGATCGAGCCGCTCATGATGCGGTTGGCCGACGGGCTCTCCGCGTTCTGTGCAGACCTGGGCCCGCGACTTGCCACCACCAGCATCGTGGTGATGACCGAGTTCGGACGGCGCGTGGAGGAGAACGCGTCGTTAGGCACCGACCATGGCCGGGCCAGCGTCATGCTGGTGCTGGGAGGAGGAGTGCGCGGTGGCCAGGTGTACGGCGAGTGGCCGGGGCTCGACCCCGGGGCCCTCGATGGCCCCGGCGACCTTCCCGTGCGCACCAACTACCGCGACGTGCTCGCCGCAGTGCTCGCGAGACATGGCGGCGGCCGGGTGCTCGATCGTGTATTTCCCGGTCACGCGGTGCGCGCACTGCCGCTGTGAGCGGGTCGCGAAGCGTTGGCTAGCCCGATGCCTCGCTGGGCGGCTCGGTATCCGTGCGAATGATGATGTAGCCGAGCGCCCCGGCAATGCACGATGCCGCGAGGATGCCGATCTTCGCCGCGTCGAGCATGGGAGACTCCCCGAACGCGAGCCCGGCGATGAACAGCGACATCGTGAAGCCGATGCCTCCCAGACATGCCGCGCCGGAGATCAGCCGCCAGTGCACGCCACTGGGCAGCGTGGCCATGCCCAGCCGCACCGCGAGCCACGAGAAGAGCAGGATGCCGATGAACTTGCCCAGCAGCAAGCCGAGGGCGATGCCCTGCGCCACCGGGTTGCCGATGACGGCCGACGCGCCCTCCAGCCGTACACCGGCGTTGGCGAGCGCAAAGACCGGCATGATACCGAATCCCACCAGGCTGTGCAGGCCGTGCTCGAGCTTGAGCAGGGGGGCGTTGACGGCGTCCAGCGCCAGGTCCATTCCGTGCAGCGCTTCCTGGCGTCCCTTGGAGGTGATGACCTTCTCCTCTCCGATCTCCGAGTTCTCGAACTTTTCCAGCAGGTTGCGCGCAGACTGTGAAAATTCCTTGGCGTTGATGCGGGTGCGCGTGGGAATGGTCATTGCCAGGAGCACGCCGGCGATGGTCGCGTGTATGCCAGATCGAAGGAAGAAATACCACAGCACCACGCCCACCAGCAGGTACGCCGTGAGCGCGCGCACCTTGGCCCGATTGAACATGATGAGCGTCACGAGACAGAGGCCCGCGAAGGCAAGCGCGGTCCAGTCGATGTCGGACGTGTAGAAGATGGCGATGACGAGCACCGCGCCCAGATCATCGACAATGGCGAGGGCCGCGAGGAACACCTTGAGGCCGAGCGGCACGCGTTTCCCCAGCAACGCCAGGATGCCGAGGGCGAAGGCAATATCCGTCGCCATGGGAACTCCCCAGCCCGCCATGCCCTCGCCGCCCCAGTTCACCGAGGTGTAGAGCAGGGCTGGAATCACCATGCCGCCGAGCGCTGCAAAGATCGGGAGCGCGGCCTGACGCGGCGAGGAGAGCTCGCCCACCAGGATCTCGCGCTTGATCTCCAGCCCCACGAGCAGGAAGAAGACCATCATGAGCGCGTCGTTGATCCACGCATGCAGGGGCAGCGTGAGCGGCGACTCGACGCTTCCGACCGTGAGCTTCATCTCCCACAGGTGGAAATACGAGTCCGCGTACGGCGAATTGGACCAGAGCAGCGCGACGACGGTGGTGAGCAGCAGCACCATGCCGCCGAGCGAGCCGATGCGCGCGAATTCCTGGAACGGGCCGAGCACCCTTGCGACGAGCAGGGGCTTTACGGATTGGGGAATGGGACGGGGACCGGTCATCGGCGATGGTCTGGGTCAGAAAGTGCGACTCAGAAGGGGCCGCCCTGCAAGCTAGCCACCCGAAGGCCCCGGTGAAAACCGACGCGCGGCGCGAGCGCCAAACGCCGTGGCAGCTGGTCCCTTCGCTCGCCCGTCTGACACTCAGCGCTCACGTGTATTCGCCGGCGAGTTTGTCCCTGCCAGCCCGCCAGCGGCATTGTCCAGCGCCCGCCGAGCCATGCGCGTCACCAAGGTCGTGACCACGACGGTGGCGGCAAGTCCAAGCGCCAGCACCACGTAGTAGCCCGTCCCCCGCGGTGAGGACGCTCCGCCCGCCAGCGCCGCTACGTCGCCGGCCAGCTTTCCGTAGTAGACATACAGGAGTGTTCCGGGCAGCATGCCGGCGGAGGCCACGAGGAAATCGACGAATCGGATGGTCGTGAGCCCCAACGCGTAGTTGAGCAGGTTGAACGGGACGACGGGCGACAGCCGCAAGAGAAAGGCGATGCGACGGCCATCCTGACCGATGGCGCGGTCGATCGCGGCGAACTTCTCGTTGCCCTCCAGCCGCCGCTCCACGAACCGGCGCGCGACGTGGCGTGCCACCAGGAACGCGGCGCTCGCCCCCAGCGTCGCTCCCACCAGCACGAAGATGGTGCCCCTGGCCAGACCGAAGATCGCGCCCGCGGCGAGCGTCAGTAGCGAGCCGGGCACAAAAGCGACCGTGGCCAGCATATAGCCGGCACAGAACGCGATCGGCCCCCAGGCGCCCATGGCATCCACGCGCGCGGCGAACGCCGGTACGGCGGCGCCGATCGAACGACCGCCGAAGACGAGCGCAGCAATGACCAACAGCACGAGGACGACATTCCGCGCGATGGACAAACGCCGTCGCCCCGATTCGGGGGTGTGGGATCGTGTCATGGGCTCGAGTCGTTGAGTGTATGTGGAGGAGAGACTGCCGGATCGTGGCCGCACGCCGCCGCGACGCGTGCCCGCCGCCAATACCGCGTGACGACGTACAATCCGGTCGCGCGTCCCCGATCGTAGCTAGTTCCGAGGGTCTGCATTCGTTCCCTGACGACCTCTTGTAGTCCCCCGCGGGGCCCAACCAATGCCCACGAGCTCCATGTCCTCAATTGTATCGCGCGCCGTCCGATTCGTTCGCCACTGTGCCGCACTCGCACTCCTGCTCCCGATGACGCTCACCGCGCAGCAGAAGTCGTTCGATCACGGCGAGTTCGATGCGCTCCTGCGCGCCCATGTAGTGAAGGGCATGGTGGACTACGATGCCTTTGCCGCCTCGGCGGAGTTCAACCACTATCTCGCCTCGCTTGCCGCCGCCGACCCCTTCGCGATGAGCCGGGCAGAGCAGCTGGCCTTCTGGATCAACGCCTACAACGCGTACACCATCCGGCTCATCAACTCGCACGAGGAACGCGCGTCCATCCGCAACATCAACAAGTCCTTCGGCTTCGTGAAGGCGTACGGCCCCTGGAACGAAAAGCTGGCCGTGGTGGGCGGCACCGCGTACACGCTGGACGACATCGAGCAGGAGCTCATTCGCAAGCGCTTCTCCGAACCGCGTATTCACTTCGCGCTCGTCTGTGCCGCCATCGGGTGCCCCCCGCTGCGCTCGGAAGCGTTCACCGGCGCTCGGCTGGACGCACAGCTGGACGAGCAGGCGCGGAACTTCCTGCTCAGGACGCCGACCAGGAACCGGGTGGACGTTGCCACGCGCACGCTGTACGTGAGTCCGATCCTGGTGGAGTTCCGGGACTACATCAAGGATTTCGGCGGATCGAAGGAGTCGGTGGGCCGCTACATCGCCGCCTTTTATCCACCGGGTCCCGAGCGTGACATGCTCTCGAGCGGCGACTTCCGGACCGTCACTACGAAGTACGACTGGGGCCTCAACATCCTCCGAAGTGGCTCGCGCGCGGGCGACAGTGCGCGGTGACCATCCCCGCATCGGGAGCGCGGAAGCTGCTGCAGATCGTTGGCCACCCGGTTCGCGATGAGGCACGGGAGATGCTGCGGAGGAGCTGGGCATCGCTGCCGGGGACGATGCAGGTTGCGCAGCAGATGTTCGGGCGCCAGGGCAATGGCTGCGGTGCCACGATCGGCGCCATGCCCCGCTGCAACTTCGCTTGCCGCGGCTGTTACCTGAGCGAGGGCGCCAACCGCGTGCCGGCCGCGTCGGTGGAGGAGATCAAGGGGCAGATGCGGGCGCTGCGCCCCGTGCTGGGACATGCCGGCAATTTGCAACTGACGGATGGCGAGGTCACGCTGCGGCCGGTGGAGGAGGTGGTGGAGCTGCTGCGGTACGCGCGCTCGCTGGAACTCATCCCGATGCTGATGACACACGGCGACTCCTTCCGTCGCCGCCCTGGCTTGCTCGAACACCTGATGGTCGAGGGCGGGCTCGTGGAGGTGAGCGTGCATGTGGACACCACGCGCAGGAAACGGATGACTGGCTCGCCGCAGAACCGTTTCATACATTCACGCCCCCTCCCACGGTGGCGAGCAAACGATGAGCGGTACGCTGACGGGTCATGCGACGGATACGGGAACGCCCCGGTTGTCGCCTTCTCTCTCCCTCCTGGCCGGTGAAGGCGCCCTCGACGTCTTTCGGCGCGCACAGGCCCTGGAGCGGGAAGGGCGCGAGATCATTCACCTCGAACTCGGCGCTCCCGACGTGGATGCGCCGCCGCACGCCACCGCGGCCGCCATTCGCGCGCTGCAGGAGGGCGACGCCCGCTACGTAGGACCGGCGGGCATTCCGGAGCTGCGTGAGGCGATCGCCGCCGATGTGCGCTCACGCGGCGTGCATGCCGACGCCGAGCAGGTGATCGTCACCCCCAGCGCGAAGACGGCGGTGTTCTACGCCATCATGGCGCTCACGGAGCGGGGCTGCGAAGTGCTCGTGCCCGATCCGGGCTTCCCCATCTATCCCTCGATGGCGCGATTCGCGGGTGCCACGCCGGTGGGCTACGGCGTAGACTCGAACAACGCGCCCGACGTGGACGACATCGAGGCCTGCATCACCCCGCGCACGCGGGTGCTGCTTCTCAACTCGCCCAACAACCCCACCGGCGGCGCGTTAGGCGCGCCGGCCATGCAGCGCCTGGCCGCGCTGGTGGAGCGACACGGGCTGACGGTGGTCACGGACGACATCTACACGCGCCTCACCTACGACACCGACTACGCCCCCACCATCGCCGCCTTCGACGGCGCCCGCGACCGGACGATCGTCGTGGATGGCTTCTCCAAGACGTACGCCATGACGGGTTACCGGCTGGGGTACATCGTCGCGCCGCGCGAGTGGGTGGAACCGCTCATCACGCTCGCGGTGAACGGTCACACCTGCGTGGCGCCATTCATCCAGCGCGCCGGCGTGGCAGCGCTCACCGGGCCGCAGGAGCACGTGCGCCGCCAGGTGGAGGCGTACCGTGTCCGGCGCGACGTGCTCGTGCGGGGACTGAATGCCCTGCCCGGGGTGCGGTGCGCGGTGCCCGATGGTGCCTTTTATGTCTTCACCGATTTCTCGGAAGTGCTCGCCGAGCGTGGCCTCACCTCGGCCCAACTCGCCAGCGAGCTGCTCGAATTGCACGGCGTGGCCGCCATCGACGGCACGGCCTTTGGCGCCCGCGGAGAGGGGCGGCTGCGGCTCTCGTTCGCGTCGGCGCGGTCGGACCTGGAGACGGCGGTGGAGCGGATTGGGGAGTGGACGGGGGGTTAGCTCTGAGAAGACGGGAGTGAGAAGACGGGAGGTGAGAAGACGAGAAGACGAGAAGACGAGAAGACGAGAAGACGAGTTACTTCTCCATGAGGGCTAGGACTCGTAGCGGGCTGCCGCTTCCGTTTACCAGCTTCAACGGGGCTGCGATGATGACGCTGCCCGTCGCAGGCAGGCGGTCCAGGTTGCATAACGAGGCGAGACCGAACTTGCCGGCGCCGTGCATGATGCCGTGATTCGGGAACGGCGGGTCGAAGCCGCCCGCCTGCCCGGCATCCGTGCCGATCGTCTCGACGCCCACGCCCAGTACATCGCGCTCCAGCGCCAGGAACGAGGACGCCGACTTGTGGAACCCGGGCGTGTGGGGCCCGGTGTCGTCCGCGTTGATGAACGCCGCGCCTGCGCGCTTGCTCCAGTCCGTGCGCAGCAGCACCCACGCGCCCGACGGAATACGCCCGTGCCGGGCCTCCCACGCCGTGATGTGCTGCGGCATGAGCAGGAAGTCGGGGTTCGCCGCGCATTCCGCCGACACATCAATCACGCAGCCGGGGCCGACGAAGCGGCGGGCGGGGATGGTGTCGGTCGCGTTGTCCGGAAGGTCCTTGCCCGTGATCCAGTGCACCGGCGCATCGAAGTGCGTGCCCGTGTGCTCGCCCATCGTGATCGTGTTCCAGTACCACGCCGGCCCCTTGTCGTCGTACTTCGAGATCACGTCCAGCGTCACGCCGGGCGACGACGCGAAGATCGGAGGGAGTCCGATTACCTGGGTGTCGGGACCAAGGGGGATGGTGAGGTCGACGACCTCGATGGTGCCGCGCTCGAGCTCCGTGACGAGTTGCAACAGCGTCTGGGACACGCGTCCTCCGTGCGGTGAAGTGATGTGGCTGACGGGTTTCTATCGCATCTCGCGCAGCCGGCGCGCGAACTCGAAGCGGTTCTCCAGCATGGCGAGGTCGGTAACGTATCCCGCCGGCCCCACAGCCTCCACCTTCGCCACGAGGCTCGTGAGATCGTCGGCGGCGAGGGCAGCGTCGAACTCCCTGGTGAAGTCGTCCATGGTCGTCACTAGGGCGGTGCGCGGGACGCCGGAGGCCTTGGCGATGCCGGCGAGGTCGGTGCCCGTGGACGTCGCGGTGGGAAAGCCCCCCACCGACAGCAGACTCTCGTTGTCGAACACGACATGCACGAGGTTGCGCGGGCGATAGCGGGCGAGCGTACTCAATCCCCCGAGGTTCATCAGCACCGATCCGTCGCCGTCGAACACCACTACCTGTGTTTCCGGCTTCGAGAGCGCCACGCCGAGCCCCACCGACGAGGCGAGTCCCATGGCGTGCTGCAGGTAGAAGAAGTTGGAACGGTGACCTAACGACTGCAGCTCCACCGACACCGCGCCCATGATCGTGATCACGGCGCAGTCGTGCAGCCGGTCGTACACGGCCGCCAAAGCGTCGAGTCGCCTCATGCCGGCTCCTCCCACATCAGGTCACGCCCGAGCAGCAGGGCGACCGGCCGGTTGGCGGCATACGCCAGGGTGAGTGCCTTGCGGATGCGCGCACCCACGTGCGCGCGATCGTCCAGCACCTCGTACGGAATGGCCAGCGCATCCAGCAGCGGGACCGTCACGAGTCCGCCCTCGGTCTGCCACGGATCGCGCTCCCCAAACCAGCCGCGGTGCGAGATGAGCATCAGCAGCGGAATGCGATAGAGCTGCGCGCACGACACGATGCCGTTGATGGACGCCAAAAAACCGTGGTTCTGCATCAACATCGCCGAGCGGACACCAGCCAGGTGCGCGCCGGTGGAGATACCGACGCCCTCCTCCTCCTTCGCCAGCCGCACGAGGGTCATGCCCTCGTCGTCTTCCGCCATGCGAATGAGGTGCACCAGCCACGTCTCGGGCAGCGCGGAAATGAGCGACACGCCGCACGCCTTGAGCGCATCGTAGATGACGCGGGAACTGTCGACCGAGACGGGCATGCGCCGCAGGATGGAGGTAAGGGAGGCGGGTGCCCAATTCTACAGCGCGTGGCCGCCGACCGCAGCAGGCGCGCGCCTTGTGCGTACTACACGGGAGTGCCTCTCGATTTCGCCGCGACGCTCGGCCATCGTTGTGGGCGCCACCACACCCCTCTTCCAGTCGCTCGCGATGGAGTTCCACATGCGCTTCGCTTCCCCGCTCGCCACCCTCGCACTGGCGGGTACCCTCGCCAGCGTGCCAGCACTCGCACAACGTGCAGCCGCCCCCGCCAAGGCCGACTCGGCGACCACGGCGCGGTTCACCGCCGAGACCTTCTCGGGGCTCCGCGCCCGCTCCATCGGTCCCGCCGTGACGTCGGGGCGCGTGATGACGGTAGCGGTGCATCCCGCGAACGTGGGAATCATTTACGTCGGCACGGCGTCCGGGGGATTGTGGAAGACTACCAGCGGCGGCGCGTCGTGGCAGCCGATCTTCGACACGCAGGGATCGTACTCCATAGGGTGGGTCACGCTCGATCCCCACAACGCCAACGTCGTCTGGGTCGGCACCGGCGAGCGCAACTCGCAGCGCTCCGTTGCCTACGGCGACGGTGTGTACAAGTCCGAGGACGGTGGACGTTCCTGGAAGAACGTGGGCCTCAAGAACTCGGAGCACATCGGGCGCATCGTCGTGCACCCGGAACATTCCAACATCGTGTACGTGGCCGCGCAGGGTCCGCTGTGGAGTGCCGGCGGCGACCGCGGCTTGTACAAGACCAAGGACGGCGGAGCCACCTGGGAGCAGGTGCTGAAGGTGTCGGAACACACGGGCGTGACAGACGTGGTGCTCGACCCGCGTAATCCCGAGGTGCTCATCGCCACGACGTACCAACGCCGCCGCCACTTCTTCACCCTCATCGACGGCGGGCCCGAGGCCGCGATTCACCGCAGCGCCGATGGCGGAAAGAGCTGGACCAAGGTCAACACGGGCCTGCCCAGCGAAGAGCTCGGGCGCATCGGCCTCGCGATCTCTCCCATCAATCCGGACATCGTGTACGCCAACGTGGAAGCGGCCAACCGTCGCGGCGGCATGTATCGCTCGTCCGACAATGGCATCACCTGGCAGAAGATGTCCGACTACAACCAGGGCTCCATGTACTACGGCGACGTGTTCGCCGATCCGCACCAGCTCGACCGCATCTACGTGCCCGATGTGCTCTTCCAGGTAAGCGATGACGGCGGACGCAACCTGCGCGCCCTCGGCCAACGCGCCATGCACGTGGACAATCACATCATCTGGGTCGATCCGAAAAACCCCGATCACTATCTCGTCGGCAACGACGGAGGACTCTACCGCTCGTACGATCGCGGGCAGACGTGGACGTTCTTCTCCAACCTCCCGCTGGCCCAGTACTACGACGTGGACGTGGACAATGCCCTGCCGTTCTACAACGTGTACGGCGGCCTGCAGGACAACAACTCGCTGGGCATGCCGTCGCGCACCACCTCGGACCACGGCATCCTGAACCAGGATGTCTTCGTCACGCACGGTGGCGACGGATTTGTGTCCCGCATCGATCCCGAGGATCCCAACACGATCTACGCGGAGCTGCAGCAGGGTGTCATCGTGCGCTTCGACAAGCGGACGCACGAGCGCATCGGCATCCAGCCACAGGAGGAGAAGGGCGACGTGCCCCTCCGCTTCAACTGGGACACGCCGTTCATCATCTCGCCGCACAACTCGAAGCGGCTCTATATCGCCGCGCAGTTCGTCTATCGCAGCGATGACCGCGGCGACAGCTGGCGTCGCATTTCGCCCGACCTCACGCGGCAGGTGGATCGCAACAAGCTGCCGGTGATGGGAAAGATCTGGGGGCCAGATGCGGTGGCGAAGAACACCTCCACGGCCATGTACTCCAACATCAGCGCGCTGTCCGAATCGCCGCTCAAGGAAGGTCTCATCTGGGTCGGCACCGATGACGGCGTGATCCAGGTGACCGAGGATGGCGGCGCGACGTGGCGCCGGATCGACAAGGTGGCCGGCGTTCCCGCCGACGCGTACGTGGCGCGCATCAAGGCCTCGCAGCACGACGCCGGCACCGCCTATGCCGTGTTCACCAATCACCAGAACGGCGACTTCGCGCCCTACGCGGCGCGCACCCGTGACGGCGGCCGCACGTGGACCCTCATCAATGGCGACCTTCCCACGCGAGGCTCGACGCACGCCTTCGCCGAGGACTTCGTGGATCCCGCGCTGCTCTTCGTGGGCACGGAGTTCGGCGCCTTTGCCAGCAAGAACGGCGGTGTCAACTGGCTCAAGATCGCGGGCGTTCCCACCATCGCGGTGCGCGACCTGGCCATCCAGAAACGGGAGACCGACCTCGTCATCGGCACCTTCGGCCGTGGCATCTACATCGTGGATGACTATTCGCCCCTGCGCGTCACGACGACCGAAACGCTGGCGAAGCCCGCGACACTCTTCCGTGCACGGGACGCGATGCTCTACATACCCACGCAGCAGTTCGGCGGTCGGGGCAAGGCCTTCCAGGGTGAAATGCTGTATGCGGGCGATAACCCGTCGTACGGCGCGGTGTTCACCTACCACCTGAAGGACGCGCTCAAGACGCTCAAGCAGAAGCGGATCGACGCGGAGAAGGCGGCCGAGAAGGCGGGGCGTGTCATCACCTATCCCACGGCGGATGAGATGCGCGCGGAGGCGGAGGAGGAAGCACCCGCCGTGCTGCTCACCATCAGCGACTCGTCAGGCACTCCGGTGCGCGTGCTCACTGCGCCCACGGCCAAGGGCATGCAGCGCGTGGCCTGGGATCTGCGCCTGCCGGCACACGTGCTGCCTCGGCCAGTGAGCGACCTCGACGCGATCTTCGATGGCGGAGTCACCGGACCGTTCGTGGTACCCGGCACCTACACCGCGACCCTGTCGCAGCGCGTCGGCGGCGTCGTGACACCGTTGGACGGACCCGTCACGTTCAAGGTGGCACCGCTGACCGGATCCCCCGTCACGCTCGCCGACCACGCCGTCCGCGGCGCCTTCCAGTGGCGGTTGCAGGCGATGCGGCGCTCGCTGGCGGGATCCATCGAGCTGGCCACCACCACGAACCAGAAGCTGGATCAGATAAAGCGCGCGCTCGACCAGACGCCGGCTGCGCCGCGTGCGTTGCACGACCAGGCCCGTGAGCAACAGCGCACGCTCGGGCTCATCGTCCGCGAGCTCTCGGGCGATCGTGCGCTGGCATCGCGCAGCGAGGCCACCCCGGCGTCTATCTCCGAACGGGTGAACACCATCAGCAGCGAGCAGGGACGCTCGTTAGGTCGTCCGACCACGACGCACGAGCAGCAACTGGCCATCGCGACCGAGCTGTACGCGACCGAGCTGGCTCGGCTGCGCCAGCTGGTGGAGAGCGCGCTTCCCGCCCTCGAGCGGGAGGTGGAGCGCGCGGGGGCGCCCTACACCGCCGGCCGGCTGCCGGCAAAGTAGGACGCGCCAGGTGGAGGGGCTAGCTGCAGCCCTCCACCCACTCAACCTGTGGCACCGAACCGGTGCGATAGTTCGTGACCATCTGGCCATCCGTCTCGAAGACGAGACGGTTCCCGCTCTCGCCCGCGCCACTGGGGGTGACGACGAGATAGTGGCCGTTGCTGTACTTGTGCGGCTTCACCGTCACTTGCGATCCGTATAGTTCGCTGATGCGCGACTCACTGTCGCCCACGCGCGCGCCCTTGTCGGTGCTCACGCTATTGTCGTTCACGTCCAGACGCGCCAGCTTGCCGTTCACGAACATGAGGACAACGGCACGGGATCCTTGGTCCAGCGGCATCTGCTTGCAGTCCGCGCCAGGGTCGTCCACGCCGATGGGCTTGCCCGTCGCCTCGCGAGCCTCCGCCACCGTCATGCCGATGCGCAGCGGGCCGAACCCCTCTGGCGTGATGGTGCGCGCCTTGGACGCGGGCGGCGACTCGACGGGAGTGGGCGTCTCAGCGGCTGCTGGCGGCGTGGCGGCCGGCTGCGTCGTGTCGCCGCGGCGATCATCGCTGGATGGCGCGCAGGCGAAGAGAAGGAGCGCGACCGCCGGCAGGGCGCGTGCTCGCAGGATGTGAACGGCTCGAGTCATTCCGCAGGTTCTCGGTGAGGGATGGACATCAAGAACGCCCACGCCCTTTTGTTGGCGCGGAGCCGCTTCTCGTACACCGGGGAGAACGCGATGGCCGCGTCCTGCTCGTAACCGTAGAGCCTGGTCCACGGACTCCGGCCACGTGAGACTCCTGCGCGCGGACGGGGGGCAGCGGCGCGCTACCGCTCAGCGAATGAGATGAGGTTCCATATCCGGAAGAAACGCCGTCAGCAGCCCGATCGCGGGCAGGAAGGCACAGATGCGGAAGACTGTCTCTATGCTCGTGTGATCGGCCAACTGCCCCAGGAGCGCCGCCCCCACGCCGGCGAAACCGAAGGCGAGGCCGAAGAAGATTCCCGATACGGCGCCAATCCGCCCCGGCACGAGATCCTGCGCGAACACCACGATCGCTGAGAATGCGGACGCGATGATGAAGCCTATCGCGACGCTCAGCAGCTCCGTCCACAAGAGATTCACGTGCGGCAGCAGCAACGTGAAAGGAAGGACGCCCAGTATCGACACCCAGATCACGCGCTTGCGCCCGATGCGATCTCCCACGGGCCCGCCGACGAACGTACCGAGCGCGGCGGCACCGAGCAGAAGGAAGAGGTGCATCTGGGCACTTTCCACCGAGAGCTGAAAGCGCCGGATAAGAAAAAACGTGTAGAAGCTCGTGAGGCTCGCCAGATAGATGTTCTTCGAGAAGACGAGCGCAACCAGGATGAGCAGTGCTCGGCGTACTTTCGCGGAGGGCATCGGCGAGGCGGGGCGCGCCGCTCCCGACGCCGCCTGTGCGACGAGATGCGCCTTGTACCACCGCCCCACGCGGCTGAGAATCGCGATCGCCGTAACGGCGGCGACGGCGAACCACGCGATGCTCGTCTGCCCGAACGGCACCACGATAAAGGCGGCCAGCAGCGGACCGGTGGCCGTGCCTGCGTTGCCTCCCACCTGGAAGAGGGACTGCGCAAATCCGTAACGTCCGCCCGACGCAAGGCGCGCGACGCGCGAGGACTCCGGATGGAAGATCGAGGAGCCTACTCCCACGAGCGCCACGGCAACCAGTACCACGGCGAAGGTGGGCGCGCGCGAAAGAAGCAGCAGTCCAGCGAGCGTGAACGTCATGCCCGCGGCCAGCGAATACGGCTTGGGGCGAATGTCAGTGAACAGGCCAACGACTGGCTGCAGGAGCGAGGCGGTGGCCATGTTGGCGAAGGTGATGAGCCCCACCTGACCGAAGTCGAGATGATAGGCCGTCTTCAGCATCGGGTACACCGCGGGAATCAGGGACTGCATCAGGTCGTTCAGTCCGTGACAGATGCTGATGGCGCCGAGGATCCCCATGGCGGTGTTGCGGGATTCGCTGCTGGAGCCGGGAATCGTGCTCGTGGAAGTCACCGCGCGGAGGCGAATGGGAAGTGAGGGGCCGGCCGAAGAATGCCCGGGTTGGCGCCGGAGTCTTGCGACGGCCCGCGCGCGGTACTGAAATTCACGGGACTATGGTTGGCAAGACGTAGGCGCCGATGATCGCGAACTCTTCTTCCCAACGAATCGCAACCAATCCCGCCCACTCCTTCAAGGACTACGCGATGAACGAGCGCGAATTCCGACTACGCATCCAGCGGTTGGTGGCCATCGGCGCGCTCACACTCGCCTCGGTCTGGCCGGCCGCTTCGCAGGCGCAGTCCCCCAATGCGCGGGCCATCCTGCCGGGATACGACGCGCCGATCCTGCTCGACACGCTCGGAATCGCACTTCCCATTTCGGGGTCGCGTGACTCCATCTTCTCCGCGCTCACGGCCGTGCTGGCCGAGCTCAAGATCCCGATCGAGGAGCGCGACCCGCGGACCGGGATGTTGCGCAACCTCAACGCGCAGCTCTCCCGCCGCCTCGACAAGGTCCCCCTCTCGCGCTACATCGACTGCGGCCGGGGGTTCTCGGGCAACAACGCTGACATTTATCGCGTTACGCTCGCGCTGTCCGCGTGGATCGTACCTGCCACCGGCGAGCCGCAGAAGCTGCAGGTGGCCATCGCCGCCAGCGGTCGCGATCCCGGCGGGACGAACACGGGCTACTCGGCTTGCAGCACAAGAGGTTCGCTGGAAGCGCTGATCGTCGAACGCGTGCGCGCTCGCCTCGGCCTCTCATGAACAATCAGAGGGCGCGCGATGAACGCACGCCCCCCGATGTCCGCAATCACAAGTGCCCGCACCAGCGGCACGCCCCCCGGTTACGTCACTTCGCGGCGGCCGCTGGTCCGTACGTGATGCGCCAGACACGACCCGAGCGATCGTCCGTGACGTAGAGCGCCCCATCGTTCCCTTCCGCCAGCCCTACCGGCCGGTGATCGGCCCGATCGGGCTGCTTGGTTCCACCGGCGAATCCGTCCGCAAAGTCCTCGTGCGTGGCGGTCGACGCCCCATTTGCGAACGGAAGGAAGACGAGCTTGTAGCCCTCCTGCGGCCCGGGTGCACGGTTCCAGCTTCCATGGAACGCGATGAAAACGCCCCCACGATAGCGCGCCGGAAAGTGCGTGCCGCGATAAAACAGCAGGTCATTCGGTGCCCAGTGCGCCGGGAAGACGGCCACCGGGGCCTTCTTGTTCGCGCACTCGCCGACCGCCGTGCCGCCATCGCCACCGTACTCGGGCGCGAGCACCCGCTTCTGCTGCTTGGTGTCGTAATAGCACGTCGGCCACCCGAAGTCGTCTCCCTGCTCCACCTTCAGCAGCTCCTCGGCCGGCTGTTCCTGCCCCTGCTCCGGCGTGTATAGCTTGGGCCAGTTCTCGGCCAGCTGGTCGCGCCCGTGCTGCGTGGTGTAGAGCGCGCCATCGAGTCCGATGGCCAGGCCCACCGCGTTGCGAATGCCGGTGGCGAGGCGCTCGGAGGGGGAGAAGCGCTGGTTCGTCTTGTTGCCGTCATAGCGCCACACGCCGGCGCGCGTGGACAGTTCGGCGCAGGGCTGCTGCCCCTTCGACTCCAGCGTGCGTTCCTTAACCTGGCACGAATTGGACGACGAGCCCGAGTTCACGTACATCGTGCCTGACGAGTCGATTGCGAACGGGTGCATTGGATGGCCTCCCGTTATCGGCAGCCGGGTGAGGATGACCTCCGCCGCCGCCGTCGGTGCGAGCTTCGATGCATCGAGCGCATATCGCACAATCTGATCGCCTGCCTCGGCGTAGAGCATGCCGTTGTGCATGGCGAGTCCCGTACCGCCCGTGCCCTTCGCCGCCGGCGTGTCGCCGAAGCGCTCGATGACGTCCGCGCGCCCGTCGCCGGTGGTGTCTCGCATGGCGACGATGAAGCCGCCGTCTGGAGGCGGGGTCTGGTAATAACGACCGCTCCACGTGTTCACGAACACGTCCCCCGAGCCCGACACCGCGATGTGCCGCGCGTGCCCTAACGAGTCGGCAAAGATGGTGGCGCAGAAGCCCGGTGGCAGCGTGAGCCCGCCGTTGTCTCCCGGACATGCGGCCAGGGTCGCGGCCGAGTCGCCCGCGGCGGCAGGAGTCTTCTCTCCTCCACCGCATGCCCCCACCGCAAGCAGCAAGGCTGTGGCCAGGAAGGTCACCGCTGGGCGAAGCCCCATTCCACTGTCACGTCTGCGCATAGTACACCGTTCGTTGAAAGGACTCGGGAACACTTGCCCGCTTCATACCAAACGATTGCCCCCTCGCCGAAGATCCCTCGGCATTGAAACCGCCTGGCCGCCGTCTCCGCCTTGCCATGTCCGGGACCGTTTCCGACTGTTGTGTCGCGCCGGGCTTTGCTGCCACGCTCGCGGCGCCCTTCGGGCAGGGGACGCTGACATCTCCTCGCCCAGGAATCCCCCCCCGACGGGAGTCACCATGCCGATGCGCCCAACCCTCTGGCTCCTGTTGCTCTTCGCTTGCGTAACGCCGGCGGCGGCACATACCCAGGGCACCGTGCACTACGTGCGCTACGCCAGCGGCAGCGAGACGTCGTACGGCATTCTCGAGGGAGAAACCATCCGGGAGCTCAAGGGCGACCTCTTTGCCGGGCCCACTCCCACCGGCAAGCGACTCCGTCTTGCCGACGTGCGGCTGCTCGCACCGGTGACGCCCTCGAAAGTCATCGCGGTAGGCCTGAACTACAAGAGCCACCTTGGCGAGCGACCGTCGGCCGCGTACCCCGGACTGTTCGCCAAGCTTCCGACTTCGATCATTGCGACCGACGAGGAGATCGTCCTCCCGCCCGACGCGACGAATGCGCACTACGAGGGGGAGATGGTCGTCGTCATCGGCCGGCGCGCCTCCAACGTTTCCGTGGAGGACGCCGCGCGGTACGTCTTCGGTATCACGGCGGGCAACGACGTGAGTGAGCGCGACTGGCAGAAGAACGACTTGCAGTGGTTTCGCGCCAAGGCCGCCGACACCTTCGGACCGCTCGGACCGGCGATCGTGACGGGACTTCCGTATGACGACCTGCTCCTGCAAACTCGGCTGAACGGCGAAGTCGTGCAATCGCAGCGCACGAAGGATCTCATCTTCAACGTCTCCGAGATCGTGAGCTATGTGAGCCGGTATGTCACACTCATACCCGGCGACGTGATCTATTCCGGCACCCCCGGCACCACGCGGCCCATTCATGCCGGAGACGTGGTGGAAGTGGAGGTGGAAGGAGTCGGCGTGCTGCGCAACAAAGTTGCGAAGCGGCGTTAGGCCGGCCACCATGCGGAAAGCTCACATGCAACCAGGGCACGAGGGGTTGGACGACCGGAGGCGCTTCGTGCGCTTTCTTGCGGCAAGCCCGGTGCTCGCCGCCCTCGGCGTGCCGAAGTCAGCGCTCGAACGCCTCTTGCTCGCATCAGGCGAGCCGTCCCGCGACGGGAATGAATTATTGCAGCAGCTGGCGCAGGATCCGCCGTTGCTGAAGTCACCAGATGACGCGCTAAGTGTGCTCGACTTCGAGGCCACAGCGAAGTCCAAGCTGCCGCCGGCTCATTTCGGCTACATGGCCAGCGGCGTGGACGACGACGCCACCCTGCGCGCCAACCGCGAGGGCATGCTGCACTGGCAGTTGCGTCCGCGGCGGCTGGTGGACGTGCGGACCGTAGACACCTCCATTGGCCTGCTCGGCGAACGGTGGAATTCGCCCATCGTCGTCTGTCCCACCGGAAGCCAGCGTGGCTTTCACGCGGACGGAGAACTCGCCACGGCGCGGGCCGCGCGGGCTGGTGGACACCTCATGATGCTGTCCGGCGTCACGACCACGTCGGTGGAAGCGGTGAACGCCGCGCGCGGGCTTCCCGTCTGGTACCAGCTCTATCCCACCGACGACGAACGCGTCGCGCACGCCATCGTGCGGCGCGCGCAGCGGGCGGCGTGCCCGGTACTCGTGCTCACCGTGGACCTCAACGCGGGCCGCAATCCGGAGACGCAGCTGCGATCGGCGCGGCTCGACAGCCGCAACTGCTCCTCGTGCCACGCTCCCGGCCTCGCCGGCTCCATGAAGCGCAAGCCGATGTTCGACGGGATCGATCTCTCGCGTGCCACCGACGTGGGCGATCGGGGCATGACGTGGGAGTACGTCAAGCGCATGCGCGACGTGGCGCCATCGATGAAGCTCGTGATCAAGGGCATCGTCACGCGCGAGGACGCGGTGCTCGCCGTGCAGCACGGCATCGACGCCATCGTCGTCTCGAATCACGGAGGACGCGCCGAGGAGAGCGCGCGCGGCACGATTGACTCGTTGCCGGAGGTCGTTACCGCCGTGGCGAACCGCATTCCCGTCCTGGTGGACGGAGGATTCCGGCGCGGCACCGACATCTTCAAGGCGCTGGCGCTCGGCGCCTCGGCGGTCGGCGTGGGTCGGCCCTACCTGTGGGGGCTCGCCGCCTTCGGGCAGCCGGGAGTGGAGGCGGTGCTCGGCATCCTGCGGCGCGAGTTCGAACTCGTCATGCGGCAGGCCGGCGTGACACGCGTCGCCGCCATCTCGCGTGCGCACGTGGACGACCGCACGCACTGAGGGACGAACACCCCAGCGCCCCTCTGAAGGAAAGGCGCTGGGGGAAGAGTCAGCTCACGGGCACAGGCGACGAGACGCGCTTCACCAAACGATAGGTGAATTCGATGCCCTCGAAGAACGCCTTCTGCGGAATGCGCTCGTTCATTCCGTGCGCGCCGGTGTCGGTGTAGAAGAAGCCCGACACGCCATAGACGGGAATCCCCGCCTTGCGCAGGTACAGTCCATCGGTGGCGCCGGTGCTCATGGTCGGAATCACCGGCACGCCGGGCCACATCGAGCGCGTGACCTGCTCAATATCTTCCATCAGCTCGGGCGTGAGCGGCGACGGCGGTGAATTCCGCGCGGCGCGATCGGTGGAGACCTTCACCTTCTGGTTCCCGATCACACGCTCGAGCGTCTGCTGGACCTCCTCCGTCGTGGCATCGGGAAGGATCCGGCAATTCACATTGGCCCGGGCGCGCTGCGGCAGCGCATTGGGGGCATGGCCGCCTTCCAGCATCGTGGCGACGCAGGTGCTGCGCAGCTGCGAGTTGTATGAAGGATCCGACGACAGCAGGGCGAGGGCCTTCTGGTCGCCGGGATTCTTCGCCAGCGCGGCCATCGCCTGTCCCATGGGTCCGGGCGTGATGGCAGCCGATCGTGCGAAGTACGTCTGCGTGATCTCGTTGAGCTTCACCGGAAAGTCAAAGGCGCCGATCTTCATCAGGGCCTCGGAGAGCTGCGTGATCGCGTTCTCCTTCATCGGACGCGACGAGTGTCCACCGGGGTTCGTCGTCTCCAGCGTGAAGTCCACGTACTTCTTCTCGCTCGCCTGGATGTCGTGCGAGAGGTACTTCCCGTCTCGCACCCTGCCGCCGCCGCCTTCATTGAAGGCGTACTCGGCGTCGATCAGCGGCCGGTGATTCGCCAGCAGGTACTCCACGCCGTTCGCCGATCCGCCTTCCTCGTCGGCGGTGAGCGCCACGATGATATCCCGGTCGGGCACGAAGCCCTCCGCCTTGAGGCGCAGGATGGTCGTCAGGTGCATAGCGCCATCATCCTTGTCGTCGGCCACGCCGCGTCCGAAGAAGGTGCTGTCCTTCTCGATGAACGTGAACGGCGGCAGCGTCCAGTCTTCCGGCTTGGCTTCCACCACGTCCAGGTGTGACAGCAACAGGATGGGCTTCCGGCCCGTGTTCCGGCCGCGCAGTCGCGCGACGAGGTTGCCCTTGCGGTCGGCGTTCTTGATCACGACCACGTCGGACTCGGGAAAGCCAGCGGCCTTCAATCGCGCCGCCATCGCCTCCGCCGCGCGCAGGCTGCTGCCCGAGCTTTCCGTGGTGTTGATCTCGATGAGTTCCTTGAAGATGTCGCGGGCCGTGGAGTCCCAGTGCGTACGCGCGAGACTCTGCGCGCCCGCCGCTGCGGGCAGCACGAGCAGCAGTGCGGCGGTGGAGAGGATCAGCTGGCGACTGCGGGTAGATATGCGTTTCATGGGCAGGTATCGGGTGGCGGAGTGAGGGACGGCGCGGAGCGCGCTTGGGCGTACGCCGAGGCGTCGCCTACTGCGCCGGCCCCCGGCCGATAGCGTCCCAGATGAGCGACAGCGTGCCGACGCTCTGCCCGCGGTACTGCGGGCGGAAACCGTACAATACTGCTTTCCCCTTGCCGACGGTGGCTTCGACGAGCGCAGCCTTGCCGTTCAGAAGCGATCCGCCCTGGAGCCAACCCGACAGCAGCGGGTCGCCGCTCTGCTGATACGTGGCCACGGCGCGCGCGGTCGAAGGGTCGGTGACCTGGAACGCGGGAGAATCCTCGAACCAGATGGCTGGCGTCGTCGCGGTGTTGCCGGCCGCGATCGCGTTGCTGCGGTCGAGCTTCACGCCCAGCAGTGAACCAGGCGCGTAGAACTCCGTGTTCTTCACCCCCGCCAGCACGTTCTTCACCGGCAGGTCGAGCGCCTCGATGACGTATTCGCTGGCGTCGTTGAAGGCGAGCAGGGTACCGCCGTTCTCCACGAACTGCCGCAGTGCACGCGCGCCGCTCTCGCCCAATCCTCCACGCACGGAATCCGGATAGTTGTTGCCGAGTCCGCGCGCCAGGCCGGCCGGGTTCTGGTCGGGCAGGATGATCACGTCGAAGCGATCGTTCAGCTTGCCGGCGCGCACCTCGCGGTCCACGATGGACTTGAACGGCACGCGGTACGTGTCGAGGATCCAGCGCGTCCAGCCTTCATCCATCGACGCGTTGTAGCTGCGATAGAGTCCGATGCGCCGACTGGTGTTGTCGCTCAGGCCCGCCGCCGAGTAACGCGGCTCCGCCACCGCCGCCACCATCGTGTCGGTGGTCGGCACGGCCTGCATCACCGGGAACACGTCCACGCCCAGCAGGAGCGGCAGCGTGTGCGCGGTGACGTCGTACGGCCGCTTGGGCGGTCCGCCGGGGTACTCGCGCAGGTTGGGATAGTGCTGCGCCTCCAGCAGCGCCTTGGCGTAGCTGCCGAATGGCTGTCGCACCACCACCGCGTAGCTGCCCGACGGATGCGTCGCGCCGCCAGCCGCAACGGGCGCCGTCGTTTCCCGGATCTCGACCTGCCCGTGCTGCAGCGTCCAGATGAGGCGCTGCAGCGCCTGCACATCCTTCTGCCCTTTCGGAATCACGAAGGCGGCTGGCACGGCGCTGTCGGCCGTCCACGGATGCGTGGCGGCCAGCGCCCGCTCGCCCATGGTGGCGTACGACTCCAGCCACACGCGCCGGTCGCTCGCGGCCTGCGCCAGCAGCGCCCACGAGGCGCTCGACTGGTAGTCCACGATGTTCCCGATGGTCCACGTGCCGCCGGGCCAGATGGCGGGGAAGTTCCAGCTCTGGACCCGCGCGTCGTACCCGCGGGCCGTGCCTAACGCTGAGAACGGGATCTGAATGGAGGAGGCGAGTCGTGCGCTGGCCGTCTCGGTGAGCAGGCGCGCGCCGCGGTGGTTCAGCGAGTACTGCCGCGCCGGCGACCATTGGTCGTAGGACGCGTTCGTCGCCACGCCTGTCTTGCCGTCCGCAATAAGACGCGCCGCCATCGCGGTACCAAGGGAATTCACGGATGCCGTCAGGATGGGGTCGATGTTCGGCTCCACCGGGTCCATGTACGGCGGGATGAAGATGCGGCCCCCATTCGCCCCCTGCTGGTGGATGTCATTCACAATCTGCGGATCCCACGGCGTGTACAGGGAGTCCACCGTGTAGCGCGTCTCCGGCTGCGTGAACGCGTACCAGTCGCGGTTGTTGTCGTGCCCGGTGTAGTGATGGTACAGCGTCGGTGGCTGCGAGCCCTCAGCGGGGGTGTCGAGCGTCGAGCGATACCAGTCGCCCACGATGTCCACACCGTCCGGATTCTGCGACGGCACGAGCATGATGATCGTGTTGGCAAGGATCGAGCGCGTCTCGGGGGTGTTCGTGCGCGCCAGGCGGTCGGCCAGCACGAACGGCGTCAGGAATCCCCCCACCTCGGTGCTGTGGATGCTCGACGTGATGAGGATGACGTTCTTCCCCTCGTTCAGCAGCTGCTCGAGCTCTCCTTTGGCACGCTGCCGGGGATCCATCAGCTTCCGCTGGATCGTCCGGTACTTGTCGAGGTTGGCGAGCGTCGCTGGGTCGGCGATGAAGGCGACGATGAAGTCGCGCCCCAGGGTCGTCTTGCCCAGCGTGCGCACCGAGACGCGCGGCGATGCCTTGTCCAGCGCGCGGAAGTAGTCGGTGACCTGCTTCCACGTGGGCAGCTTGCGGTCGGTACCCGGCTCCCAGCCCAAGATCGAGGCGGGGGTGGGGACGGGGCGGGCCTGCGCACCCGCGCCGTGCGGCAACGCGAGCAGCGCAGCCGTCACGAGGGCGCGCACAATGATGGTGGATGGAACGAGGCGGATCGACACGAGGCTCCCGGAGGGGGGTGAATTGCCCGAAGCGGTGACCAGCGGTGAGGAGCGTCAAGCAGCCTTGCGCGCCGGCGCTAATTTCCCTGCTCCACTCCGTACGCACCGATCCCATGCGCCGTTCATCTGCTCTCCTGTCGTCACTCGTCGTGGCGGCGTGCGTCTCCGGCAGCAAGGCCATTCCTGCAGCCCCCCCGGCGCCCGGCCCGCTCCTTGGCCAGGTGGCGCCGCGCTATTCCGGCACCCGTGCACTGGAAACGGTGGCCTTTCTCGACCAGTACGTGCGCTGGCCCGGCAACCGGGGCTTCGATGCGAGCATCGCGCACATCGTCGAGCGACTGCAGCAGGCGGGTTACGTTAGGCAGGAACAGGCCGCTCCGGACGACCGGCTGACCTACCGGGTCGAGCGCTACCCGATGCCCAACCCGGCCTGGGAGCCGCTCGATGCCGTGGTGACGGTGGAGGGCGTGGCTGAACCCGTCCTGCGGTTCGCCACCAATCGCAACCTGCTCGCGACGAACTCCTGGGCGACCCCCGCCGCCGGCGTCGCGGGCGAGTTGGTGGACGCCGGCAAGGGTACGCCGACCGAACTCGATGCCGCGAACGTCAGGGGGCGCATCGTGCTCGCCAATGCCAGCGTCGGGAAGCTCTTCAGCGAAGCGGTGGTCAAGCGAGGCGCGTTAGGCGTGCTGGGCTACAACATGCCGGCCTACACGCAGCCGCAGGTCAATATCCACTCCATCCAGTTCGGCGGCATCCCGTACGATTCCACGCGCAAGGCATGGGCAATCGCGCTTTCGTACGATGCCCACCAGCGACTGCAGGTGGCGCTGGCGCGCGGCCCCGTTCGCGTGCGCGTGGTGAGCGCCGTCCAATGGACGCCGGACGCGACCGAGCAGACGGTCGTTGCGGAGGTTCGCGGCAGCCAACGGCCCGACGAGCGCTTCGTCTTCAGCGCACATGTGCAGGAGCCGGGCGCCAATGACAACGCCTCGGGCGTGGGCGCGCAGGTGGAGATGGCGCGCGTGACCGCCGACCTGGTACGCGCGCAAACCATCGACCCGCAGCGGACCGTCACCTTCCTGTGGGGACTGGAGATCCGCTCCACCGATCGGTTCATCACGCAGGACAGCGCGCGTGCCAGGGGAATCATGTGGGGCCTCTCCCTCGACATGGTGGGCGAGAACACCAGCAAGACTGGCGGCACCTTCCTCATCGAGAAAATGCCAGACCCCTCGGCGATCTGGACGCGGGGCGAGGATCGACACAGCGAGTGGGGTGGCTCCCCGCTCACCAAGGCGCAGATGACGCCCCACTACTTCGCAGATGACGCCCCACTACTTCAACGATTACGTGCTGGGGCGCTGCCTCGAGGTGGCGGCAACGACTGGTTGGGTGGTGAAGACGAACCCCTTCGAAGGGGGCAGTGATCACACACCCTTCCTGCGCGCCAAGAAGCCGGGGCTGCTCTTCTGGCATTTCACAGACCAGTTCTACCACACGGACGGAGACCGTCTCGACATGGTCTCGCCGGACGAACTGAAGAACGTGGGTACATGCGCGCTCATCGGAGCACTGCGCCTCGCCAGCGCCGACGGCGGCACCGCGCGCGACATCGTACACGAGGTGGAGCGCGCCGCAACGGAGCGCCTCGCGGCCGAGGGCAAACTGAGCGAACGGGCACTCCTCCAGGCGGGCGATGTGGCGAAGGAGCGCGAGATCCTGCAAACCTGGGGCGACTGGTATGATGGTGCCCTCGCCTCGGCCCACGAGATAGAGCTGGGCGGCGCCTCTGCCGATACGCGGGCGGCCATTGACGCGGCGCGTGCGCGCGTGCGCGCTGCGGTCGCCACGCACCTGGCCGCCCTCCGCCCATAACCGTGATTCTTCGCCCATGATTCCGACACACCACGTCGCCGTCCAACGCGTCAGCTCAGGCGCGCGAGCGCGCGTGTTCGCGATGGCCGGCGCACTCGTCGTGGCCCTCGCGGGCGCCTGCCATCGCCCCTCTCCCCTGCTGGCGCCGCAGCCCCCGGGACTGGACGCGACCTCACCCGACTCATTCGTCGTCCGCTTCGAGACCACGCGCGGTGACGTCGACCTCGCGGTGCACCGCGACTGGGCGCCGCTGGGTGCCGACCGGCTCTATTGGCTCGTGACGCACGGCTACTACGACGGCGCACGCTTCTTTCGCGTCGTACCCGGCTTTGTGGCACAGTTCGGCATTCCGGCAGAGCCCGAAGTGACCCGGCAATGGCGCCAACGCCGCATCGCCGACGACTCGGTCACACGCAGCAACGTGCGCGGAACATTGAGCTTCGCCACCAGCGGTCCCAACACGCGCACGGCGCAGCTCTTCATCAACCTCGTCGACAACTCCAGGCTCGATTCCCGCGGCTTCGCCGTGCTCGCGCAGGTGGTGGCTGGAATGGCGGTGGTGGATTCCCTCCACGGCGGCTATGGCGAGGCCCCGCCGCGCGGAACGGGTCCGCAGCAGGACCGCATAACGAGTGAAGGCGATCGCTACCTGCAGCAGGACTTCCCCCGGCTGGACCAGATTCGGTCGACGCGCGTCATCCGGCGGTATAAACGATGATCCGTATCGTCTGCGCGGACGTCGACGGCACGCTGGTCGGTCCTTCGCGGACAGTACATCCCTCCGTGTGGCAGGCGGCCGAGCGTGTTCGCGCGGCAGGCATCCGCATCGCCATCTGCTCGGGGCGGCCGGCGTTCGGGATCACCCGGGAGTACGCCGACCGCATTGACCGCGACGGCTGGCACATCTTCCAGAACGGATCGAGTGTGGTGCAGTTCTCCTCCGGCCAATCGCACTCCGGCTGCCTGACGAGTGAGACGGTGGCCGGGCTCATCCAGCGGGCGCGCGAGGCAGACCGTGACCTCGAGCTGTACACGGACGACGGGTACTTCGTGGAGAGCCAGTCCCCGCGCGCCCGCGCGCATGCGGAGCTGCTGGGCGTGCCGTTTACTCCGCGGCCACTCGATTCCGTGCGCGACCCGATCGTTCGCGCGCAGTGGCTCCTCTCGCACGACGAGGCCTCGGTGGTGATGGCCGAGCCTCATCCCGGTATCGAGTTCTCCCCCTCGCTCTCTCCCGTCATGCCGGACACCCTCTTCCTCAGTCTCATGCCACGCGGCGTGGACAAGGGCACCGGCGTGCGGGCGGTGGCGGAGGAATACGGCGTCGGCATGCACCAGGTGATGTTCGTGGGCGACGGAATGAATGACGCGCCGGCACTGGCGGTGGTGGGATACCCGATTGCCATGGGCAACGCAGAGCCGGAAGCGCGCGCGCTGGCGCATCGCGTCGTCGCCGGCGTGGATGAGGGAGGCCTTGCCGACGCGTTCGAGCTCGCGCTGCAAATGCGCGTGCGGACGTGAAATCCCGCACTAGCTTGAAATCGTCATACCCTGCCGCGTCCACCAGCTGAACGGAAGCGTTGCATGCCCCGCGTACCTCCCCTCCCCCCGGATCTCTCGTTGGCGACTGACGAAGCACGCGTCGCGGCGAGTGCCCATGAGCGCGCACACGCCGCGCAACTCACCAATATGAAGCGCACGCTGCTGCGATCGCTGCCGGCGTTCGACGCCCTCATGAGCTGGTATCCGCTGCGGGACACCGTCACGCCAGTCCTCGGCGAGCGCGCCACGCTGCTCTTTGCGCACGCCATTTCCGCCGGTACCGACTGCCTCATCTGCTCGACGTTCTTCCGCCGCATACTCATCGACGGCGGCGAGAATCCGGACGACTTGCAACTGTCGGCGCGCGACGAGGGACTCGTCGCCCTTGGCAGGACGCTCGCGACCCCGCCACACGAGATTCCCGACGAACTCTACGAACGTGTGACGGCGGGCATGAGCGAGCAGGAGATTGTGGCGTTGGTCGCGTTCGGCTCCATCATGCTCGCAACCAATGTGTTCAACAACGCGCTTGCCGTCCCGCTGGACGACTACCTCCTGCCCTACCGCGCCGGCGGCCCGGCCCGCTCCGCACGGGAGACGCATGGCTGAGTTCAGCGGACAGGTCGCCTTCATCACCGGGGCAGCCCACGGCCAGGGACGCGCGGTTGCGCTCGCACTGGCGGCGCAGGGCGCGCGCATCGCCGCGTACGACGTCGCCCGGCCACTCGAGTATCCCGGCTATGCCATGGCCACGCCCAGTGAACTGGAATCGCTCGCCGAGGCCGTGCGCGCTGCGGGCAGCGAGTGCCTCGCGTTTGCCGGGGATGTGCGCGACGATGCCGCCATCAGCGCAGCGGTGGCGTCGGTGGTCGATTCCTTCGGCCGGATCGACATCCTGTTCAACAACGCCGGCATCTGCGCCTACGGCCTCGCGCACGAGCTCACCGAGGACGCCTGGGACACGATGATCGACATCAATCTCAAGGGCGCGTGGCTCGTGGCGCGACGGATCATTCCCGTCATGATCGGCCAGAAGCGCGGCGTGATCATCAACAACTCCTCCATTGCCGGGCTGCGTGGTATGGGCCGGCTGAGTCACTACGCTGCCTCGAAGTGGGGACTGACCGGCCTCACCAAGTCGTGGGCCATCGAGCTCGCGCAGCACGGCATACGGGTGAACGCCATTCATCCCACCGGGGTCAACACTCCCATGAATGATGGCCTCGCCTCAATGGAGGGGCTCTCTCCCGCAGAGATCGCCGAGCGATCGGCGGGCAACCTGCTTCCCGTGCCGTGGATTGAGCCCGAGGACGTCGCGGCCGCGGTGGTCTACCTTGCGTCGCGGGGGTCGCGGTACGTCACCGGCTCTTCGCTCGTGCTCGATGCAGGGCTGCTGACGCGGTAGGCGCGAAGCCGCGCCTGCCGCCAGGCGTGCACGGCGCGCGGGCACAGAAGGATCTGGGCACACAACGAAGCGCGCCGCCATCCCCAAGGGGACGGC
>JBDSVW010000103.1:0-27054 GCA_039927015.1 Gemmatimonadaceae bacterium | reverse complement strand
GTCACGATGAGTGCCACCACGAACACGAGTGACCCGCAGGCCCACGCGAACAGCTCCATGTTGAGCGCCGCGCCATTGAGCATCGAATTGAGCACAACGTCGCGCAGTCCGTGCCCGGGCCACGGATCGAGCCCGCCCCATCCCATGCCGCGATCGGGGCCGAAGCCAAGGTCGTTGGCGCCCGGCGCGTAGTACTTGTTCACGTACATCATGATCGGGAACTGCTGTGCGGAGCCCGTAAGCGCGGCATTGTACGGACGGATGAGCGCCGACACCGCCACGGTCACGGCCGTGAGCGCCATGCTCGGCAGGAGGCGGAATATCGGACTGCTGGCCGTGAGAGACCAGACGCCCAGCACGAGCGCGACGGCGAGCCCCTCGAGCGGCCGGATGAGTCCCACCATCCCGACCGCGAGACCGGCGAGCGCCGCGGGCCACGCCGCGCGGCGCTGCCGCGCCTCCGCGATGCCGAGGGCGGCGGCAAGCGTACATGCCAGCGTCGCCGCATGCGTCATGAGGCTCATGCCAAGAAAGAGGAACCACGGCGACGAGGCGAGGAGCAGCGTGCCGAGGCGCGCTGCGCGCTGGGTGCCGAGGCGGCGCAGCAGGGCGTACAGCAACAGCACGCTCACGCCGCTCAGCAGCGGATTGACGAGCAGCGGCACGCCGAGGCGGACACCTAACGAGAGAATCGCCGGCCAACCCGGCGGGACCGGCGAGAAGTATCGGTCGGCATCGTAGTACATCAGGTCGATGTCGAACGCCGCCGGCACCGGCGGAGCGGGCAACTGCACCAAGCCCGCGGCGAAGTACCGCGCCTGCAGCAGGTACACGATCTCGTCGGGCACGTGCGGCACGCCCTCGTAGACCACGATGGCCAGGAACGCACAGACCACGACCACGAGCATCGCCAGCGGCCATGCCCAGCGATCGGGGGCGATCGCCGTCGCGCCTTCTCCCTCACCACCAAGGACGCGCAGGAGGCGGCGGCCCGTGCGCCGGCACGCCTCGTCATCGAGCGAGCGTGCCAGCAGCAGGACCGTGGCGAGTGCCGACAGCTGCACAGCGAACGCGAGCAGCAGCTCTGCGGCGAAGTAGCGCGGATCTCGGGAAGCCGCGGCGCTCAGCACCGCGAGGAGGGCAGCGCCCATCAGCAGCGCCGGCGCGCCGGCGTGTTGCCTCAGCCAGCGGTACCCCTCGGTCCAGGCACCCCGCAGTCCCCACAGCACCGCGGCGGCTTGCAGCAGCAGCACGGCCGTCGCCATGATGTATGGCGCGGAGAGCAGCCGGGAAAACTGATAGTGGGGGTACGCGACGCCAGGGCCGGCCTGCAGGAGGCTGATGGCGGACGCCTGGCCCGCCACGAGGAGCAGGAGCCAGGCCGCCGGATGTCCGCGTCGCGCTGCGGTGGAACTCATCGCTTCCCGAAGATGGTGATCACGCCAACTCCCGGCATGCGCGTCTCGAGGGTGGCCCCCGCTGAGAGCACGGTGTCCCGCCCCTCGATGTTGTCCTCCCGATCTGTGGTGTAGCGGATGCCGTAGCGACCGGCGGGCAAGCCGCGAACGCGCAGGGTGCGCGCGCGATCGACATTCGCCACGACTACTGCCCGATCGTCGGGGTTCACGAAGGCCGTCGCCTCGACGCGGTCGTTGCTGCTGGTGGCCTTTACCCGCTGCGCGCCAAGCGCGATGTAGCGGAAGTAGTGGCGCAGGCGACGCGACTTCGTGGAGAGTACCGTCACCGGATGCAGCGTGTCTGCCTGAATTGTGCGCACATAGATTCCGCCGCCATCGCCGCTGTCGGGTTGCACGCAGTGCACCATGGCAAACTGCTGCCACGCCGATATCTGCCCCACGGTGAGATCTCGATAGAGGTCATGCTCATCGGCTCCCATTTTCTCGAGCATGGCGGTCGGATAGCCTAGCTCCTGCGCGCGCTGGGCGAGGCGAAGAACGGGGGGCGCGCCCCCGCCGTATCCGTGGTAGCTCACCTCGCCGATAGCCTCGCGCACACCGGGCAACCGCACCATCGCGTCCAGATACTCCAGCGACGCTTCCACCGTCGTGGTGGAGGGGACGATGAACTGCGGGGTGAACCCCGCCGCCGCCAGTCGCGACCGCGCGGCAAGGAGCGCGCGCGCCACCTGCTCCGGACTCCACGTATCGCGCTGATTCGGCTCGTTGATGATCTCCATCGAGTTTGGCACGAGCCCGAAGCGATCGCGCAGGTGTACGAACGCGGCCAGCACGAGCTCCGCGTACTCCTCGGGATTGTCAGCGTGCATTGGAGTCCGGCCGCCGACATAGTCCAGGTTCACCCACAGCGATTCCCCGCGTGCGCGCAGCTTTTCGCGCAACGGAACGACGACCGTCTCGACCGTATAGTCCAGGAACCCCCACTGAAAGCCCGCCGAATCCGCATGGAACGGATCCGCATCGTCATTCTCGGCACGCGTCCACGTGCGCTTCCAGTCCTCGAAGGTGGTTTCGCCACGCATGTAGGGCACGAACGGATCGCGGTGGGCCTCCGTCCCGCTGCGCAGCGGCAGGCGCACGCGATTGAGCCCGAGTTCGTTCGCGGAGAGCTCGAGGATGCGGTCACGTGCGAGGTCCCACGCCCTCAGGTTGCACTCCGGCATCCCGCCGATCAGTGCCTCCCAGCCACGCATCACCTGCAAGCGTTCTCCCGCCGACACCTCGATTGTGGCGCCACCCCAGCGATCGCACGCCGCGAACAGCACGAGTGCGGCGACTCCAAGTGTGCGCGCTCCCCTTCTCCATGCCACCGTGGCGGTCATTTGCGTCCGCTCTCTTTCATGAGCCAGAATTGTTCGATGTCGCGCGCCATCGACGTCCCCCGTGCGCGCATCGAATCGAGCGCGGCCCGGTCGTACAGCCGTCCCCGCGACACCACGTACGAAATGGCGCGCGTCGCCGCAATATCCAGTGTGGGATCGGCGTCCAGCACCACGAGATCGGCCACTGTTCCGGCCGACACCGAGCCTAACGTGTCGGTGGCCGCGAGATACTGCGCCGGCCGCCACGTCGCGCTCTGCAACGCCTGGAGCGGAGACAGCCCCGCGCGCACGAGCAGGGCGAGTTCGTCATGCAGGGACAGCCCCGGCGCGGCATACAGGTTCGGCGTGTCGGAGCCGGCCATGATCGGAACGCCGGCGCGCTGCATGGCACCCACGCTCCACCGCATCTTGTCGTGCACCCGCGCGCGAGGGTCAGCGGGGTCGAGCGGCGCGCTGGGCCACCCTGCCACTGGCCGGCGGGGCGCACGGAGCTGCAGCGGTCGCGGCGGCAGGCGGACGGCCGAATCTGCGGAGCGATAGACGGTGCCGAGCAGCCGCAACGTCGGGACCTGGAAGGTGCGGTGTGCGGCGAGGTGCACGAAGAGAGAATTGGCGCGCGCGGCACTCCAGTCTTCGAGAGTCATTTGCGGTCCCTCCGACGGTGGCCGCATGAGTCGAAGCTTCCACGCCACACGTGCCCACCACGGCCGCTCGTCCACCGCCTGCTGCCAGCGGCGCAACGCCGCCTCGGCCGTGCTCGACGAGGCCAGGACGGCGTCCAGATGATCCACCACGCGCTGACCATTCGTCGCGGCGTCCCACAGGCTCGTGGTGTACGGAATGCTGCCCTCCACCGCGAGCGACGCGGAACGCGCGTCGGCAAACAACGTGGGATAGAGGTCGCGACGCAGCTGCAAGACGTACACGGCGCTCGCCCCGCCCTCCTTCAACAGGGCCACGCTGCGCGACACCTCGTTCCGCGTGGTGACGGGAAAGGGCGCGCCGGGCGCGACTGGCGCCGCGCCAAGTTTCGGCCCGGAGTACACGAGGCGCGGCCCCACCCGCATCCCGCGCGCTATCTCGTCCTTCCAGCGACCCAGCACGGCCACGGGACCCGCCACGTCGCGCACCCCCGTCACGCCGTACGCCAGGAAGAGCGGATGAAAGAAGCCGGCATTGGAATCGACCGGCGCGCGATCCCAGAGCGGGAGCGCCTGCTCCACGTGCATGTCCCATAGTCCGGGAATGATGAACTTGCCCGGCAATCGCACGACTCGTGCGCCTGACGGCACGCGCGTGGTGCCCGCCGGACCCATGCCCACGATGCGGTCTCCCTGCAGCAGCACCGTCGTGTTGGGGGTTCGCGCGCCCGACACCACGTCGATGACCGTGGCGCCCACGAGCGCGAGCCCCCCGCGACGCGCGCCCTCCTGGGCGCCCGCCACCGACGCCGAAAGGACCAGCAACAGGGCCACGCCGGACCGACACGATCGTCCGGGCAGCGTGAGCATCGTGGGAAGGCGATGGGGTGGCGTTCGGATCACAGGTTTCGGCGGCGAAGGACATACCACGGCGGACGATCGGTGCAGTCCTTGCAAGCGGTGTTCCCGTTCCCGAAAACATCCACGCGGATTTTCACGCTGGCTGCCCCGCGCATTCCCGAGCTCCCGCCGCTGTGTCGTCTCGCGTTCAAGTCTACCTTTCGTGCGTGCCTCGCGCTCCCTCCCACATCGCCGGCGGCGCCCGATGAACGTTCGCCGGGCTGGCCCGCCCGTGTTCGTTGCGATCGACCCTTCGATCGCCCCGTCGCTGCCCGGGGTGCGCTATGCGCTGCGCACCCTCTTGCACACGGCGGGCTTCTCCACGCGTTTGCAGTGGCACCAGGAGGGCATGGCCTGTGACCTCTATTACGGTCCGCGGCGTGACGTCTCGGCGCGCGTCACGATCCCCTCGGTCTCATGGAATTTCGCCGACGCTCCACGGCACGCGCCGACATCGGCACGCGATGACACGAGCCTCGCGGCGCCGGTGCTCGTCTTTCCGGGAGAGCCAGCGCGTGAAACACGCGCCGACACGGAACGCCTCGACTTTCCGACGGACTGCGTGTTCGCGTCGTACTGGCTGCTGACGGGGGCCGCGGAACCGGGGTACCCACGCAGCCGTTTCGACGACCTCGACCTTGATGCGTCGGTGCTGGTGCGCGAAGGATTGCTCGCGCGACCGATCGTCTCGTTGTACGCAGACGTGCTGCGGCGCGTCTTCGACCCGGAGGGCTCGCGGGCCCTGCCCTGGGCCTGGGAGGGAGAGCAGGCACGCTTCGCCTTCGCCTTTTCCCACGACGTGGACTACCCGGAAATCATTCGTCCCATCGAAGTGTTGCGGGTACTGGCCGCGCGCGGCCGGGCGGGTGTGGGGCTGGCGGCGCGGGTGGCCACGGGTCGCAGTCACTTCTGGACGTTCGCCGAGTGGGTGGAGCTCGCCGCGCGTTACGGCACACGACCCTGCTTCTACTTCATGGCCCGGCAGGGCTCCCTGCTGCAATACGCGATGGGCACGCCCGACGACTTCTACGACGTGCGTGCGCCACGCTTCCAGCGCCTGTTCACCGAGCTCCGGGACGCTGGCTGTGAAATCGGGCTGCACGCCTCGTTTCACGCGCATCGCAGCGCCGAGACGCTGCGCCACGAGGTGCAGCGCATTGCCGATGCCGCCGGCGGGGCGTGCCGCGGCAATCGCCACCACTACTGGCACCTGGACCCCTCCGACCCGAACGAAACGCTCCGCCGCCATGGGGAGGCGGGACTGGCGTACGACTCCTCGTTAGGCCTGGAGTACTATCCAGGCTTCAGGCGCGGCATCTGCCATCCTTTCCGCGTGTTTCATCCCGGCACGACATCGGAACTGCCCACCGTGCAGCTGCCCCCGGCCTGGATGGACGATCACTTTGACCGGCGCCTCGCGCGGAACCACATTGCGGACCGGGACGCCGCCGCCAACGCGCTGTTGGCGGTCGCCAGCGCCACGCGCGGAATCGTCGTCGTGGACTACCACTCGCGGGGCATGAATGCCGACTTCTATCCGCACTACGGTCCGTGGCTCACCCGGTTTGCTGAAGCCAACTTCGACGACCGATTGCGCGGCATGACCCCATCCGAAATCCTGGACGCCTTCCTCGAGCGCGAAACCGCGCTCGCCGCGGCATCCGCCGACGAGACGCGCGCTCGTACGCCCCCCGCGATCGAGGCCGCCCCGGTGCGATTACCCGACCTCCCGCGCGCATGACGGCGTTCGTGATCGAACGGTATCGGGCATCGGACTGCCGTGAGTTGGGACAGCTGCACTTTCAGCTGCTGGGCGATCCGGTCCGCAATGGTCATTCCCTGGCCACGATCGGTCCGGAATTCATGGCGGAGGCGTTTTATGCGCTCAGCCTCGACAATCCGCACTTCCATTGCGACGTGGCGCGATCGGACGGGGTGATCGCGGGCTTTCATGTGTTCACCTCGGAGGCCGCGTCGCTCACCGCATTCCTCGTCAGGCGACACCCCGTGGGCCTCGCGTGGGCTGCCCTGCGCAGCGTGCTGCGCCGGCCGCGATCGCTCATCGCCCTCGCCCGGAACGTGCGGTACCTCGGGCGTGACCAGCTGCCATTTCTCCAGGGAATCCGCGGCTGGTGGATCGTGGCCGGCGTCTCCCCCCAGTTCCGTACGAATCCGTTCGAGGCCACTATAGGCGGCAGCATCGCCCACATGCTCATGGCGCGCATGGAGGCACTGTACCGGGAGCACAACGTGCCGTCGTGGTTCGTCGTCGTCCCGCCCGACAACGTGCCCAGCACCATCTTCGTGCAACGCTGCGGTGCCCGACACTCCGGCACCGCGTTCGCCCAGGGAAAGGAAATGCGGTACTACGTCAAGCAGATGGACCGGGCACCCGACGATGCCCACGCCTGACGCCCCCGAGGGGCGCTATTGGCCGGTCCTGCTGCAAATGGCACCGCGCCTGCTCGGGTTGCTCGACCGCGAGCGGTTGTCGCCCACCCGCGGCAGCTTCGATCGGGTGCACTGGGCGTGGAAGTTCCGCGACTTCCCGCTCACCATGTGGCAGTCGTCCATGATGACGCTCGCCACGCTGTACCGCACGGCGCATCCGGGCAACATCTACGCGGCACGCGCCCCCCTGGCCGAGTGGATTCGGGATGCGGTAAGCGCGTCGCTCGACCGGCAGCATCGCAACGGCGCCTTCGATTCCTTCACCCCGTACTCGCAGGATCACGGCGTCACCCTCGCCATGGTGCTGAGCCTCGCCACCACGGCCCGCACGTTAGGCGACGAGCTGCCGGATGCGATGCGCGACCGGTTGCACGAGTCCGTCCGGCGTGCCTGCCGCTTCGCGGCGCACTCGGATGAGGACTACGCGTTCATCAACAACCACCAGGCCGCGTTCGCCCTCGCCTACCTGCGGGCGGGGCGACTGCTCGGCGACGGCGCCCTGGTGGCACGGAGCGAGGCCGTCATCGAGACCATCCTGCGCCATCAGTCGCCCGACGGCTGGTTCGAGGAATATCGCGGTCCAGATCCCGGCTACGAGACCTTCGGCCTCACGTACCTCGCGCTCTACGAAGCGGAGCGACCCACCGCTGCCCTGCAGGCGGCGCTTGCCCGCAGCGTGCACTTTCTTTCGCACTGCGTGCACCCGGACGGCTCCATCGGGGGGAACTACGGAAGCCGCCACACCAGCCAGTACGCGCCCGGGGGTCTCGAACTCCTGGCCTCGCGCATCCCGATGGCGGGCGCCATCGCCGACTACGTCGGTCAGCGGATGCCCGGAGGCAACGTGGTGGTGCCGCTCCGCTGCGACGATGACAACCTTCCCCTGTTGACCTTCAGCTACGCCGTCGCCGCCACCATGGCCACCGCGCGGGCCTCCGGAGGACCGCTGCTCCCCTGCCAGCGGTCCGATGTGTTGACGCGATTCGACGATTCGCGAATCGTCGTTGCAGCCACGCAACGCTACTTTGCGGTCGGCAACCTCTCCAAGGGCGGCGTCCTTCGCGTCTTCGACCGGGAGCGGGAGGAGCTGGCGTACGAGGACTCGGGGTTCGCGCTGGCGACGGCGGAGGGACAGTGGGTCTCGCATCACCTCGGGGAGTCCGAGCCAGGAGCGCTCGACACGCTGTCCCGACCGACGGTTGTGGCGCACTTCGCGGCCCTCAAGCACGAGGTGCTCACACCGGTCAAGTTCTTGGTGCTACGCATCTTGAACCTCACCGTCTTCCGCTCGGTGCGCCTCGGGGCGCTGGTTCGTCGCATGATAATTGCTCGGCTCATCACGGGCCGCCAACGGGGGCCCTGGACGTTGCGACGCGCGCTCTCCTTCGAGGGGGATCGCATCATCGTGGAGGACGAAGTCGTCCCGCAGGACGACCTTCGTGTCACCTTTGCCTCGCTTGAACGGTCCTTGCTACCTATGCACATGGGGTCGGCGAAGTACTTCCACGCCAGTGAGCTGATCCACCTCGCGCCGGCCCCGCTGGATGGCTGGACCGGGACACTGTCGGCAGGGCAACCCTGCCGGCTGAGACAGGTGATAACGTTCGGCGCGGACCACGTGGTGCGCGTGGAACGAAGCACCGGGCACCATATGATCGGCTTGCCGCTGACGGATACGAAGGAGCGCACTACCGCATGATTTACGTCGTCCTCCCCGCCTACAACGAAGAAGACGCGCTCGAACCGCTGGCCGAGAAGATCGACCAGGCGATGCGCGTGCTCGGCGCCGAATACCAGATCGTCGTCGGCGACGACGGCAGCCGCGATCGCACCGCGGAGATCCTGCGCGACCTGGTGCACCGCTACCCCATGCACGTGATCCAGCACAAGCGGAATCGCGGGCTCGGCGAGACGATCCGTGACTGTTTCGAGTACGTCGCGGAGGTGGGCACGCGCCACGACATCCTCGTGCGCATGGATTGCGACGACACGCACGACCCGAAGTACATCATCCCCATGAGCGAGAAGCTCGCCGAGGGCTACGAGGTGGTCATCGCGTCGCGCTATGCACCTGGCGGTGACCAGATCGGGGTGGACGGCTACCGCAAGTTCATCAGCCGCGGTGCGAACACGCTCATGAAGATCGTCTTCCCCATTGACGGCGTGTGGGAGTACACGAGCGGCTTCCGCGCGTACCGCGTGGCGTGGCTCAAGGATGCGATCGACATCTACGGCAACCGGTTCATCGACCTCAAGGGCATGGGCTTCACGGGCACCGTGGAGAAAATCATCAAGGCGAAGATGATGGGCGCCCGGGTGGGCGAGGTGGGCTTTGTCCTGCGTTACGACCAGAAGCTGAGCCAGAGCAAGGTGGTCACGAGCCTTACCACGCTCGGGTACCTCGTGCTGATTGCGAAGTACATCTACCCGTGGGGCGAGCTGGGCACCGTGTGGAACCAGCGCGTGAAGGAACGGGCCCTGACGGCATACGGGCCGGACGGCCGTCCCGTGGAAACTCTCGAGATCAAGCGCGAATGTGCGGCATTGCCGGAATAATCTCCCGGAATCGTGAACAGCCGCCTGACGCGGAAGCGTTAGGCATCATGCTGGACTCGCTGGCCCACCGCGGACCCGATGGCGAAGGCGTGCACATCGATGGCCCCGTGGCCCTCGGGCACAAGCGGCTGGCCATCATCGACCTCGGCACGGGGCAGCAGCCCATGTGCAACGAGGACGGCACGATCTGGATCACGTTCAACGGCGAGATCTACAACTACGTGGAGCTGCGCCGCGAGCTGGTGCGGCACCACCAGTTCCGCACGCAGAGCGACACGGAGGTCATCCTCCATCTGTACGAGGAGCTGGGCGAGCGCTGCCTCGAGCGGCTCAATGGCATGTTCTCCTTCGCCATCTGGGACGCCCGCCAGCAGCGCCTGTTCGCCGCCCGCGACCGCGTCGGCATCAAGCCGTTCTACTGGGCCCTCACCGATCACGAGCTGCTCTTCGCGAGCGAGCCCAAGGCGATCCTGAACACCGGAATGGTCGCGGCCCACCCCGACGCCCAAGGACTGGAGGAGTACCTCACCTTCCAGTTCTGCCTCGGCGAGCGGACGCTCTTCCGCGATATCCGGAAGCTGGAACCCGGACACTACATCACGTTCCGGCCGGGGCGCGACCACGCGCCCGCGGACGTCTGCTACTGGGACTACAACTACGAGCTGGATTTCCACCACACCGAGGAATACTACCGCGAGCAGCTGGTGGAGGTGCTGAACGACGCCGTCCGCTTGCAGCTGCGGAGCGACGTGCCCGTCGGCGCGCACTGCTCGGGCGGCATCGACTCGTCCACGGTCGTCTCACTCGCGGCCAAGCACTACCCGGGCACCTTCAAGACCTTCACCGGGGCGTTCCGCGAGGGACCGCAGTACGACGAGTCGAGCTACGCGCGCGCCGTCGCGGCCAACGTGGGCGCCGACTATCACGAGGTGTGGCCCACCGCGCGCGAGTTCACGGATACGCTGCCCTGGCTCATCTACATGATGGATGAGCCGGCCGCCGGGCCGGGCCTCTTTCCCCAGTACAGCGTCTCGAAGCTGGCACGCGACAACGTGAAAGTGGTCCTGGGCGGCCAGGGCGGCGACGAACTCTTCGGCGGCTACGCACGCTACCTCGTGGCCTACCTCGAGCAGGCCATGAAGGGCGCCATCTATGGCACCGGCAACGATCCGCAGTACCTCGTCTCCTGGGATTCGATCTCGCCCAGCCTGGGCATGCTCAAGCAGTACCGCCCCATGCTGCAGAGCTTCTTCAAGGACGGGATGTTCGAGGAGATGGACCAGCGCTACTTCCGGCTCGTGTCCCGCATCGACGATGCGGAGTCGCTCATCACCCCGGATGTGTGGACGGCGACCTCGCGCGGCCGGATGTTCGACTCGTACGCGCAGATCTTCAACAACCCCTCCACCAAGTCCTACTTCAACAAGATGACCAACTTCGACCTCAAGACGCTGCTGCCGGCGTTGTTGCAGGTCGAGGATCGGACGAGCATGGCCGTGTCGCTGGAATCGCGCGTCCCGCTGCTCGACCATCGCATCGCGGAGCTGGTCACGCGCATGCCGCCCGCCATGCGCTTCAAGGGCGGCGACTCGAAGCGCATCTTCCGTGAGTCGGTGCAGCCGTTCATTCCCGAGGTCGTCTTCAGCCGCCGCGACAAGATGGGCTTCCCGGTGCCGCTCACCGAGTGGCTCCGCGGCCCCATTCGCGACTTCGTCTGCGACATCATGCTCAGCGATCGCGCGCGCCAGCGCGGCGTGTATCGCATGGAGGGCGTCGAACAGCTGCTGCAGAAGGACGCGGCCTTCGGGCGCCCTCTCTGGGGGCTGCTGTCATTGGAACTCTGGTATCGCGCGTTCGTCGACGGGGACCGCCTGCTTCCCCGTGGAGATCGTCGCGCCGTCGCCGCCGTGCGCTGAGCTCTCGGCCAGCCGAATGGAAGTGAATCGGGACGCCCGCCCGCAAGGCTCGCGTACGGCGTGGTGGACGCGTATTGGTCGCACCCGTCTCACGCTCGCGCTGTTGGCCTTCCTCGCCTATGCACCCGGCTTCTGGTGGGGCGCGCCGCACGCCACGGCGGCCGACCGCACCAACGCCTGGGGGGTGGATGACGAGCCGCCGTTAGGTCCGCTGGCACAGGCCGACGACATCCTGCATCCCAAGGCGGCGCAGAATCCCAACCTCGGCTACCCCATGCTGCACCCGTTCATGGTGCTCGGGGCCTTCACGCCGTACATGGGCTATCTCTACGCGACCGGGCAGCTGCAGAGCCCCAGCGCCGCCTTCCCGCACGGCTTCGCCGATCCGGCCAACGCGCTGGCCACGCTCACGGGTATCGCGCACTTCCTCTCGGTGCTGCTCGGCGTCGGCATCGTGCTGTGCGCCTACGAGACAGGCCGCGTGCTCTGGGATGAGCGAAGCGGGGTCGCCTCGGCGGTCGCCGCGATGCTCATGTATCCGATGTTCTACTATGCGCGCAATTCGAACGTGGACGTGCCCGTGCTCTTCTTCACGGCGGCGGGGCTGGCCGCGTTCGCGCATATCGTGCGTTACGGGCACACCATGCGACGGTCGATCATCTTCGGCCTCCTGGTGGGCATGGCTGTCGCCACGAAGGAACCCGCCTTCGCATCGTTTGTCTTCGCGCCCTTCGTGATGCTCGTCCTCCCCGAACCGGGACGTTCGGAGCGGCCATGGCGAAGCCGCGCGTTCTGGCGCATTGCCCTCGCGGGAGGCGCCACGGCGCTGCTGGCGTATGCGCTGTTCGGCGGGATGATCGTCGACTTCTCTCGCTGGCGCGCACACATCGAGTTCATACGGTCGCGCCTGCAGGACCTGGAGGCCAACGCAGTCGTCTTCGTCACGTACTATCCGCGCACGCTCGCCGGGCACGCCGACTTCATCGCGCGCCTCGCGCGCTATCTCGCCGACTGTCTCAGCTGGCCCGGGCTCGTGCTTGCCGTCGTGTCGATGGCGATCATCGCTCGCCGACGGCAGCGTGACGCGATCCTCATGCTTTCGGCCGTGGGATACCTCGCGGTGCTGTTCTTCTCGGCGCGCGCCGCCCAACTGCGCTACCTCATGCCCGCCGCGTATGTCCTCGCGCTCTACGCGGGACGCGGCGCCTGGGAGGCATGGCAGTCGCGGCGCACGCGGGGCGCGCCGGTGCTCGGGCTGGCGGCGCTCTCCGCGCTGGTGCTCGTGAGCTGGGCGGTGGACTTGACGTACGTCATGCTGCGCGACTCTCGTTATGCGGCCGGCGAGTGGCTCGCTCGCACGGCGCGGCCTGGCGACGCGCTCGAATACTTCGGGTCCGAACACAAGCATCCACCCATGCCCGCGTGGCTGTCGTCGCGTCAGGCGATTCCCTTTCGCGGCAGCATGTACCGCGCCGACACCACCGATGTCGCGGTGCAGGCCATCACCGCCGCCTGGCGCGAGCGTCAGCCACGATTCGTGGTCATCGTGCCCGACTACACCAATCCCGGGAAGCCGTACACCGCGTCCTGCCCGCCGGCCATCTTCCGCGCCCTCGAGAACGGCTCACTCGGTTATGAGCGCCCCCCGGTATTCGAGACACCGGCGCTCGTGACGTGGTGGCCGAGGCCGGCCCTCGATCATCCCGTGGTCAATCCACCCATTCGCATCTACGAACGGCGCGGCGACGGCGCCGCCGGTCCATGAGCGAGCCCCGGCGCCGAATCTCCGCCCGGCAGCTGTTGCCCGCCCTTCGGGTGCTGATTGCAGCGGCGATGATCTGGTACCTGGCGGTGAGCGGCGTCATCGAATGGCACCGGCTGGGAGGGCTGCTGCACGCCTGGCCGCTGACCCTGGCCGCGCTGGCGGTCCTGTTCGCGGGGTTCGTGATGGCATCGTGGCGTTTCTGCATCCTCACGCAACCCTGTGGGCTGAACGTGACGCTGGGCAACTCGCTCCGGCTTACACTCATCGGGAACGCGGCAAACTTCCTGTTGCCGACTATCGGCAGTGACCTGATTCGCGTCTGGTACGCCTCAGGAGGTCACACGGGACGGCGGACCGAGATCGCCACCATCGTACTGCTCGATCGGGTGATTGGCCTCGCCGGCATTCTCCTGCTGCCCCTCCTGCTGGCGCCGTTCTTCCCGGCGGTGGTGCGCGGCAGCCCGGTGATCATCTCGGTGCTCGTGGTGTCGGCGGCAGCGGCGGCGGCGCTGGTGGGCGCCGTGCTGGTGGCGCTCTCCCGCAGGGGCATCGCGAGCGCCCCCGTACAATGGGTGCTGCGCGTCTTCCCCTTGCGTGGTTATCCCGCGCGCGTGCTCGAGACGATTCACGGATATCGCTCCGACACCGGCGCGCTCGTGCGCGCGCTGACATGGGCGGTGGCGGCGAACCTCTGCGCGGTGGGATGCGTCATCCTGCTGCAGCTGGCGACCAATCCCGGCACCGTGCACGCTGTGCTCGGCGGATTCCTTGCGGCGTCGGCATTCGTGCTGAACAACGTGCCCATCACCCCCGGCGGCATCGGCTTCACCGAGGCGGCGGTGGACTCGCTGTTTCGTATCGCGGGCATGACCGGCGGGGCTGAGATGATGCTCGGCATGCGCGTGCTCTTTGTGGCGCTGGCGCCGGCCGGCGTCGTGCTCTACCTGCGGGGCGTGCGTGGATACCTCACCCCCGTTCCCGCGGCGGCCGGCCCGGCCCCCCAACCGTGAGCGGCGACGGGGCCCGCACGCTGGACGAGCACGACATTCCAGCCCTCATTGCGCTGGCTCGTGTCGCGCTGCCCGACACCATGGCGGCTCGGCTCGGCGAGCGCTTCGCGGTGCGGTACTTCCGGGCGCTGCTCGCGGAGTCCGAAGTGCTGGTGGATGGATTCTTCCTCGAGGGCCGGCTGGTCGGATTCATCATTTACACGCATGATGTAGTGGCGGCGCTCCGCTCGGCCTACATCAAGCATGCGCTGGCCTTCACCTGGGCCCTGCTTCCCGCCCTGCTCTCCCCCACGCGACTGGCGTACGTCATTCGGATCGCTGCAGCGGTGCTCGCGGGAGGAGGCGAAGCGGGTGACGAAGTTCGCGCCGAGCTCCTCTCCATCGGCCTGCTTCCGCGCGTGCGCGGCGCGCAGCGGTCACGCGCGGGCGACGCACCCAATGTGGCGCATGAGCTGTTGCAGCGCGCCTGCCAGCATCTCGCGCAGCTGGGGGTGCAAGAGGTGAAGGTATTCTGCAAGCCCGTTGTAGACGAGCCGGTTGCGAACGGCTTCGTTCGCAAGGAGGGCTTCGAGGGGCGAGGCGCGGTGACCCGCTTCGGCATTCCGGCGGTCCTGTACGTCAAACGGCTGGCCCCATTCCCATGACATTGGCGGAGCAGCACGCATGAAGGTTCTCACCATCGTCGGCGCACGTCCGCAGTTCATCAAGGCGTGGCCGGTCGGGCGGGCGCTGCAACGCGCCTCAATTCATGAGCATCTTGTGCACACCGGCCAGCACTACGACGACCGGATGTCTCAGGTGTTCTTCGACGAGATGGGCATTCGTCGCCCCGATCGGAACCTGGAGATCGGCAGTGGGTCGCACGGCGCCCAGACGGGGCGGATGATCATGGCCCTCGAGGACGTGATGCTCGAGGAACGCCCGGACTGGGTACTGGTGTACGGTGACACGAACAGCACGCTCGCCGGCGCCGTCGCGGCCTGCAAACTGGGCATCCCGATAGCGCATGTGGAGGCCGGCCTGCGCTCGTTCAATCGCAGCATGCCGGAGGAGCACAATCGGGTGCTCACCGACCACTGCTCCGAGTTGCTCCTCTGCCCGACATCGACGGCCGTCGAGAACCTGAGCCGCGAAGGACTCCAGCACGGGGTTCACCTCACGGGCGACGTGATGCTGGATGCAGTGCAGCACTTCGGCTCGCTCTCCAAAGCCGAGTCACGCGTGCTCGAGACGCTGCAGGTGGAGGAGGGGGGATTCTATCTGGCGACCATCCATCGGGCGTACAACACCGACGAGCCCGCGCGGCTCCTGTCGCTGCTGGAGGCCCTGGATGCGCTGGATGCCCCGGTGATCTTTCCGATCCATCCGAGAACCCGCCAGCGCCTCGCCGACCAGACGCCGCATTCGAAATGGCGGCAGGTGCGCCTGGTGGATCCCGTGGGCTACCTGGACATGCTCCGGCTCGAGCAAGCCGCGCGCGGCATCCTTACGGATTCGGGCGGGGTGCAGAAGGAGGCGTTCTTCTTCAGCATCCCCTGCTTCACGCTGCGGCCCGAAACGGAGTGGGTGGAGACGGTGGCCAGCGGCTGGAACGTGCTGGCCGGGACCGACGCATCACATATCGCCTCCGCGGTCTCGACGTGGCGGCGTCCGAGCCAGACTCCACCGGCTGTGTTCGGCAACGGCGACGCCTCAAAAAAAATCGCGAATTTGCTCACGGGGGCGTCTTCATAGCGTGCGCCTATCTCTTGAGAGAGAGGAGCACAACTATCCCGCGAGAAAGCGCACTCGGCCACAATTTCCGGTGCCCGTCTTCAGGTGTCGCGTCCGGAACAGGCGATGCTGGGAGAATGCAACAGCGCCACCTCGGACGAACCGGGCGGCGCTGTGCGACTACTTACTCCATCGGAACTCGGTTCGGGCGACTCTGCAGCGCCCGAGCCGATCGCCTTGCAAGCTTACGAGCAGCGACCCGAAGGATCGTAGGTGCAGCCGTCGTTGCGCTTGGCTGCGCCGTCCTTCACGCCATACTTGCCCTGCAGCGTGATCTCGCGGAACGTTCCGAACTTCGTCAGTTCAGGTGTCTGGTACATTACTTCCTCCGTAATTTTCACCGGGATAGTGGCCCCGGCTCCACGCGATCCCCCGTGATCGCTAGTACTGCTGTGGCCGCTTGTGCCACCGTACTGCCTGCTACCGGGGCCCGCTGCCCCGCCTCGCGACGGATCAGTTCGAATCGCCGGTCCTGAACCACCACTCCGCCTGAATGGCAGAAAACAATGCCACCCCGCGTTCCAAGTCCTCGTCACGCCCTTCAATATAGTCGTCGAGCGCGCCGAGCAGTTTGCGGTGGCTTACAATGCCTTGATCTGCGAGAAACATGCCACTGCGAAACTCCTGACGGGCATTGAGCAGGTGCGCATGCATGGTCCGGTGAAAATACGTGGTAGGAAGACCGGTTCTGCTCGCCCTGGGAGCTACGATCTCAGCGGGAAGCAGCCCCTCCATGGACCGCCGAAGCAAACGCTTGTTTTGCCGACCCGAGTTCGCTTCCCACCGCGGCCTGGTGGCCGCAAACCGTATTACCCGCGAGTCCAGCAACGGCGTCCGAAGCTCCACTCCCTCACGCTGGCAGATCTCAAACACCAGCAGGTTTGTTCGCTCCGGAAACGAAGCCTGGAGAAACCAGGCCTGCTCGGCAGCCGAAAGGGACTCGCCCCGACGACGCGGAACGGCCAACTGGCGCCGTAGCCGCAGCTCCGGCGAACGGCGAAGGTCATCGTGCAGCCACTCCGGAATCGGTCGCGCGTTGCGATCGCTGACCGGACGCCCCCCGCGCGCCATGGCGATGGCGCGTAACAGCACCGGCGAGAGATTTGGCTGAATCGCGACCTTGAACAGCCGGTGCCAGTCCATGCGACCCACCACCGCCTTCCATTCGCGCGCAAAGGGGCCGAACTGCGCGCGTCGAAAAAGGTCGGCCAGGAAGAGAGGCGACACCGAGAACCACGGGTCGCCTCCATTTCCGTTCATCGCGATGCGCGAGCCGGCATTCCGGCATCCGGCGGCCAGCGCCGCGTTCCAGAGCTCATAGGTATGAGAAGAGGGATCATCCCGAAGACGTGCCCGATCAAGCGGATCATCGAAGGCCGGGATCTCCTCGGACGGGATCCAGTGGGTTGACCCGGACCACCGCTGGACGATCTGCTCGATCATCTCATCCTCGCGCCCCGGATCACCCTCCGGATGCGACAGCGAGACCGCGCGCAAGGGAGCGTCGCGCCCTTCCCCGCCGAGGGCCCAATTGCCGGCCGCATACACGGCGCTGGAGTCGTAACCCCCGCTCAGCATCACCGCGGTACCCCGCGCGAGGTCGCTGCGCTCCCGCACGGCGTCGGCGATGAGTTGCCGCAGCTCGGCTGCCGCCTCGTCGAATGGAAGCCCGGAATCGCGCTGAAACACGGGGATCTCCCACCAGCGCCTCACGTCGGGCGATTGGCCTTGCTGCCACTCCACGACATGGCCGGCCGGAACGCGGACGATGGCGGAATAGGCCGTCTCCGAGGTCACGGCCAGATCGATATCGGCTACGTCCTCCGCGATCGCGAGCACATTCAGCGCGGCCGAGCATCCGGGCACGCGTCGTATCGTGCGCAGCGCAGTGGCCACGGCCAGTCCCGCTCCAATCTGGGTGTAGTACAGGCCGCGTGAGCCGCCGTGATCCCGCGCGGCCGTCAGCCGGCGCTCGCGCGCGTCCCAGGCGATGAACGCAAATTCGCCCTCCAGGCGAGATACGCCCTGCGCTCCCCATGCCCCTATCGCTGCAACGATCGCCTCTGCGGCCGATGCCTCGGGCGCCAGGGGAGCGAATCCGGCGCCAGCAAGTGCCGCCGAGAGGTCGTGGCGGTAGTAGATGGCTCCGTGCGCCACCACGGTAAACCGGCCGTCGGAGGCCAGTCGACGGGAGGCCGGTTCGTCCCACTCGCGCGACGCGACTCCCAGCATGACCTCGGGGGCCGGACGGGCGATCGCGACGGTGCACGACACGTCACGCAGCGCCTGCGCGAGCAGCGTCCGCGCTACCTCCTCATCGTGGACGCCGGGGGTCCCGACGAGGACGACGAGGCTGCTCATCGGTGCCAGCGCATTATGGTAGCGGCCACCTCGTCTACGGCGTCCAATGCTCGCGTGACGTCCAGTTGGTACACGGGAACCGCAGCGGCAATGCTTGCGCACGCGTCGAAGACTCGAAGGCTCTCGGCGCCGCCCAGCAGCGCGCCCAGCTTCGAATGCTGCACGAGCGTGACCGCACCGTGCGCGGGCACGCGCTGCGTGCGCTGCACCTTCCCCGGGAGTTCGCCCGAGCTTGACGGTACCAGTTCATACAGTGCCGCGAGCGGTACAGCGTCGTGTTGAATGAGCGAGTCGGGGAGCGCATCAAACGTGCGCTTGTCGCTCAGGCCCAGCCGCCAGTCACCCAGCGACGCGAATCGCTCGGCGGCGTCGTTCCAGAGCCGGACCGAATGCACACCGGGCCGAGCCAGACACGTGTGCGGTTCCACGGGCAGCGTGTCGTCGGTGAGCAGCCGCGCGCCCTGCGACGCCAGCGCCATCGCGAGCGTGGACTTGCCGGATCCTTTGGGCGCGAGAAAGCCCACCGCCACGCGATCAATCGACACCGCGCTGCCGTGCAGGCACAGGAGCCCTTGCTCGTGCGAGGCCGCCGCCAGCACGCGGCCGATGATGTCCACGCGCACCAGCTCCGGGTCGCTCCCGCTCGCGGGATACCACTCGATCTCACTGCCACCGCGAAGGATGTCGAAGGTGCCAGTATCGTCGAACGTGAGCCGCAGTCCGTGGCCGGTGCGCTGCAACTGCGCCTCGACTCCCGCCGCGAGTTGCTCCCGACCCACGGTGGTGGACGGAACAGACGGCAGCGGCCCCTCCGCCACGCGCAGGTTCCAGTCCGGCGCTGGCCCCTCGGGTTCGCTTCGGAGCTCCGGAAAGGCAAACGGCGCCGCGAAGACGCCGCCAAAGACTCGATACCGCATCATGTTCCGGGTGGGCTGACGACTCGTGCAACGTAATACCGACCGGCGCCCGCGCCATCGCGCGTCTCCGACGCCGACATCAATAGCGACCGACGCGTGTACCGGGCCAGCGAATACCTAACGTCTCGGCAATGCGCTCGCGCATATCCCGCGACTGCACCATCCCCGCGGCGGTGCCCGCGCGATTCTCGAGTTCCGCGGAGTCACTCTGCCATGCATAGAGCTCCTCCACCCCATCCCCGAACCGCACGTAGTGCCACGTGGAGTCGATCATCGACTTGATGGGACCCCGCCGGGTCGGATTACGCGGCGCCGGGTTGATGGCGGGCGAGACCTCCGCCATCACGGGGCTCAATCCCGCGTTGGATCCGGAGCGCCACGCGCCAGCCAGCGAGACGCCCGGCATCGTACCCGCTGGCGCTCCGCCAAGATCCACCAGCGTCGCCGCCAGGTCGCGCAGCGTCACGATGGTCGCGACCCGCTGGCCGGCGGGTGCCCGGCCCGGCGCCCGCACAATGAGCGGCACGTGCAGCAAAGGCAGGTAAAGTGAGTTGCCATGGGACCCCAGGCCGTGCTCCCCGAACTGCTCCCCGTGATCGGACGTGATGATGAGCACGGTGTTTTCGAGGTCGCCTCGCTCCTCGAGCCGCCTAACGATCGTCCCGATGATGCTGTCCTCGTAGGCGATGCCCCCGTCGTAGGCATCGAGTTCGCGGCGCCCCTCGTTGAAACGCGTGCGAAAGCCGTCGGGCGGCTCGTAGGGGGCATGCGCGTCCATGAAGTTGAGCATGGCGAAGTAGGGACGCGCCGGGATGCCGTCCCGCCATGCGAAGAAATTGTGGGCAATGGTCGCGGCACTCTGCGGCTCCGCCGTGCGCACGCGGTCGGTCCGCAGGTCGGGCTGCGTGATGGCGCGGCGGATCTTCCACAATCCGCCGCCCCGCACGCCGTCGAGCAGTTGTTGTCCCGATCTCGTCTGGACGAACGTCGTGCTCAACATGGCCTGGAGAAACGAGAGGGGAAAATCCTCGAAGTGGGTGAAGCCGCGTGAGATGCCGAGCTGGTGACCCGCGTACCCGGTGTTGGCCATGAAGCCACCGGCGACGTAGCCGCGCGACGTGAGCACTTCCGACACCGTGGTCACGCTGTCGACCATGGACTGCAGATAGTCAGCCTGCGTCTCGCTGGCCCACAGCCCGGTCATCATGCTGGCGTGGGACGGCGCGGTCCACGGGGCCGTCGCGAAGGCATGCAGGAACACGGTGCCCTCGGCGGCCATGCGCTCGAGGTTCGGCGTTGTCGGGCGGTCGTACCCGTACACGCTGAGGTTGGCCGCGCGCACCGTATCCAGGATGAGCAGGATGATGTTCGGCGCGTCGCGGCCGGTCTCGGGCACATCGCCGGTCGTCATCCATCGCTCCTGCAAGCGGGGCGCCGCATAGGCGAGCGCCCCGTGCGTGCCTAACGCCAACACGGCCACCACCGTGGCCACGCGCACTCGCCGCATGCCGTCGGCGGGATTGCGGAACAGCAGCCGGGCCACCTGAACGCCCAGTCCCACCGCGAGCAGCAGCTGCGCCACGGGGTGGAGCTTCTGCGTGAGCAGGAGCAGGGCGAACAATCCCAGGGAGGCGAATATTGCGCCGACCACCTGCACGCTGAACAGCCGCCGCATCAGCCGCGCGGCAACGGCCACCGGCACGGCGACGACGAGAAAGCACACGAGGTAGCCCACCATCGCCAGCCACGCGAACTCGCGGTTGGTGAAGGTGAACACGTGTAAGACATGCAGGAGGAACTGGACGTACAGGAAGTGCCCGAGTGCCGCCAGCTGCGCGCCGCAGACCGCGAGCCACAGGACATCCGCAACGCGTGCCGGCCGGCGATCCACCGGGTCCGCGGCAGACGTGGCGTCGTTCATCGTGGCTGTCCCGCCCGTGGCGAAGACGGCGACTCGCGCAGGGCCGCCTTCACGCGGGCCTCGAACGACGGGACAAGCGCCGCGTGCGCGCCGGTGGAGAGTTCCTGCGTTTCTCGGGGATCGCGCCGGTACGCGTAGAGCTCGTGCGTGCCGGTGCCATTCCGGATGTAGTGCAGGGAGTCATCGGCCAGCGCGTGCATGTCACCTTTGGCGTTCAGATTGCTCACGTCGGCGTTGACGCCGCGGCTCAGTTCCGAGAGGGCCGCGCTGCCGCGTCCCCCGGGAGACTGCCATGTAGGTGCAAGCGTGACGCCGCCGAAGCCATGCCCCGCCGGCAGGCCCGCGAGGTCCACCAGCGTCGCCGCCAGGTCACGCAGGGACACCTGCTGCGTGACACGCACACCGGCCGGTACGCGGGCAGGAAAGCGGATGAAGAGTGGCACGTGGGTCAGCTGCTCGTAGAGGGAGTTGCTGTGCCAGGCGAGCCCATGCTCGCCGAACTGTTCGCCATGATCCGAGGCGAGCACGATGATCGTGTTGTCGAGCAGTCCGCGCGCGCGCAACGTGTCGAACATCGCCGCCAGTTCGTCGTCGATGTAGCGGATGGAGCGGTCATACTTGTCCCGCACGCGGTCGCTGCGGCCGAACAGCGTGTCGTAGCGGGTCGGCGACTCGTACGGTCCGTGCGCATCGAAGAAGTTGAGGAACGCGAAATACGGACGGCCGGCCACGCCTCCCTGCCAGCGCAGGAACGAGCCCGCGATGAGCGAGGCGGACTTGGCGTCGTGGTCGGGATACGAGTAGCGCGGTTCGAAGTCGAACGAAGCGAGGGAACGCACGGCCCGCCCGATCCAGCGCTGCCTCACGATGGCGTCCCACGCATTGCGCAGCGACTGTGCCTGCCCGAGGGAGGTCGTCAGCGCGAACTGGCCGATGGTGTTGCGATGATCCTCGTAGCGCGAGAATCCGCGATCCAGGCCGAAGCCCCGAGGGGTCGCCACGAGGTTGGCCGTGAAGCCGGCCGTGGCATAACCGTGTCGACCGAAAACTTCGGCAAGGGTGGGATAGGATGAGTCGAGCGGGGAGTTCCAGTTCCCGGTCTGCTGGCTGGCGTAGCGTCCCGTGAACATCGACGCGTGGGACGGCAGCGTCCACGAGGCAGTCGAAAAGGCCCAGTCGAACACCGCCCCGCTCTTCGCGAACTCCGACAGTTGCGGCGTGGTGGAACGCTCGGCGCCATAGAGCGACATCGAGCTGGCCCGCACCGTGTCGAGAATCAGCAGCAGCACGTTGGGTGCGTCGGGCGGTGCGTCCGGCAGCGCGGCAATCGCGCGCCGCTCCTGCAGCCGGCGACCACCCACCTGGTAGCCCCACAGCAGGACTACCGCCACACTCAGCGTCACCGCGATACGGGAGAGCGTCCGGCGCCACGAGTCCGCGCGTTGCGCCGCGCTCGTCGCAAGGCGCACAGCGACGCCGACACCGAGGGCCAGCGATGCGTACTGATGCAGCCGTGGAAAGAGGAGCAGGAAGGAAAACACCCCCAGCGTGCCGAAGAGGAGCACGCTCCACTTGAGGGCGTTGAGTCGCGCGATGGTCGCTGCCACAACGGCCAGGACGAGCGCCAGCGGTACGAAGAGCAGCAGGTAGCCGAGCGGCGCCATCCACGCGGTGTCAGGCGACATGTACGTGCGCAGCAGGTCGTGCATCACGTCGCGTAGAATCCACGAGACGAACGCGTGCAGGAGGCCCGTGACCAGCGCCACCGCGACGGCGGTGACGAGCACGTCGGCGAAACGCCGGCCCGGCCCTGTCGCAGCTGACGAGGTTTCTATGTAGTCGTTCACACGATCCATGAGTCAGAAGTTCGGTCGCGACGCCGGGACGTGCAGGCGCGAGACCATGGGGCCGCGGGCCGCTGCCCATCGGCGTCTGTTGCGCGAGAGACGCCAGCAACTCCGACGCTCTGCGTGCTGGGGCGAGCACAGTTCATGCCATGCGTCTCACGGCGCCGCGCACGAGGCGCGGCCGAAACGCTAGCGGTGAACGGGGACGCGGGCAAGCCGTGCCTCAGGGGAAGCCGGGGGCGGGCACCGCGCGCCCGCTCCCGGCCCGCCCCTTGCTAGGTTTCGTGCAATGCTGCGTCTGGGAGTTCCCGTCAACCTGGGCAACGCTTTCACTTACCAACCGAACATGACCGGCATTCCGACCGACACGCACGGACATCGAGGGCCGGGAGCCTCCACGTTCTGGTGGCTCCTGCTGGGGGCGTCGCTGGCAGGAGGACTCGCCGAGTGCGGCCTCATTCTCGCCGCGCGCCTCGCACTGGCTCGCTACACGCTGCTCAACCCCCAAGGTGTATGGCTGGCCCCGATCGCCAACGTGCTGCTGCTCGCGGTGCCGTTAGGCATCGCTTGGCTCGTGGCATCGCGCTGGGGTCGCGTGCCGGCCATCACGGCCACCACCTTCGGCGCGGCTTTCGCGGCGTCGCTCGAGCCGCTGCTGGTCTTGCGGGAACGCGTCCACATCCTGGCCATCCTCGCGCTCGCGGTCGGTGTCGCGTCGCAGGTGGCCCGCTTCGCCCGTGCGCGCCCCGCGCTGCTCCATCGGGTCGCACGGGCGACCACCCTGACGCTGCTCACCGTGTCGGTGGCGATTGGCGTGACATTCAACGGCATGCGGGCCTGGCGCGAGCGCGCCGGCGCGCTGGCCGCCGGCGATGCGAACGCACCGAATGTAATCCTCCTGGTGCTCGACACGGTGCGCGCCTTTTCGCTGGGTGCATATGGATATGAACGTCCCACCACGCCATTTCTCTCCGAGCTGGCAGCGCGCGGCGCTCGTTTCGACCGCGCTATCTCTCCCGCGCCGTGGACGCTTCCGTCGCACGCCACAATGTTCACGGGCCGCTATCCGCATGAGATGTCGGCCGGCTGGAGCACTCCACTGGACGGGACGTTCCCGACCTTGGCGGAGGAGCTCGGACGCCGCGGATACCTTACCGTGGGCGCGGCGGCCAACCTGCGCTACGTCTCGTACGAGTTCGGCCTCAGTCGCGGCTTCCATCGCTACCGCGACTACGACGTGTCGATGAGCGAGATGGTGCGCGCCTCGCAGCTGACCCACTCCGTCAACACCTTCCTGAACCGCTTTCGCACGCGGGAGTTCAGCCCGGGACGCATGAGCGCCACGCGCGTGAATGCGCGCCTGCTGCCGCTGCTCGAGAATCGCGGGAACCGACCGTTCTTCGCGTTCATCAACTACTACGATGCGCATGCGCCCTATGCACCGCCCGCGCCGTACGACACGATGTTCCTTGGCCGGCAGGCCAGCACGCGTGATCCGGGTGAGGACGAGTACTCAAAAGCGGAAGTGCACGACCTGCAGGCAGCGTACGATGCGTCCATCGCGTACCTCGACGCGCAACTGCGCGAGTTCTTCGCCACGCTCGAACAACGCGGCCTGCTGGAGAATACGCTCGTGATCGTGACGTCGGACCATGGAGAGGAGTTCAACGAGCACGGGCTGATGAATCACGGCAGCTCGTTGTACTTCCCGTCGGTGCATGTCCCATTGCTCGTGGTGCAGCCGGGCGTCGTGCCGGCGGGCCTGGTCGTCGCGGAGCCGGTGACGTTGCGGGACATTCCAGCCACGATTTTGCACGCGACGGGCATCGCCCCCGATTCCGTGCTGCCGGGCTACGCGCTGTCCCGCTGGTGGGATGGGTCGCCCGCGACCGGAGGCGCGCCGGTATCGCCGCTCATTGCCGAGGTGGACTTCGCCCGGAATCTCCCGGCGCACTTCGCCATTTCCAAGGGTGACATGAAGTCACTCGCCGCCAACGGCTATCGCTTCATCCTGCGCGGAGACGGCCAAGGCGAGCTGTTCGACATCATGCACGATCCGTGGGAACGACACGACCTTGCGGCGGACAGCGCGCGGGCAGAAGCGCTCGGCGCGCTACGCGAGCGCGCCCAGGCGATTCCCCGCGCGAGCGCCGCGTCACGCTAGAGCGTGCGCGGCGCAGCGGCCGCTAGGAGGGCAGCTTCGATCGTACCAGCTGCGCGATGCGTGTGATGGTGTCGAGGTTGTCCGCATTCGCCTCGTGCGCGGCGACCTCGATCTTGTACTGATCCTCGAGGAACGTCACGAGCCGGACGGTGGCAAGCGAATCGAGAATGCCGTCGGAGATGAGGGGGGTTTCGTCGGTGAGCTCGGCGGCATCTGCCCCCGGCAGGAAGGCATCAAGGATGTAGGCCTTGACGGCGGCGGCGATGGGATCGGTCATGAGCATGGGCGGGAGGAGGGGTCGGACGGGGTGAGGGAACTTCTGGTAGCGGCTGTGCAATCAAGCGGCGGTCAGAGCCCCATCCAGGCGGCGATGGTGTTGCGTTGCATGTCGGAGGTGCCGGAGTAGATGCGGCTACCGATTGCGTCCCGCACTTCGCGCTCGATTTCGTACTCCGTGGCGTAGCCGTAGCCCGCGAAGATCTGCAGCACGTCGAGGGCACCGCGCACCAGTGACTCGGAGACGAAGAGCTTGGCCATCGCCGCGTCGAGCGCGACCCCGCGGGTGCGGTCCAGCCGGGTGGCCGCGCGATAGGTCAGCAGGCGCGCCGCCTCGAGCTGCACCCTGAAATCGGCGAGCTTGTGGGACACGCCCTGGAACTTGGAGATGGCCTTGCCGAACTGCTTGCGCGTGCGGGCGTAGTGCACGCCACGCTCGAGGATGCGTTGCATCTGGCCGACGTGCGCCGCGAACAGGCACGTCCGTTCCCAGTCCATGGCATGCGTGAAGATCGCCGAGCCACCACCCAGGCCGCCGAGGATTGCCGCGTCGGACACCCGCACGTCGTCGAACGACAGCTCGCCGAAGGGCGCGGTGCGCAGCCCCATCTTCTCGATCTTGCGGCTGGCGGTGAAACCCGGTGTGCCCCGCTCGAGCAGGAAGGCCGTCACCCCCCCGTGGTATCCCTTGGCCGGGTCGGTGATCGCAAACACGATGATCACGTCGGCTTCGGGGCCGTTGGAGATGAACGTCTTGGTGCCGTTGATGCGCCAGTCGTCCCCGTCGCGGACCGCGCGGGTGCGCATGGCGAACGAGTCGGAACCGGAATCGGGCTCGGTGATGGCATGCACGCCCACCAGCGTGCCATCGCAGAGTCTGGGCAGGTAGCGCGCCTGCTGCGCCTCGTTTCCGAAACGCCATAGCGGCACGACGCACGAGAGGAGGTGCGCGCAGACCGCGAACACCAACCCATTGTCGGTGCAGCCGTAGCCAAAGGCATCAAGCGCCATGACCGTCGTGAGGGGGTCGAAGCCGCTCCCTCCGAGCGCCTCCGGCACCGGCAGGCCCTGGAGCCCCATTTCCCCACACGCCTTCCACCGCTCACGGGAGAAGCGCTGCTCCCGGTCGCGGGTGATCATGTCTTCGTTGAGGCGCTCGCGGGCGAACTTGATGATCGTGTCGCGGAGCGCGTCCTGGTCGGCCGACGGGTTGAAGTCCATTACGCCTCCGCCAGGAGTCGCTGGTAATCGACCTTGTCGGTCGACGTCTTTGGCAGCACCTCGACGAACACGCAGCGGTCGGGCACCATGTACGCGGGAAGTGCCGCGGCGCAGAAGCGCTTCATCTCGATGACGGATCCACGCTGTCCGGCGCCTAACGCGATCACGGCGGTCATCTGCGGGGTGCCGTCGCCGCCGGTGCTCGATACCACTGCGGCTTCCCGGATGTGCGGATGCCGGTAGAGCCCAGCCTCCACCTCGCCCAGTTCGATGCGGTACCCGCGGCGCTTGATCATCCGGTCGCGCCGCCCGACGTAGGTATACGTCCCATCCACATCCATGCGCACCACGTCGACGGTGCGATACCAGGCGTCGCCGGCGCGGCTGGCGTTGCCGACCAGGAAGGCCGCCGCCGAACGTTCGGGCAGGTTCCAGTACCCCTGCATCACGTTGTCGCCACGAATCACCAGTTCGCCTTCTTCCCCCACCGGAACGTCGTGACCGTCGAGGTCTGTGACGCGCGCCTCGAGGTGCT
>JBDSVW010000102.1:0-6071 GCA_039927015.1 Gemmatimonadaceae bacterium | reverse complement strand
CCCGTGACGCTCATGTTGCAACTATATAGACCGGCGCTGCTCCTGTCCCTTCTCTCCATGGGGTGCGCCCGCGCCCGCTCCGCGGGCGAGGCGGCCATTACTCCGGCCGCCACTGCCACGCTCGCTGGAGCCGACGGCAAGTCCGTGGGCTCGGCGACACTGTACGAGGTTGCCGGCGCCGTGCGTATCGACCTCTCCCTCTCGGGACTGCCCGACGGCACGCACGGCGTGCACCTGCACCAGACGGGTACGTGCGACGCGCCGGAGTTCACCACCGCCGGGGGACACATCAACCCGACGGATGCGAAGCATGGCACGAAGAACCCCAATGGACCGCACGCAGGCGACATGCCGAACGTGATCATCTCGGGCGGACGGAGCGTCTTGTATAGCACCATGACGATGCGCGTCGCGCTCGCTGGCGGACTGAACGGGTTGTTCGACGCCGATGGCAGCGCGATAGTCGTGCACGCCACGGCCGACGATGAAATGACCGACCCCTCCGGAAACAGCGGCGCACGCATCGCGTGCGGCGTGATCACGAAGCGCTAGGGGTCAGCGAACGCGCGTGCTGAAGGCGGCGGTCTCCACCTGCCCGCCACGCCGGAACTGGACCCACACGCGGTAGTTCCCTTCTCTCGGGAAGGCGAAGGGAAACTCGAGTTCGCCGGTAGACGTCAGGTGCAACGCGTGCGCCGGAGTTTCGCCCGCGACCGCCAGCCGCGGGCGCGGAACGTCGGCGCGTCGCGACGGCACCGTGTCGCCGCGATTGATGGCCGCCAGCGCCGCCTGCGCCGCCATGGAGAAGGAACCATTGCCATGCAGGTGCGCGAAGACGCTCCCGTCGTCCCGCGCCACCATGGCGTGCGCGGACATGCCCATGTACGGGGTGAGCGCGGCGATGGCGCCCGACGAGTCGCGCACGATGAAGCGCAGGAGCACATCCTCGTTGGCGCGCCACTGCCCCGTCCGCACCCACTCCACCGATGCGCCGCTGGGGAGCGCGTGCCGCGTGCCCCGCTCCACCTCGCCCGCATACCACGCGTCGTCGCCGTCGGACGGCACGTTCGGCGCGCTGGCCTGTGAAATCTCCACAGAGCCGCGCATCGTCTCCGCAAATCCGGACTCGTGCACCACGTCGGCGAAGTAGTGATACGCGCCCGGCGGCAAGGCGGGGATCACGCTCTCGAACGTCGCGGAATCGAGAGCCGCTGGATGGAGGTGCGCCAACGCATGCGGGGCGGACGTGCCGATCAGGAAGAGGTGCATGAGCTTCCCGTGATCGGGAATGATGGGCGTGGAGCCGCGCTGCACGAAGCTGCTCTCCGCGATCGACAACCGAAGCACGGCGCCGCTGTCTCCCTGCACGACACCGACGCGCGCCTGGAGCGGCGCGTAGAGCTGGCGTGTGTAGGCGCGATCGACCTGGCTCCACCACGCCCGGCCGGCGGAGAGGGCGGCGGCGAGCGCCGCCACCGCGACCACCATCGCGCGGCGTCCCCGCGCGCGCCGCGTGCCGGGCGGCGTCTCACCGGGCGCGACGACGCTCTCCCCCACTGCGGCCCGGATGAGCGAGACGAAGCCAAGCGAGAGGAAGAGGGTGAGGCCGCCCAGCGTCCAGCCGAGCGCCGCCGGCATCTCCAGCTTCCGCGTGGCGACGTTGGAAACCGGAATGGTCGCCTGTCCGTGCCCCATGAAACCTTCGACGGCCACATTCACGGCGTACGATCCGCGCGTCATGAGCCAGAGTTCCGCGCTGAAGAGCGAGGAGTCGGTGGCCAGCCGCGTCGCGACATCGGGGGCCGGCGCGCCGCGTGTGCCGACATTCCATTGCGCCGCCTGCACGGTGACGCGGGTGACGGAGGCGTCGCGCACGCGAACGGTCACCTGTGCCACCCCAGGCACGATGCCGGGCGGGCGAATGGTGACCTGGATGCGATAGGGGCCCGCCATGCCGGCGAAAAAGGCGTCGAGCGTTCCGACGTGCGCCGCGGCGATTGCCGGCAGCAGCACGATGCCAAGCAACAGCGCGACGCGCCTGAGAGCACTGCGGCTGTGCACGCGCCCGCCTAACGCTGCACGCGGCGCAGCCCGCGCCCGAATGCCGCGCCCACGGTGGCCGACACCATCGACAGGATGGCGGCGTATCCCAGCCCTCGCAGCAGGTGCCCCACCGACGAATCGCCCCTCGCCCAGATGCCCTTGTAGTAGTTGGTCGACGTGGGCAGGTAGTACGGAAAGTTGTCCGTCGCGAAGAACCAGTTGCGAGAGTATGGGGATACGAGGAAATCGGCGAAGAGCCACTGCACGCCAAGGAAGACCGCGAAGAATGCCGCTCCCTGCGCCAGCGCCAGTCGCCACGTGCGCTCGCTGCCCATGCGCGCGCGCAGCAGGTCCATCACGACGGCCGGCGCCAGCAGCAGGAGCGGGAAATCCATCGGCACCATGTGCGTGACGTCCTGGTAGATGGGGCCGAGGCCGGGCTGGGCGGGAAAGAGCGGAAGGATCCACAGCATGGCCGCGCGGATGAGCGTGTAGCTGCCGGCGACGAGGGTGGTGCCCCAGCGATGCCGCGCACTGAGACCGGTCGCGACAAGGAAGAACGGAAAGGCGGCACACGACACCTGGTAGAACAGCGACGAATGCATGAGCGTGCGGAACGAGTACTCCGTCGTCATGATGGCGAGGAACGACAGCACGCAGCCGGCGGCATAGGTGTACCACAGCGCCCAGCGGCCGGCATCGTCACGGCCGGAACGGTTCTGCGCCGCCAGGGTCACGAGCATCGCGCCGAACGCCAGGCCCACCATGCCCAGGGCGAGCACCAGGTGCGGCGGGCTAAGGATCTCGACGTCGAGTCCGTACGCGTTATGCCACCAGTCGTCGAACGGCGCCGAGGTGAGCATCGCGAAGGCACCCCAGATGGACACCCACGCGCCTAACGGGGCGCGGAAGCCCCAGAAGCGGACGCTGACGCCACGCTGCGCGGGGTTTCCCCGAAAGGTCGTGTGCAGCGCCACGGCGCCCGACGCCAGGCCGCCCACCACCCCTCCGAGGTAGATGGCAAGGTGAGCCGGCGTCCAGAACGTGTCGCGGCCGATGGTCATGTGCCACGAGATATCCCACGTGACGCCCACCACCACCGAGGTCGCGGCCAGGGTAACCGCGATGACGAGCGCGGAGACGCCGTCGCGGTCCGCGCGCGAGGCGGTGTCAGCGTGACGTTCGGCCGCGACGGCAGAGCCGGCACCGGCCAGAGAGGGGGCACTCAGATTCGCACTCCCGGAAGTCAGGGTGCTACGAACCTACCGCCGCTTGCGAGAGTCCGCCAAAGCGCCGGTCACGCGACCGGAACTCGTCGACCGCCCCATCGAAGTCGGCGGCCGTGAATTCGGGCCACATCCGGCGGGAGAAGACGAGTTCCGCGTAGGCGCATTCCCACAGGAGAAAGTCGCTCAGGCGCTGCTCGCCGCCCGTCCGGATCAGCAGGTCCACGTCGGGCACCCCGCCCGGATCGTGCGAGGCGAGGGCGATGGCCCCCGCGAACGCGTCGCGCGACAACTCGGGCGACTGCGCCATCAGGGCCGCGGCGCGCACCAGCAGGTCCCGCGACGAGTAGTCAACCGCCAGGCGCAAGCGCATCCCGTCGCACTCGGCGGTGGCCTTCTCCGAGGCGTCCACGGCGCGCACGAGTTCGGGCGACAGCCGGTCGCGGCGGCCCACCACACTCAGCCGGATGTCGTTCTCGACGCACTTCGGCGTCTCCGAGGCAAGGTGGCGACGGAAGAGCTTCATCAGCGCCTGGACCTCGTCGCCCGGCCGGTTCCAGTTATCCGACGAGAAGGCGTAGAGGGTGAGGAAGCGCACGCCCGACCGGCGCGCGTGCTCCACGAGTCGCCGCACCGCCTTCGCCCCTTCCAGATGTCCCATAGTCCGCGGCCGCCCGCGCTGCTGCGCCCAGCGGCCGTTGCCGTCCATGATCATCGCTACGTGCCGCGGCACGTAGCCCGGCAGGACCAGGGCGTCCCGCTTCCCATCGAATTCGGACGACGGGCGTGTGATCTCCTGAATTCTCGTCACCGCTATCGCTCGCGTGTGGCTTTGATGATGGCTTCCATGTGCCCGAGGTAGCGTTCCAGCGCCCGCCGTCCGGCCGTGGTGAGCTCGTAATCCGTCTTGGGCATGCGGTTCTCGAATAACTTGGTGCAACGCACGTAGCCGGCATCCTCCAGCTTGCGCGCATGTACGCTCAGGTTGCCGTCGGTCGTGGCCATGAGCGCCTTGAGCGCCTTGAAGCTGAGCGAATCGTTCACGGCAAGCGCACTCACGATGCCCAGGCGAATGCGCTCATGGATCAGACGATCCAGCGCCGCCGGCGTCGCATCCTTTGACAAGCCGCGGATCGCGCCCAGCTTTTCCTTCGTGGTCGCACGGGACGTATCGTCGGTACCCGCGGGGTTGCTGCGACTCCGCGCTGCTGCATTGCGTTTAGCCACCGTACCTCCGGGAAATTGCGAAGCCGAACAGCACGTGCAGCCCGCCAAAGCCTGCGGCCATGAATCCGTTGAGCAGCGCCGCACGGGCCTCCATCGGCCACCCCGCCACCACGAGCGGTGCGGCCAGCGCGCTGGCCCCCGCGGCCATGAAGAGCGCACCCATCACGGGAATGATCGGCACCGAGAGGGCGCCGCCACCCATGACGGCCGCGCCGTACAGCATAAGCCACATGCCGGGCAGCGCCTGATACCAGCCGGCGCGTACGGCCACGGCCGTGATCACCGCGCCCGCGATGAGCGAGGGGAAGAAGGCCAGCGCCAGCTTGCGGGCAATCGCTGAGGTGAACGGGGCGGCGGACGCCCGGGTCTTCTTCACCGTGAAGTACACGGACGCCGAGAAGGCGAGCGGGGCCGCCGCCATCCAGGTCATGAGCCAGCGCGGTGTATCAACGCCGTTACCCGCCACCAGCGTCGCGACCAGCGCTACGACGCCGGTAAGGATGATGCCGGTCCCGGAAATGGCCGTAAAAGCCCCGGCGGCCTCCATCGTCTCGCGGATGAAGCGGAGATTATCGAACGCGCGATCGGAGAGATTGGGCTCCCTCCGGGGCGGCTCGAGCTTGAGCGGACGTTCGTGTCGGGACATGGCCATAGTCTCGGCAGGCGCAGTCTCCGCGTCAAGTGCTTTGCATTACAAAGAATGGCCGGAGAAAGCGAGCGGGGCCGGAGGGCGCGTACGCCCCCCCGACCCCGCCCTGACAACGAACGCACAACAAACGGACAACAAACGGACAACAAACGGACAACGCCTAGCGACCAGCCGCCGCGTCGTCGCTCACCGCCGCGGGCCCCACGATCTTCCGGAACTCGGCGATGCGCTCGTCCAGTTCCTTGCGCAGGACGTTGAAACGCGAGATGGCGTCGCGCCCGATCTTCTGGTCCGCCTGCGTGGTCATGCTGTAGAGGTACTGGATGTGCGCCTGCAGCTCCGGCTGCGAGTACCGGATGGCGGGCGTGACCACCTTCGCCCGCAGTGCCTCGAGGGCGCGGAGCGTGTCCGCCGCCGAGGCGGCACCCGCCAGCCGTCGCCGCCCTTCCTCGATCTGGGCGGTGAACTGGTTCACCTCGCTCACCATGTCGCGCATCTTGATGTTGTGGGCGTACTGCTCCTGCACCGCCGCCAACGTCACCCCATCGCGCGTGACGCGCGGGTCGTTCCTGATCACGAGCGGCTGCGTGCCGGTGTACGACCCGCTCGTCAGGCGCACGCTATGTGTGCCCGGAGGCACCATGGGTCCGCCGCGTCCACTGCGCGCGGGATTGGCATCCCACGGCCCGGCGACGGTGAAGTCCCAGTAGAATCGATTCGTGCCAGGCGCGGCCGGCAGGCGGGTGGTGCCCAGCCGGACGGTGATCATCTGACGCATCGAAGGCTCCACCGTCGACGTCTCCCCGGGACCCTCGCTCGAGAACGTGCGGATCACCCGGCCCGTCGGGTCCAGGATATCCACCTGCACCGGCGTGGCGGGGGTGCTGCCTAACCAGTAGTCGATCTGTGCCCCTGACGGCGGGTAC
>JBDSVW010000101.1:0-7437 GCA_039927015.1 Gemmatimonadaceae bacterium | reverse complement strand
ACTTCGCCGGCGCTCGCACTGCGCAATTCATTCTCCATTTTCATCGCCTCCATCACCACGAGTCCCTGCCCTGCCTCCACGTGATCTCCGACCGAGACATTGACGCGGACGATGAGTCCGGGCATGGGCGCCACCAACGGCCGTGGACCGGACGCCGTGGCCGTAGCGGCGGTGAGATCGCGGATGGCGCGGCGGCGCTCGTCCAGTGCCTCCACCTCGAAGCGGTGGCCGTCCATCCAGAGCGCAAAGCGTCCGCGGGCGTCACCGCGCCGCACGGCGACGCGATGCAGTTCATTCCCGATGGTGACCAGGTGAATGGGCGTTCCCTCGACATCGGCCACGTGCGCGCTCAGCAGCGCGCCATCCACCCGAACGCCGTCGGCCTCCACGTCCACCTCGATCCGCTCTCCATTCACATCGACGATGTACTTCACCTAGGACTCCTGAGGAACGAGCACGCACACGGTTTCCACGTGTGTCGTCTGCGGAAACATGTCGAAGGGCAACACCGACTCCACGCGGAACGCGGGCAGGCGTGTCACGTCGCGCGCGAGCGTGGCCGGGTTGCAGCTGACGTACACGATCGCAAGCGGCGGCGACCGTTCCAGTGTCGCGCACACCGCGGCATCCACGCCGGTCCGCGGCGGGTTGAGTATGACGACATCCGCAGGCAGCGCGCGCGGCAGCAACTCCTCCACCCGCCCGCAGACCGCGATGGATGGGGGAGCCAGCGCGCGTGCCGCGTGCGTCGCCGCCTCGCGATCCAGTTCGATGGCGGTGACGCGCACTCTGCGCGCCGCGAGGGCCAGCGCGACCTCGCCGGCACCCGAGTACCCGTCGACCACTGTCGCGGGCGCGAACGCCATCACGTGCAACACCACGCTGGCGTGCAGTGCTTCAGCGACGCGCGGGTTGACCTGCTCGAACGAGGCCGCCGGCCGCTCGCCTTCGGCGTGATCCACCACGACGTGGAGCGCGCCCGCCGCGTCGGTCCAGCGAATGACGCCGAGCGAGGGACAGCGCCGCACAAACTCCCGCATGCCGAGCCACGCTGATCCGCCCTCCACGGCGAAGGCCATGGTGTTGCCCAGCAGCCGCACGGAGCCGCGGAGGGCTTCGGCTTCCGGGAGCACATCGGCCGCCGCCATGATGTCCCGCCAGCCGGCAAGCACCCCGGGGTCAGTAATCGGGCACTCCTCGAGCTGGAAGATGCGATCCACATCATCCCAGCGGTGCAAGCCCATCACCCAGCCGTCGTCTTCACGGCGCATGGCAAGGGTGAGCTTGTTGCGATACTCCCACGACGCAGGACTGGGCGTGACGGCAGGCACCTCCACCGGGCGCCGGGCGATGCGTGAGAAGGCGTCGCGGATGATCTGCTGCTTGGCCGTGAGCTGCGCCGCGTACTCGACATGTTGCAGCTGGCAGCCGCCACACGCGTCGGGCAGGTAGTGCCCGCAACGCGGTGGTACCCGCAGCTCCGAGGATTCCACGACGCGCACCAGGCGCCCCTGCCCCAACCGTTGGCGCTTGACGAAGGTGATCTCGGCGAGGTCGCCGGGCGCGGTACGCGGCACGAACACCACCAGCCCATCCACGCGGGCGACGCCCGCGCCGCCGGCGGCGAGACTCTCAATGCGCGTGGTGGCGGAGTATGCCACAGGCTAGCGAAGACCTTCGCGGCGTGCCGCGGTGATCCAGCGCTCGGGAGCGCCATTCGCGCCCTGCTGACCCGCGGGCGTTCCCGCCGCGCCAGCTCCTCCATTGCCGCCGAGCCGAGACTGCCGGTCGCGATCGGCCAGCAACGCCGCCGCGACGGCGGCCGCCGTCAGCCGCTCCCGCGAGGGACGCGAGGTCGTGAGGGACGGCAGGCGACGTTCCAGCCACTGGATCTCGATCTAGCCGCGCCGGAACTCCTCGTCCTCCATCACCCGCAGGTGGAACTCGCGCGAGGTCTCCACGCCGACGATCGTCAGCTCTCCAAGCGCGCGATGCATGCGGGCGATGGCCTGCTCGCGATCCGCTCCCCACACGATGAGCTTGGCCAGCATGGGATCGTAGTGGAGCCCCACCACCGACCCGGCCTCGATGCCGCCGTCCCACCGCACGCCAGGACCAGCCGGCAGGTGCAAGTAGTCGATGCGTCCGGTGCTCGGCAGGAATCCGTTGGCGGGATCCTCGCTCGTGATGCGGCACTCGAGGGCCCAGCCGCGCGGCGCGATGTCGGCGGGAAAGGGGAGCCGCTCCCCGGCCGCGATGCGGATCTGCCACTGGACGATGTCGATGCCGGTGACGAGTTCCGTGACGGGATGCTCCACCTGCAGCCGGGTGTTCATCTCCAGGAAGTAGTAGTGCCCATCCCGGTCGAGCAGGAACTCGCACGTGCCGGCGTTCACGTAGCCGGCGGCACGCGCCGCGTCGACGGCCGTCTCCCCCATGCGACGGCGCAGCTCCGGCGAGACGGCGATCGACGGCGCCTCCTCGATCATCTTCTGGTGCCGCCGCTGGACCGAGCATTCGCGCTCACCTAACGACAACACCGTCCCGTGCTGGTCGGCGAGGATCTGGATCTCCACATGCCGAGGCCCCTCGATGTACTTCTCGACGTACACGGCGTCGTCGCCGAACGCGTTCTTTGCCTCGCGGCGTGCCGACTCCAGCGCCGACGCCACTTCCCCGGCCTCGCGCACCACGCGCATACCCTTCCCCCCGCCTACCGCCGCGGCCTTGAGCAAAATGGGATAGCCGAAGCGCTCCGCGACCTCCGCCGCTTCAGCCGCGCTGGCCAGGTCGGTCGTCGTGCCGGGTACCACGGGCACCCCCGCGTTGATGGCCAGCTGCCGCGCCGACGTCTTGCTGCCCATGGCGGCGATCGCCTCGGGCGGGGGCCCGATGAACGCCAGCCCGGCATCGCGTACCGCGCGGGAGAACCATTCCCGCTCCGAGAGAAATCCATAGCCCGGGTGAATGGCCTCGGCCCCCACCCGCAGCGCCACCTCCACCAGCCGATCGCCGAGCAGGTAGCTCTCGCTCGAGGGAGCGGGACCGATGTGCACCGCCTCGTCGGCCTCACGCACGTGCGGCGCCTGCGCGTCCGCGTCGGAGTACACCGCCACCGAGCGCACGCCCAGTTCCTGACAGGCGCGAATGATGCGCAGGGCAATCTCGCCGCGATTCGCGACCAGGATCTTGGTGAACATCAGAGGGGAATGTTCCCGTGCTTCTTGGGCGGGTTGCGATCCCGCTTGCCCTGCAGCGTCTCGAGCGCGTCGATGAGCCGGGGCCGCGTGTCTCGCGGATCGATGATGTCGTCCACGAACCCGCGCGAGGCGGCCACGTACGGATTGGCGAATTTCTCCGTATACTCGGCCACGCGCTCGTCCATCGCCTTCTGCGGATCGTTGGACTCGGCGATGTCCTTGCGGAACAGGACCTCCACCGCGCCCTTCGGGCCCATGACCGCGATCTCCGCGGTGGGCCAGGCCAGGTTGACGTCGCCACGAATGTGCTTGGAGCTCATGACGTCGTAGGCGCCGCCGTACGCCTTGCGCGTGATGACGGTGAGCTTGGGCACCGTCGCCTCGCAGTACGCGAAGAGGAGCTTGGCCCCATGCCGAATGATGCCGCCGTGTTCCTGCGCGAGCCCGGGGAGGAAGCCCGGGACATCCTCGAACGTCACGAGCGGAATGTTGAACGCGTCGCAGAAGCGCACGAACCGCGCCGCCTTGACGGAGGCGTTGATGTCGAGCACCCCGGCCAGCACGGCTGGCTGGTTGGCGACCACGCCGACGCTGAAGCCGCCGAGATGGGCGAAGCCGCAGACGATGTTGGCCGCGTAGTCCCGATGGATCTCGTAGAACTCGCCGTCGTCCACCACGCGCTTGATGACGTCGTGAATGTCGTACGGCTTGTTGGGATTGTCGGGCACGATGTCGAGCAGCGCTTCGTCGCGCCGGTGACGCGAATCGGACGAGGCGCCGCGCGGCGCAGCATCGAGATTGTTCTGCGGAATGAAGCGAAAGAGGTCGCGGATGGCTTGCAGGCACTCCAGTTCGGAATCGAACGCAAAGTGCGACACGCCGGAGGTCGCGGCATGCGTGTCGGCGCCGCCCAACTGCTCCATCGTGACGTCCTGGTGGGTGACCGTCTTCACGACGTTCGGGCCCGTCACGAACATGTACGACGAACCGCGGACCATGTACACGAAGTCCGTGATGGCCGGCGAGTACACCGCCCCGCCGGCACACGGGCCGAGGATCGCGGAGATCTGCGGCACCACACCGGATGCCATCGTGTTCCGAAGGAAGATGTCGGCGTATCCGCCGAGCGAGACCACGCCCTCCTGGATGCGGGCGCCCCCGGAGTCGTTGAGCCCGATGATGGGGGCGCCGTTGCGCATGGCGAGGTCCATGACCTTGCAGATCTTCTCGGCGAAGGTCTCGGAGAGGGAGCCGCCGAAGACCGTGAAGTCCTGCGAGAACACGTAGACGACGCGGCCATCGATGCGGCCGTGTCCCGTCACGACGCCGTCGCCGTAGACCAGCTGGTCGTCGAGGCCGAAGTCGGTGGAGCGATGCGTGACGAACCGGTCGTACTCGACGAACGATCCCTCGTCGAGCAGGATGTCGAGCCGCTCGCGCGCGGACAGTTTTCCCTTGTCGTGTTGGGCCTTGATGCGGGCGGGGCCGCCGCCCTGCTCGGACTCGGCGCGCCGGCGCTCGAGGAGCTCGAGTTTCTCACGCATGCTCATGGGCGGGAAAGCTAGCCGTGCCGTCGCAGCGTCACTAGCGGGAAGGAGCAGACAACGGCGAATCCCGCCGGTCCCCCACCCCTGCCGGTTCCTCGCGGCAGGTGGCGCCGACGACCCACGAGCGCGTGCCGGCGTGCCTAACGAACAACGCCCCCGGCAGCCACAGCTGCCGGGGGCGTTGCACGCGTTGCCGTCCTATTCCTCGGTGACCAATTCTTCCGGGGAGGCATCTCCGGTATCCTCGACTTCACCGACGGCGTCGCCGGTCGTCTCGCCGATGACCTCGCCGTCCTCGGTGTGGATCTTGGACGGAGTCTCCGGCTTGGGCGGCTGCTCCTCGGGGATGTTCGTGACCGACAGGACGATACGACGGTGAATCGGATCGACTTCCGCCACGCGCAGTTCGAGGTTCATCCCTTCCCAGCAGATATCGGCCGGGGAGTTGATGGCGGTCTCGGACGGGATGTGCGAGAGGGGCACAAAGCCTTCGATATCGTTACCGATGTCGACGACGACGCCCTTCTCCATCAGGCGCACGACGCGTCCGCTGAGGTCGGTGCCGACCGGGTAGGTCTCACCGATGCGAAGCCACGGATCCTCGCTGGCCTGCTTGAGGCCAAGGGAGATGCGCTTGTTCTCGGCGTCGATGTTCAGGATCACGACGTCGACCGTATCGCCCTTCTTCACGACTTCCGACGGATGCTGGACGCGCTTGGTCCAGGACATGTCGGAGATATGAATGAGTCCGTCGATGCCCGGCTCGATCTCGACGAAGGCGCCGAAGCTGGTGAGGTTGCGGACCTTGCCGGAGAGGCGCGTGCCGACCGGGTACTTGAGCGGCAGCACCATCCAGGGATCCTGCTCGGTCTGCTTCATGCCGAGCGAGATCTTCTCCTCGTTCGGGTCGACCTTGAGCACCACGGCCTCGATCGACTCGCCGATGGAGACGATCTTCGACGGGTGGCGGACGTTGCGGGTCCAGCTCATCTCGCTGATGTGCACCAGGCCTTCGATGCCCGGCTCCAGTTCAATGAAGGCGCCGTAGTTGGTGATCGAGACGACCTTGCCGGCGACGCGCGTGCCGACCGGGTACTTCTCGATGACGTCCTTCCACGGATAGGGCTGGAGCTGCTTGAGGCCTAACGAGATACGCTCGCGCTCCCAATCGATGTCGAGCACCTTGACCTCGAGCTCGCCCCCGATCTGCACCATCTCGCTAGGATGCGAGATGCGTCCCCACGACATGTCGGTGATGTGCAGCAGGCCGTCGACGCCGCCGAGATCGATGAAGGCACCGAAATCGGTGATGTTCTTCACGACGCCCTTCCGCACCTGGTCCTTCTGGAGCTCCTTCATCAGCTTCTCGCGCTTGCCGGCCCGCTCGGTCTCGAGGATGACACGGCGCGAGACGACGATGTTGCGGCGACGCTTGTTGAGCTTGATGATCTTGAACTCGTACTTCTGTCCGAGCAGTTCGTCGATGTTGGGCACGCGACGGAGCGCGATCTGCGATCCCGGGAGGAACGCATCGACGCCCATGAGGTCGACGACCACGCCGCCCTTGATCTTCTTGACCAGCGTGCCTTCCACCGGTTCGTCCGTTTCGTACGCGACGCGGATCTTCTCCCACACGCGCATGAAGTCGGCCTTCTTCTTCGACAGCACGACCGAGCCTTCCTGGTCCTCGAGATGCTCGAGGAGCACTTCCACCTCATCGCCGGCCTTGAGGTCGGGCATGTCCTTGAATTCTTCGAGCGGGATCGTCCCTTCGGACTTGAAGCCGATATCCAGGACGACCATGTTCTCGCGAATCTCCAGCACGCGCGACTTCACGATCTCGCCCTCGTCGATGGACGCGAGCGTACCGTTGTACATCTCCATCATCTGCTCGTATTCGGCAGACGTGTATTCGTCTTCGTCGTAGAGTTCTGGGCGACGGTTCGCCAGCGGACGCAATTCGGCCTTCTGCGCCTTCCGCTTTTCCACGACCGACAGGCCGGCAGGGGTGGTTTCGAGGTCGGACATAACGAGTAGGTCTCCCGATCTGCGGATATTTAGGCTCGCCGCGACGAGGTTGAGTGGACGCGACAGCGCAGGGGCTGCCGTGCGACCGGCGGGGACACATTCGCGCCCGCGCCGCTGCTGCAACTGCTCCCCACGTCCGTTCCGAGAGACTCCGCCTGCGTCGCGCGCATTAAGAGCTTCCAAGGAGATTTTTGGGGAACGCGAAACATACCTCTTTCCCGTGGAAAGAGTCAACGCCTCCAAGTTGCGTTCTCAGCGCAACTTACAAGTCCGCGTAGGACCGGACGTCGTCGGCGAATGCCGCGCAGCCCACAGGAACGGTTAGGACCGGCGGCGCGAGCGCCGGGCCGATGCCGCGCTCCCGGGTCACTCCTTCGGGGGCACCACGGGAGCGCCATCCCAGGGAGTCAGGGGGCGCCGACCCTTGATGGCGTGCGCCAGGGCGACGATACGCTCCACCTGCTCCCGCTGGGTGAGGTAGGTCGTATCGATCAGCACCGCGTCCTTGGCCTGGACCGTCTGGGTCTGGTCCGCGGCGTCCCGATGGACCAGCCGGTCGGTTTCCTCGGCGATCTCCGCGTCGGTAGGCCGGCGCGCCAGACGCTGGGTGAGCCGCCGACGCGCGCGCTCCCAGGGATCGGCCACCAGGAAGATCTTGAGTT
>JBDSVW010000100.1:0-24913 GCA_039927015.1 Gemmatimonadaceae bacterium | reverse complement strand
TCCTCGTGCTCCTGCCCGACACCGCGCCCGACACCGCGCGCGAGGTCGCCGACCGGCTGCGCGATGCCACGAGCCGGCTGCGCTGCGCGCGGCGCGACGAGTCCGACGACGCAATCACCGTCACCGTGTCCATCGCGGTGTCGTCGTCCCCGCACGATGGCGAGACCGTCGACTTGCTGCTGACGGCTGCGGACCGGACGCTGGCTCGTGCCAAGCGCGAAGGGCGCGACCGGGTCGTGGTGGCGCAGGACGACGGCACCGCGTCGGCGCCGGCGGGTCTTGATTTTGGCGCCTTCGTGTCACGGGAAGACGAAGTGCGGGTGCTGGTGGCCCAGCTCGAGCTCGCGGCGCGGGATAACGCGCGCGTCGTTTGCCTCACCGGTGAGGAAGGCATCGGCAAGACAGCGCTGGTGCGCCAGCTCGAACCGGAGGTTGGCCGGCGGGACGGGACGGTGCTGCACGTCCAGAGCCTGCTCGGCGACCACGGCTCGCCATACGGCGTCTGGAGCGACGTCATCGCGCGGCTTCATTCATTGGAGTTGCTGGTTGAGCGCGACTGGAAAGCGCTGCCGCGGCTGGTGCCAAGCATCGGCCCCTCCCGCGACGGCGACGACTGGGCGCTCACACCGTCGCTCCTGCGAGAGGAGATCGTGCGCGCGGTGCGCCGCGCCGCCCGCGACCGCCTGCTGGTGCTCGTGTTCGAGGACATGCACTGGGCCGATCACGCCAGCTGGGAAGTGATGGACGCGTTGCTGGCCGCGGTGGATCGCGAGCGGCTGCTCGTCGTGATCACCGCGCGAAGCCAGGAGTCAGGCGCGACGGAGCAAGCGCTGGGCCGGATCACGCGCCATCCGCGGGTGAGCCATATAGCGCTGCAGCGCTTCAGCATCGCCGAGGTACGCCGGTGGACGCAGGCGCTGATGGGGGATGCCGATCCCGGCGACGAGTTGCCGCGCTTCCTGCACAGCTACACCGAGGGTGTGCCGCTCTTCATGGTGCATGTGCTGCACGCCCTGGCGGCCGCGGGTGACCTGTGGCTCGACGACACCCGCTGGGAGTGGCGACCCGTGCGCGACCTGACCCTCCCACCCGGGGTCGGCTTTGTGCTGGAGCGCCGGCTGGAGCGACTCTCTCCCGGCACGCGCGACATTCTCGCGATCGCCGCGGTACTGGGCAATTCGTTTCCGGTGGACCTGCTCGTGGCCGCCTCCGCGTTGCCCGAAGACGAGGTGCGTACAGCGCTGCACGACGCGGCGCTCGCGGGGGTGGTGCAACCGTCCGCCGACGGGCGCGAGGGAAGCGCCACCTTCGCACACGATGTCCTGGCCGATGCCTGCCGGCGCACACTCGTGGAGCGGCAGCGGCAGGGCATCCATGAGGTGTGTGCGCGCCTGCTGGAGCTGCGCGCTCCTTCCGACGTGGTCGCCATCACGTCGCACTATCACGCGGCGGGTCTCGATGGCGAAGCGTACCGCTTCGCCGTGTCCGCGGCCGATCGCGCCTCCGCCGTCTTCTCGCACGATACCGAGATCGCCGCACTGCAGGTCGCGCAGCGTCATACTCCCTCACCTCGCGATCTCGCGCTGCTGCGCGCCCGGCTCGCGCGCACGACGCACACCGCCGGACGCCACGTGAGCGCCGAGGAGTTCTGCGACCTGGCGCTGGAGGGGCTCGACAGCGAGGCAGATGCATCGGCGGTGGCCGCGGTGAGGAGGCTGCGCGAGCGGGTGCGCGTGCAACGCGGCGGATCACCGCAGCGCGCGCTCCATGCGCTCCATCTGCTCTGCACCGGCGATCCCTCCGAGGTGAGCGGCGCCGAGCGCGCAACGTCCTTCCTTGTCGCAGCGGAGCTCCGCGCGTCGATGGCCGATTGGTCGCTGGCGGCCACGCTGGTACGCCGCAGCCTGGAAGTGGCCGGCGATGCAGCCGAGGCCGACTTCCGCGGCAACGCCGCCCGCGTGCTGGGCATCAGCCGGTATCCCAGTGTACCAATGGAGGGGCTCGCGCTGCTGCACGAATCTGTCGCGCGCCTTGGCGCGAGCACCGACCGCGCGGGTGAAGCGCGAGCGCGTCTCGCGTTAGGTGATCTGTATGTGCGGGGCGGCCACGTGACGCATGCAGAGGAGGCGCTCGCCGACGCGCTCGACCTCGCGCGTGGTGTGCACTCCGCCTCCATCGTCGCGCTCATTTCGCGCTCCCTTGCCGAGTTGCACGGCCGGCGGGGGGATTTCGAACAGGCATCGCGCTGGATGCGGGATGCCGAGCGCCTGTTTGCCTCGTTGGGCGATCGTCCGGAGCGACTGCGTACCATCGTGTCCGCTGCGCACATCGCGCGCGACCATGGGGACCGGGCGCGTGCCCATGCGCTGTACGAGAGCGCGTGCGACACGGCGCGCGCGCTGGAGGTGCCGTGGATAGAACTGACCGCGCTGGCGGGATCGGCGCTGACGAATGGTGGCCCCGACGCCTCCTCCGCGCGAGAGCGTTGGCAGCGCGCAAGTGAGCTGCTCGCGGGTGTGCGCGCCGACTGGTGGTTTCCCGGGCGTGAACTGCTCGACGCGCTGTCGCTGCAGATGGCGCTCGCCGCCGGCCACAGTGGCGTGGCCTTCGAGACGTTCACCCGCGCGTCGCACCTGCTCGAGCGTGTGGAGCCCTACGCAGCGGCGTGGCTCGTGGCGGAGTGCGGCGAGGAACTGGAACGCGCAGGGTTGCCCGCCATTGGCGAGACGCGCCGTCTTGCCGCGCAGCGGGCCGCGGTCCTCCACTTTGCGCCGCTCATTCCACGACTCGGCAGCGCCTAGGTTGGCCGGGCTTCGCGGTTATCATCGCCGGGGCCGCCACATCTTCTCTGGCGCAGGGCCATCCCATGTCGAACTTTAGGGTACCCCCCGTGCTGGAGAATCGACATGCGCATTCGCAGCGTTCTTAGCCTCGTCTTCCTCGCGGCCGGGAGCATTGCGCTGCCGGCACTGGCGCAGAAGCCCACTGTTCCTCGTCCCCAAGCGCCGCGCGCGGGAGGCATCACCGGGTCCGAGTACGTCATCGTGGCCACCGACCAGGGAGTGGAGGCACCGTCGCAGGTGGACGCGGGCCTCGTGAACATGCGGTTGTTCAACCGCTCGCGCGGCATGCCGCACTTTGTGCTGCTCAAGGTCGATCGCCTCGATCGTCTCTCCGCCATTTCGGACTACCTGAGGACCGGCGACTGGAATGTGCCGTGGATCAATCGCATGGGCGGACCCGAGTCGCCTCCAATTGGGGGGGTTTCATCGGTGTCTATGGTCCTCGAGCCGGGACGCTACGTGCTCGCACAGCTCCCCCCCGCGCCCGTGACGCCTGGCCAGCCGTTCATTCTGGGAGACGTACACGAGGTGGCCGTGACCATGCAGGCGGGGGCCGACCTCGCCACGGAGCTTCCGCGTACCGAAGCCAAGTTGACGCTCTCCGAATGGAAACTCGACCTCGAAGGTCCATTGGGAGCCGGGCGCCGCACGTTGCGCATCGTGAACAAGGGTCAGTTCGAGCACCGGATCACGGTCGTGCGTCTGTTGAGCGGCCGTACGACGGAGCAGGCCGTAAAGTGGGCCGAGCGCCCCGTGGGTCCGCCGCCCTACGAGAGCGCGGGCGGTACGGCGAATATCGCCGGCGGTCGGTCGGTGAACGTGGCGGTCGACCTTATTCCGGGCGATTACGTGTTCCTCTGCACGACGTACAATCCGTTGTCGCGCAAGCTGCATACGCAGCATGGCATGGTGAAGCAGGTGCGCGTGCTGCCATGAGGTGAATCCATTTCACGTCTCGGGAACGACCGGTCGCGCGCTGCGTGGCCGGTCGTTCTTGCGACGCCTGCCGCGCCTGTCAGTTGCATGATTTCTGTGACGGATTGTTAGTTGCTTCGTGCGCCTTCGCCATCCCCTACGCACCGCGGATTCCGTCCCTGCTTTGCCGCGGGTCACTCCGTTCCAAGGAGGAGTACTCCATGCGAGTTCATTCGTCCGTTTCCCGCCGGCTATTGCCCGGTATGCTCGCCGTCATCACGGCGCTGATCATCGGAGCCAAAGGCGCGGAAGCGCAGCAGGCCACGATCAGCGGATTGGTGAGTGCGGCGGAGGACAAGTCACCGCTGTCTGACGTCCGCGTCATCATCGTGGGCACGAGCACCTTCACGGTGACGAACGCGCAGGGCCGCTACACGCTGCGCGGCGTCTCGCCCGGCAGCTATGAAGTGCGCGTGTTGCGCGTGGGCTATCTGGAACAGAAGCGTCCGATCTCGCTCTCGGCCGGCGCTACGGCGACGCTCGACTTCACGATGGATCGCACGGTCGTCACGCTGCAGCAGGTGATCACCACCGCCACCGGTGAGCAGCGGCGCGTGGAGATTGGTAACTCCGTCTCCACGATCGACGCGGCCAAGGTGATCGAGGACTCGCCCGTGAAGAACATGGGTGACTTGCTCGTGGCCAAGGCACCTGGCGTGCAGGTGCTGCCGGGCAACATGACCGCCGGCGGAAGCCGCGTGCGCATTCGCGGCACGTCGTCGCTGTCCCTCACCAACGATCCGATCTACATCATCGACGGCATCCGGATGACGAGCAATAGCGCGTCGACCGGCATCGGCGTCGGCGGCACCTCGCCCAGCCGCGTGAACGACATCAACCCCGACGAGATCGAGAACATCGAAGTCGTGAAGGGTCCGTCGGCCGCCACGCTCTACGGCACCGACGCCGCCAACGGCGTCATCGTGATCACGACGCGCAAGGGACGCGCGGGCCCGGCACGCTGGAACGTGTACGGCGAGAACGGCATCATCCAGGACCGCAGCAACTACCCGACGATGTACGCCATCTTCGGCCACCTGCCCGCCACGCCCACCACGGCGCGCCGCTGCTTCCTGCGTGAACTCGGCGACGGCACGTGCATCAAGGACAGCACCAGCTCCCTCAACGTATACGACGCGAAGGACCTGACGCCCATCAAGGATGGATGGCGTTGGCAGGGCGGCGTCCAGCTCACCGGCGGCAACGACGCGGTGCGCTATTTCGTGGCTGGAGAGTACGAAAGTGAAACCGGGCCGCTCGGCTTGCCCGATATCGATCGCGACCGTTTCAACGCGGCCAAGATCCCGATCGCGGATTACATGGATCGGCCCAACACGATGATCAAGGGTTCGTACCGGGCCAACCTCAACGCGACAGTGTCGCCCAGCCTGGACGTCGGCGTCACGTCGAACTTCATCAAGCTCGACCAGCGCCTGCCGCAGGTGGACAACAACGTCAATTCGTTCTGGTACAACGGCATGACGGGCCCCGGCTTCCGCAATGCCGGCCCCGGATACTCGGGCGTGGGCTCGTTAGGCCAGAAGCTCAACGGCTACAACCTCTTCACGCCAGGCGACATCTTCCAGCAGCTCACCACGCAGGGCGTGCACCGTTTCATCAACAGCGCGACCGCCAACTGGCGTCCCTTCAGCTGGATGCAGAACCGCGCCGACGTCGGCGTGGACATGGCGGATCGCATCGACTACAACCTCTGCCAATTCGGCCAGTGCTCTGACTTCGGCACGAACCGGCTCGGCTTCGCCGGTGATGCCCGAGGCGACATCCGCAACATCACGGCCAGCCTCGGCAGCACGGCCACCTACCAGTTCAGCCCGTGGCTGAACTTCAAGACGACGGGTGGCGTGCAGTACAACAACTTCCTGCAGACCAACTCCAGAGCCTTCGGGAACACGTTGCCCCCGGGCGCGCCAGCGTCGCAGGCCGAGGCAATCGATCTGTACTTCCGTGAGAAGGCGTTCTGGGTATTCGGGCGCGGACAGCGTCTCGGCGACCTGCGGCGCCTCATTCGCCAGTACTCGCGCACTGCCGCCAACGTCTTCCCCTCGGGCGCTTTCTACAAGGGTGGGAGCTACGGCGCAGACGTGAACTTCCCGGTCACCGTGGACGAGGAGAACAACCCCGCGTTCAAGGGCTGCACCGACCGGAACGCGTAGCGCTTCACGAGCAGCGGTACACGGGGGCATCGGTCGAGAGTTTTCGGCCGGTGCCCCCGACGCGTTCGTGGCAGCACCTTCCGCCGGGCGCGCGTTACAGTAGCGTTGTGCCGCTCCAAGAGAGTCAATCTGCCCGCGCCCCGCGTGTGTACGCGGCTCTTCACTTCACCGTTCCCCCCGAGCGTTTCATGAAGCTTCATGCGTTTCGTCGTGCCGCCGTGGGTGTGGCCGCCGCTGCCTGGTGGCTCGCCCTCGCCGCACATCCCTCCGCATTGCACGCGCAATCCGCCGCCGCGTTCGAGGTGGATTCCACGACCCTCTCCGCGTTCAAGTGGCGCCTCGTGGGACCCGCCAACACAATGGGCCGGGTGTCCGACGTCGCCGCCATTCCCTCTCCCTCCAAGACGTTCTTCGTCGCGGCGGCGGCGGGCGGCATCTGGAAGACCACGAACAATGGCACCACGTTCCGACCGGTCTTCGACAACGAGCGGGTCGTCTCCATGGGATCGCTCGCGATCGCGCCCAGCGACACCATGCAGGTGTGGGCCGGCACGGGTGAACAGAACGCGCGCAACTCCGTCTCGCCCGGCGGCGGCGTATACAAGTCCACAGACGGCGGGCTGACGTGGAAGTTGATGGGGCTGGAGAAGACCCAGACCGTGGGGCGCATCGTGGTGCATCCTACCAACCCCAACATCGTCTACGTTGGCGCGTTAGGCGCGATCTGGAATTCCAACAAGGAGCGCGGCCTGTACAAGACCGTCGACGGCGGCGCCTCGTGGGAGCTGGTGAAGTTCGTCTCCGACAAGGCCGGCATCATCGACGTCGCGCTCGACCCCACCAATCCGGATATCGTGTGGGCGTCCAGCTACGAGCGCGTGCGTGGGCCGTACTTCCTCAAGTCGGGCGGACCCGGAACCGCATTGTGGAAGTCCGTGGACGCCGGCACGACGTGGACGGAGATCAAGGGAGGTGGTTTCCCCGAGACCAACAAGGGCCGGATCAACATCGCCATCGCAGCGTCGAACCCGCGCATCATGTACACCATGGTGGAGGCGGACTCGGTGCCCAACCCCAAGCCCGACAAGACCAAGCCCGCGCAGAAGCGCTTGAGCGGCCTGTATCGCTCCGAGGATGGCGGCGCCACGTGGGTGCGCACGAGTGAGGACAACGTCCGTCCCTTCTATTACTCGCAGGTGCGCGTGCATCCGAAGAACCCCGACCGCGTCTATTGGTCGTCCACCCCCGTGAAAGTGTCCAATGACGGCGGCAAGACGGCGATAAACGCGACGGTGGGTGTGCATGTGGACCATCACGCCCTGTGGATCGACCCGAACGATCCGGATCGCATGATCGTCGGCAACGACGGCGGCATTGCCATCTCGTACGATCAGGGCGGCAGCTATCAGGTGGCGAGCGTGCTCCCCATCTCGCAGCTCTACAACGTGTCGTTCGACATGTCCGTGCCCTACCGCGTGTGCGGCGGCCTGCAGGACAATGGTTCCTGGTGCGGGCCCTCGCGCCGGCGACAGGGTGCCATCACGAACGCCATGTGGGCCACGGTGGCGGGCGGCGACGGTTTCGTGACGCAGCAGGACCCCACCGACCCGAACACCATTTACGCCGAGTCGCAGGGGGGCAACATCTCCCGCCTGAACTTTGCCACCGGCGAGCGCACCTCGCTGGTGAAGCCCAACTGGCGGCCGCGCTATCAGCAGTGGGAAGACTCCATCCTCATCGACCGCCCGGATAGCACCTCGTCCATGTCGCGCGACCAGAAGCGGCGCTTCGACGACCTGCGGACGCGCCAGCGCGCCGACTCGGTGATGTTCGACCTGCGCTGGAACTGGAACACTCCGTTCATCATCTCCGCGCACAACCCCGGCGTGCTGTACTTCGGGGCCAGCCGGGTGCTCAAGAGCACCAAGCGCGGCGAAGAGATGCGCCCCATCTCCGCCGACCTGACGCACGCGGACCCGGAAAAGATCAGGATCTCAACCCGCACCACGGGCGGCATCACGATCGATGCCACCGGCGCCGAGACCTACGGCACGATTACGTCGCTGGCCGAATCGCCCATTCGTCCCGGCATTCTCTTCGCGGGTACCGATGACGGCCGTGTATGGGTGACGAAGAACGACGGCGGGTCATGGGACGAGCTGTCGAAGCACTTCCCCGGCCTGGCGCCTAACGCGTACGTAAGCGAGATCGAGGCAAGCCCGCACGATTCGATGACCGTCTTCGTGACCTTCGACAACCATCGCGTGGGAGACTTCACCCCGTACGTGTATCACTCCTCGGACTTTGGCCGGAGCTTCAAGTCCATCGCGGCCAATCTCCCGACGGGGGCGCCGGATTTCGTGCACGTCATCCGGCAGGATCCGGTGAACCCCAACCTGCTGTTCGTGGGCACCGACGTGGGCACGTATGTCTCGACCAACAAGGGCCAGAGCTGGCAGCGCTTCATGTCGGGCTTCCCCACCGTGCCGGTGAACGACCTGAAGATCCATCCGCGCGACCATGAACTGATCGCCGCCACGCATGGACGCTCCATCTGGATCGTGGATATCGGCGCGCTGCAGCAGATGAACCCGACCGTGGCGTCGGCCGAGGCGCATCTCTTCGCCCCCAAGACGGGGTTCCAGTTCGGTGATTCTCCCATGGAAGGGCAATCCACCGGACACCAGTGGTTCCAGACGCCGAGCCCCACCTACGGTGCCGACATCTGGTACCGGCTGGCCGCCCGCGGCACCGGGCAGACGAAGGTCGTCATTCAGGATGTCACCGGCGACACGATCCGTACGCTCAATGGCTCGTCGGCCGCGGGCACCCATCGCGTGACGTGGGACTTCCGCGGCAAGGCGCCCGCGGCACCGCCGCTCTCGCCCGCGGGCAAGCGCGATTCCGTCATCGCCGCGCGCCGCATGGACGTCGTCTTCGATTCGTTAGGTAAATCCGGTATGGATACGCTGGCGCTCGCGCGATTCCGTCGCACGCTGCAAGCCGGGGAGACGCAGCAGCTGTTCGCCGGCTTTGGTGGCGGGGGCGGGGGCGGCGCCGGAAGCGGCGCGTGGAACGACCGGCCGGGTGAGCAGTCCGCCACGCAGCGAGGCGGCGGGGGTGGTGGAGGTGGACGCGGCGCGGCGGCGGATGCCGCGGCGGCAGCCGGTATTACCGATCCCAGCCAGGCGTTCCAGATCATTCAGTTGTTGAACCCGCGGGGAGGCGGCGGGGGTGGATTCAACTTGCCCGGCGGCCCTCGCACGCAGGCGCCGATCGTCGAGCCGGGTGATTACCTCGTGTCCATCACCGTGAACGGCAAGACACTCAAACAGAAGCTTCGCGTCGAGCGCGCCAGCGGCAGCGGCACCGTATCCGCCCTCTTTGAGCAGGATCGGTAGCGACCAGCAGAGCGAGGCTCCCCGGAAGGCCTCCACCCCTCGGGTGGGGCCTTCTCTATGGAGGGGGAACCCGCGCCCCCCAGTTGGTTAATGATGGGAATGCTTCGCGACGCGAGGCAGAAGCGTTATCGTGTATGGGGTCCCCCCATCGATCGGCCTGCGGTCTCCTACCTCGTGTTGCCAGTGCCTCCTACCACTCGCTCCTCCCTGCTCGGAATCGGTCTCGTTGCCTTGGCTTCGGCGTTCGCGCCGTTGCCGATGTCGGCGCAGCGACGTCCTCCGCCGCCCACCAAGGCGCCAGTCAAGGTGCCCCAGAAGGCCACGAGCGATTCCGCCGCGAAGGCGGATTCGGTCGCCAGGGCAGACTCCGTGGCAATGGAAGCAGAAGCCGAGCGCGCCAGCGCGGCCTTCGCGTCAATGGCGGGCACCGTCTACGACAGCCTCCACGCGCAGCCGCTCGGCGATGCCACTGTGAGCATCGAGGGCACGAACCGCGTGGGCGTCACGACGCGGCTCGGGATCTTTCTGCTGGACAGCATTCCTCCCGGCACGCACCAGTTGCGGGTGCAGCACGTGCTGCTCGACTCGTTGGGCATCGTGATGCTGACGGCGCCGTTCGAGCTCAAGGCGGGAGACTCACCCACGCTGCAGCTCGGCATTCCCGCGAGCGCGTCGCTGGTGGAAGTCTCGTGTCCCGCAGCGCGAAGGGCACTCGGTCCCTCCGCCGTCATCGGACGCTTGCTCGATGCCGACACCGAGTTGCCGGTGGAGGGGGCTCGCGTATCGATCGCCTGGCTGGAAATGTCCATCAACGCCGGGCTGCGGAAAGTCCCGCGCCTGCGCGAGGCGTTGAGTGGCGCGGATGGCGTGTTTCGGATCTGCGGCCTGCCGCCGACGTTCGAGGGCACGCTTCAGGCCACCCGGAAAGGCATCGCTACATCGGAGGTCCGGATCGTCTTCGAAGGGCAGCCGCTGGTGGTGCAGGGTCTCAAGATCGGCAACAACAACACCGTCGTGCGTCTGGACAGCGACACCGCAGCCGCCCGGCGCCAGAAGGAAGCGTCGGCCGGTCCGCAGTTCTCCGCCGCCCGGCTCCAGACCGGCAACGCGTCACTCACCGGCAAGGTGGTGAATGCGAATGACCAACCCGTGGTGGGCGCCCGCGTGGATGTGCTGGGCACCCCCGGGGCCGCGCTCACCAAGGAGAATGGCGAGTTTACCCTGCACGATCTCCCGTCGGGCACGCAGTCCGTCGTGGTCCGTCAGATCGGCTATGCTCCCGAGGAGGTAGCCGTCGAGCTCTCCACGCGTGAGGTGGCCCGGGTGGACGTGAAGATGGCGCGCCCGGCGGCGGTGCTGAGTACCGTCGTGGTGAAAGCCGATCGGGACGTGGGCCTCGAGCGCGTCGGCTTCACGCAGCGTGAACGCAGCGGCGGCGGCTACTATATCACCGCCGACGACATCTCCAAGCGGGGGCCGAACCTGCTGACCGATGTGTTCCGCACGGTGCCCGGACTGCGCGTGACGCCGGCCGGAAACGGAACCGATTACGTCATCGAAAGCAGCCGCAGCGCCACGGGCGGGTGTGTGCGCTACTTCGTGGACGGCGCCGTGTTCGAGGCGGTATTTCCGGGAGATGTGGACCGACTCGTGCCGCCGTGGGAAGTGGCAGCCATCGAGGTCTACAACGGCATTTCCGTACCCGGGCAATTCCAGGCCGCCGGCAACAGCTCGTGCGCTGCGGTCGTGATCTGGACAAAGACGCGAGTGGACAAGCCGGGCCGCCGTTAGCGGTCGTACCCGCACGATGGTCGAAGGGGTGGCTCCGGCGGAGCCACCCCTTTTGCAGAGCTCAGGAGCCGGAATCAGGTTCGAAGGGCTCCATGTGGATGAGTACGCCTTGCACTCGGCCCACCTCGGCGCGGATCGCGCCCTTCACCTTGCCGCTCACGATGTGCGCCGCCTGGAGCGAGAGCGCGGGGTCCGCCTGCACATGCAGGTCAACGTAAAAGCCGGTGCCGGCCCGCCGAACCTTGAGTTTCTCGATGGCGCGCACATCGGGTACGTTCAGGGCCGCGCGTCCGATCCGCTCCAGCACGCCCGGCGCCGGCGCCCGATCCATCAAGTCGTGAATAGCGGGTCGCAGAAGCACTGCCGCGTTCACGGCGATGACGAGCGCTGCCACGAGCGCCGCCCAGTCGTCGGCCGATTCCCAGCCTTCTCCTTTCCAAAGTGCCACACTAATCCCGATAAATGCGGCAACTGACGTGATGGCGTCGCTACGATGATGCCATGCGTCAGCATGAATCGCAGTACTGTCTTCCTCGCGCGCGATCCTGAAGACGCGGCGGAAGAGCGTTTCCTTTACCAGCACGACCACCACTAGCACCACGAGGGTGAATGGCGCCGGCGCGTGGTGCGGCGTGCGAATCTCCCGAATAGCCTCGATGCTGATGCCCACTGAGGCGGCCAGCAGCATGAGGGCCACCGCCGCGCTCGCAAGCGCTTCGGCCTTCCCATAGCCGAATGGGAATTCGTCGTCCGCCTCGCGGGAGGCGATGCGCAGCCCGCCCCAGACCGCCGCCGACGACAGGATGTCGGCCGTGGATTCTACGGCGTCGGCGATGAGCGCATAGGAGTGGCCCAGCACGCCAGCGATGAATTTCACCACCGCCAGCGCCGTGTTGACGAGCATTCCCACCTGCGCCGATCGAATCCCGCGATGCTGAGCGTCGGTCACGAAGCGTGAGTGAGAGAATGCGCCTGGCCTCCGGTGCACCTGTCCCGGCGCCGCTGACTGCGAGGCGGAGATCTCGCCGCCAACGGTGCGGAACCGGAATCAGGTGCCCAACTCAGCCAGCTGAACCTTTACTGCACGACTACCCGCTTCACCAGCGTGCCCGACGGAATGGTCACCCCCGGATCCATCGCATTGATCTGCGCCAGCTGCGCGATGGGAATGACCGACGGATACTGGGCGTTGAACTCGACCAGTGTCATGGCCCGGGGAATCTTCACGACGCGCATCCGTTGCGGCCCCACGTTTATGAGCCGGCTGTCGGTCAAGCGCTGAAAGGAGGCGATGGTCGACCGGAAGATCCCGTCATACGAGCCTATGCTCGCCTGCGGGGTGATGGCGAGCAGGCGATAGGTCGTGCCATCCATCTGGATGAACGCCACGTATCCGCCGAGGACTCCGCTCTCGGTCTGTGCTGAGAACTGTCCGACCGCTGCGCTGAGTCCGTTGATGGATGAGGTGCTCGTGCCTCCGGGGCGCACGCCCTGCTGGCCGAGGAACGCGGACAGCGCCTGCTGGGGCGAGACGTTTCCACCGAGGGTGAGCGCGATCTGTGCGTCGCCCTGGCTGCTGGCTCCAATGACCGCCTGCGCGGTGTTGATCGTCTTCCAGCCACCCGGAAAGTCGAACCGGAACTTCAGGGTCGGGTGGATGAACGCCGACTGCTGGAAATAGCCCTGGCGCGGATCCTCACCGAATACGATACCGTCCATTCGCTGCAGGAACGCTGCACGTTCCACCTTGCTGCCGCTGTACGACTTGCCGGAGGAGGCGATGCGCTCCTCGGTGGCGGCCACGCGATTACCAGGATCGGGGTGGGTGGAGAGCCACTCCGGCGTACCGCGTGAGCCACTGCCCCCGCTCAGGCGATCCAGGATCCTGAACATCTCGGTCATCTCGCGGGGGTCATAGCCGAGCTGCGTCATGTACCGGAATCCCAGCTCATCGGCCTGGGATTCGTCGTCCCGGCCGTACTTCAGGAAGAGAATTCCGAGGCCCGTGCCCGCGAGATCCCCGAACTGCTGCAGTTCGGGACGCACGATCATGCCGACGGTGAGCAATCCTCCCAGCAGTTGCTGCTTGGAGATCTGGTTCACCGAATGCTTGGCGGTGACGTGCGCCACCTCGTGCCCGAGCACGGACACGAGCTGTGCCTCGGAGTTCATGTATGTCAGGATGCCGCGCGACACGAACACAGGACCGCCCGGCAGGGCGAAGGCATTCACGACGGCATCATCCACGACGCTGAAGGACCATGGGAGCGACGGGCGTTCCCCCACCCGCGCGATCGCCTGGCCTAACGAGGATACGTAGCGCTGGACCGCCGAATCGGGATACAGCCCCATCTGCGCCGCGGCCGCCCTGGCCCCTTCCTGTCCCATCGCGATTTCCTGCCCTTCCCCGATCAGCGACAGCTCACGCTTGCCGGTGGCGGGATTGGTGGCGCACGACACTGCCGCTGACAACAGCGCGAGCGTCGTGATGCGCGAAGCGAAGCGTGTAAGTGCTCTCATTGTGAGCTCCTCGAATAGCTGAACGGGGGCCGCGTTCGCGGCCTCAGTGCAATCAAATCAGCGCGACACGCCCCGTCGAGAATTCGCTCCTCCGATGGAGTTCTGCCGGCTCGCCACCCTGGCGGCCTGCCCTTCCGCTTTGGCGCCAGCGATCCTAACGTTGGCTCGCCCGATTTACCCCTCGCATGGACGGATCTCCGATGCGCTTCTCCCTCCGCACGATTGGCGTCCACGGGGCGCTGGTGACCACCCTGCTCGCCACGGCCATGCACGAGGCATCCGCGCAAACTCCCGGGGACGGTAGCTGGAAGTCGCTTATGGACGGCCGCTCCGCGAATGCGTGGCGAGGTTACCAGGCCACGGTGCTCCCCGCAGGCTGGCACGTACGCGACGGCACGCTGGCCAAGGACGGACCCGCCGCCGACCTCATCACTCGCGAGCAGTTCGCCAACTTCGAGCTGGAGCTGGAGTGGAAGATTGCACCCGGGGGGAACGCGGGAATCTTCTACCGCGCCACGGAGGACTTCGAGCGTGTCTACTGGACCGGGCCCGAGTACCAGATCCTGGACGACGCCAGTGCCCCCGATGCCCGGAACCGCCTAACGTCGGCAGGCGCCGCGTACGCGCTCTACCCCTCGCCCCCGGGCCTTGTGAAGCCGGCCGGGGAGTGGAACGCGACCCGCATTGTGGTGAACGGTGCGCACGTGGAACACTGGCTCAACGGCAAGAAGCTGCTGGAGTACGAACTCTGGTCGCCGGACTGGGAAGCCAAGGTGAGGGCCACCAAGTTCGCCGAGTGGCCGCGCTACGGCCGCGAAAAGACGGGACACATCGGCATACAGGGTGACCACGAGGGCGCACTCGCGCTGCGCAACATCCGCATCAAGGTCCTTCCATGAGCGCACGCACGCGCCTCTCCATCATGATGTTCCTCCAGTACTTCATCTGGGGGAGCTGGTTCGTCACGATGGGCACCTACCTCGGCCAGACGCTGGGGTTCGGTGATGCACAGATCGGCCTCGCCTACGGCGCCACCGCCATTGCCGCGCTCGTCTCGCCCTTCTTCGTGGGCATGATCGCCGACCGCTTCTTCGCCAGCGAGAAGCTGCTGGGCGTGCTGCACCTGGCGGGTGCGGCGGTGATGTGGCTGGTCTCGACGCAGACGACGTTCGCCACGCTCTACCCGCTGCTGATCCTGTACGCGCTCTGCTACATGCCCACGCTGAGCCTGACGAACTCCATCTCCTTCCATCACGTCAAGGATCCAGCCAAGGACTTCCCCCTCATTCGCGTGCTGGGAACGATCGGCTGGATCGTGGCGGGCATCGTCGTGGGGAAGGTGTTGCAGGCAGATGCCCTCGCCCTACCCATGCGCGTGGCCGTGCTGGGTTCGGTGGCGCTCGGGCTCTTCTCCTTCTTCCTGCCGCACACGCCGCCGAAAGGTGCAGGGGCGCCGTTCTCGATGCGCGATGCCTTCGGCCTCGACGCATTGCAGCTGCTGAAGGATCGCGACTTCCTGGTCTTCACCATCGGGTCGTTCCTGCTCTGCATCCCGCTGCAGTTCTATTACACCTTCGCCAACCCGTTCCTGAATGAGATCGGGGCGCCCGAGCCTGCCTTTATCCAGACGTTCGGGCAGATGTCGGAGATCGCGTTCATGATCCTGCTCCCGTTCGCGCTCAAGCGGTACGGGATCAAGAAGATCATGCTGGCCGGCATGCTCGCCTGGTCGCTGCGGTACGTGGCGTTCAGCCAGGGCAACGCGGGCTCGGGCATGTGGCTCATCTATGCCGGCATCATTCTGCACGGTATCTGCTACGACTTCTTCTTCGTGAGCGGCCAGATTTACACCGACGCCAAGGCCGGTCCGAAGATCCGGGCGGCGGCGCAGGGATTCATCAACTTCGTCACGAACGGAGTCGGCTACTTCATCGGGGCGTTTGTGTCCGGCGCGGTGGTGAACCAGTTCTCCGCGGCCAATCCGGCGTGCAGCGACCAGGCGGCCGCGGCACGCGAGTGCCTCAAGACGGTCCACGACTGGTCGGGCGTGTGGCTGGTACCGTCGGGCATGGCGCTCGTCGTGTTCGTCATCTTCTTCATCCTCTTCCGCCCCGCTCCCATCGTGCGCGAACACGCATAAAGCGAGCGCAGGCGGCAGCCGTACCTTCCCTGCCCCCCGCATCCCGGAGATCGTTGCATGAGCACTCCCGACGGCATAACGCGTCGCAAGGCCATCGAAGGCATCGCCTCCGGACTCGCCGCCTTCACCATCGTACCGCGGCACGTGCTGGGGCGCGGATACCGTGCCCCCTCGGACACCCTGAACATCGCGTGCCTCGGCGTGGGCGGCATGGGATTCAACGACGTGAAGGGGATGGCCTTCGAGAACATCGGCTTCCTCTGCGATGTGGACGCCCGCGCGGCGGAACGCGCCTTCATGACATGGCCCAAGGCGAAGCGGTACACGGACTACCGGGAGATGCTGGCCAAGGAAGGCGCGAGCATCGACGCGGTGACCATTTCCACGCCCGATCATCACCACGCGGCAGCGGCGCTGCTCGCGCTGCGGATGGGCAAGCACGTGTACTGCCAGAAGCCCCTGGCGCGGACGGTGGGGGAGGTGCGCGCGCTGAAGGAGGAGGCGGCTAAGCGCCCCAAGCTGGTGACGCAGATGGGCAACCAGGGGCACTCCATGGAAGGTACCCGGCGCATTCGCGAGTACGTCGAGTCCGGCGCCATCGGTACCGTGCAGCGCGTGGAGTTCTGGACCAATCGTCCTATCTGGCCGCAGGGCATCTATCGACCGACGGAGATGCACAACGTGCCAACCACGTTGGACTGGGACCTCTGGCTCGGCCCGGCACGCGAACGCCCGTATCACCCGGCCTATGCGCCTTTCGGCTGGCGCGGATGGTGGGACTTCGGCACCGGAGCCATGGGCGACATGGCGTGCCACATCATGGATGCCTCGTTCTGGACGCTGGGCCTCAAGTATCCCTCGAAGGTGATTCCCGAGTCGTCGCCGCTCTTTACCGAGACCGCGCCTAAGAGCTCCCGCATCACCTTCGAGTTTCCGGCGCGCAATGGCCGACCCGCGGTCACCTTGGTCTGGCGCGACGGCAACATTTATCCGCCGCGGCCCGCCGACTACGGCATGGAACGCACCTGGGTTCCCGACCAGGAAGGAGGGCAGCTCTGGGTCGGCGACGCCGGCACCCTGTTCGCCGGCACCTACGGCGCCGATCCGCAGCTCAGCGATCCCACTCGTCAGGCAGCGATCGTGGCCAAGCCGCCAGCCGAGAAGTACCCGCGCACCGAGGGCGTGTACAAGGAGTGGACGGCGGCCATTCGGAACGGTTCGCAGCCGGGCTCCAACTTCGCCGGCCACGCTGGACCACTCACCGAGATGATCGTGCTGGGGAACCTGGCGGTGCGCTCAGGCCGGACGATTGAGCTGAATCCCGACACGGGCGCCGTGCTCACCACAGGCATTCCCGCGGAGTGGCTGCTGCCGGCGTACCGAAGCGGCTGGAGCCTGTAGCCCAATCCGTCAGCCGACGCGATGGCACCGGGCGCGCAGCTTGCGCCCGGTGCTATCGCGTCTCGACATACGCGGCGAGCCACACGCGCCATTGGCGCTCGATGTCAGCCGGCGACGCGCTGAACGACTGTGCGGCGCCCAGCGCTGCCGTCACGTCACCGTTGGCGAGCGACGAAATGATGAGCTCCCGGATGAACGATGCTCCCTCGCGCTTGGAGAAGAACTGCACCAGTCCGTACGACGACGCCACGAACAGGGCGCGCCCTGCCAGCGCGTCCGGCCGACCGCCTCGGCGCGCCTCGAGCACGAACAGCGGATCTTCGGCCGGCCGGCTTTCGTTCTCCCCGCCCGCACGCGGGCGCCGGCCGTACGGCGCGAGACACGCGGCATCGCACGCGTCGGCCCGCGTGAGTTGATCGAGCGAGGGAAGTGAATCGCGCTGACGGCCGAGCTGCGCGAGCCAGAGTTCGTGCAAGCGGTTCTCCGCCACGCTTTGCATGAGGCCGACGCGCAGCCAGGGGCGAAGACGCGACTCTTCCATCCAACCCCTGCCCGTCGCCGTGTCGCCCGGAGTGAGATCGTGCAGGAATCCGCTGAGCCACTCGCGCGACATCACGAGCACCACACCCGAAGCGATGCGCATGGCTTCCGGCGCCCGTCCAGCGCCTGTCAGCGGAAGGACGAACGGCGCTATCGCGCGCGTCCCGATCCTCACATCCACCGTCACGTCGCGTTCGGTGCTCGTCAGGCGGATGGACGCGGCCTCGGGCCGCGCGCCGAGCAGGCGCTCGTAGGCGCGTGCCGCGGCGTTCAGCTCGACCCGCGTCTCGTCGAGGACGTCACGCCGGTTGGAGAAGAGGATGAATCCCTGGCCGCGGGTGGAATCGGGCTCGGGCAACAGCTCGGCGGATCGGGGGTCGGGCGCCCTCCCGATCGGGCCGCCACCTAACGCGGAGGAGGGGCCAGCGAGGCAAGCGGACAGCGATGCCGACAGCAGCAGGGAGGCGGCAATCGCCCAGGCGTTCGGTCGTCTTGCGAATGCTCGCAGCATTGCACGAAGGGCAGGTAGACATGTCAGGCCTCATCCACCAGCGGAATCGCTGAGGAGGAGCCTTCATGACCCGTGCTGATCGATACGCACCGGCGGGTGGAAGCTAGTCATCCGCACACTGCCCACCGATGCGCTCGCAGGCACTCCAGGCGCCCCAGGCACCAACGAGCGAACGGCGGCCCGCGAGTTCAGGGGGCCGCCGTTCGCCATCTTGCCTCAACCTGCCCGGGGTACGCCGTGCGGCGTTTACCCGCGGGGCGCACTACATGCTGGTCTTAAAGAACTGGATCACCGTCGCGACATTTGCCGAAGAGAGAAAGCGCGAATCTCCGTGCTTGTAGCCAGGCATCTGCTTGTAGGTCACGTTGGCTGCGCCCACCAAAGTGCGGATCTCCTGCGTCAGGTCCACGCTCTGCTTATAGGGCACGATGCAGTCGCCGGTACCGTGCTGGATGAGAAACTTCGCGTCACCGGCACCGAGAAAGGTCGCAGGGTCGGCGCGCTTCACCAGCTGCGGCACGGAGTTGATGGACGCACCCACCAGGAGCGACGGCGGCGATGAGGGTGCCGAGTAGCCAGACCCGGCGTACTTCCCACAGCCCATGCTCAGGAGCTGCGAATCCATGTCGAGAAACGAGATAGGACCGAAGAAATCGGCCACCGCTGACACCTTCTCCGACATCGAGGCATTACCCAGCGTTTTATCGCTCAGCATCGCCACGCCATTCGACGTGCCCAACAGCGCAGCGAGATGGCCACCCGCGGACACTCCCCACGCACCCACACGGGAGGGATTGAGGTTGAAGCGACCTGCGTTGGCCCGCAACCAGCGGACGGACGCCTTCACATCCTGAATCTGCGCGGGATACTTCGCGACCTGGCTCAGGCGGTACTCCACCGACGCGACGGCGAATCCAGCGGATACGAGATTCAACACCGCCTGATGCGATGCCAGGCTCTTCGTGCCACTGCGCCAGCCACCGCCGTGAATCCACACGACCACGGGGAACGGCCCCTTGCCGGTGGATGGCAGGTAGAGGTCCAGCTTCTGCGCGGAGGACTTCGTGGCGTATGCCTGGTCGAAGTAGGTCTTGGCAGCCGTCGGCGATGCGACGGCGAGACTCACCTCGGGAGCATCCATCAGCTCCTCCGGGACCAGTGGCGTGGGCGCCGTCGTGTTAGCGGAATCCGAACAGGCAACGATAAACGCGCTCAGGCCAAGCAGCGTGACGCGAGTGAGCAGGTGACTGGGCGGGAACATGGTCTGGCAAGGCCTGGATAGGAGAAACACGATGCGGACCGCGCGGGGGGCGTCGTGCTTTGCCAACCGCAGGTCCGCTGCAACGTGATAAGCTGTCGCGTGTCGCCCGTTCTTTCCGTATCGCAGTTCACACCGGCATTGTGCGCTGCGTGGTGTGCTTTGGGTCTCTTGCGTGACCAGCTGCAACGTTACGCTAGTGCTCGCCGGCGACGGAGAGCGCCGCGCGCAGCGCTGGACCGGCGGAGGCGTTTCGCCCGTTCCAGTCCTCACCAAGCAACGCCGCGACCGTGGCCGCAATCTGACTTTGGGTCATGGCGGCACCCGCTCCACGTTCCCCCAGTGGTGGCGTGTCGGGTCCGAGCACGGCGAGCCAGATATTCTCGGCGCCCTCCACCTTCGCACCGTGGTCGCGCCAGGCGTCTGCTCCGCTGCCCCGACCGTGATCGGTGGTGATGACGAAGGTCGTGGACCCGCGGTACTGCGGCATGGCCTGCATTGCGTTCCAGAGATCCGCGATGAAGGCATCCACCTGATGCGCCGACCGCAAAACCATGTCATACATGCCGGAATGCGCCCACTCGTCCGTTTCGCCGTAGCCCACGAAGACGAGTCGCGGACGCGCGGTGCGGATATACTCCTTGGCCGCCAGGTGCATGGGCGCGTCGAAGCTGTTTTCCGCCCACAGCTGCACCGAGGTGCGATAGAGCTCGTCGATGAGGCGTTGGGCCGCCGATGGTGCACGCACGTTGGCGAATGGAGGATTCCAGCCATCGAGCACGGTCATCCCCGAACGCTCGGCGTTCAGGATCCGGCGGAAGGCGTTCCAGGTGGCCACGGCGCCGACCCTGCCCGCGAAGCCCGGTCGTCCCGCGATCCATTCGAGCACGGTCTCGTTAGGATTCGGCGGGTAGTCGTTGGAGTCGATGCGAGGATCGAACGCGCCCGTGAAGATCTCGTTGTACCCGGGGTACGAGAAGCGCATGGGGTTGGTGATGGTAGCGACGCTTCCCCTGTCCTGGTTGCCGAAGATCTGCCCGTTCTTCGCGATGGTTCCCCAGAAGAAGGGAAGCAGCGTCTCGCGGCGCTCCTCGGGCGTCGGGCGCCAGAAGTCACTGATGAGCGCGGAGGTGTCGCGCACGCCACCGGGCCGCGCACTCATGAGCGACCGCTCGGCGCCCCGGAACACCTCCTGCCACCGCAGGCCATCCGTCACGATCAGAACGACATTGCGCGTGCGCAGCGCGGCTGGAGCCTGCGCGGAAGCGGGTGTCCCAAGGGACACGCCGAGTGCGATGCAGAGAACGAGGAAACCGCGTTGCATGGTCGGAGCCGGGCACGGGTGTGGCCGCCGCGACGGGGAAGGCTAGAAGATCCCGACCTTTCCCTTCACGGAGGCGATGAGCGCGGCGGGATCGTAGGCGACGCCCTGCTTGAACACGAGCGACACGTTTCGCACGTCGCCGATGCGCTGGGACGGGTCTCCGTCTACGACGACGAGATCGGCTTGCTTGCCGACGGCGACGGAACCGATGGTGCTCGCCCGGCCGAGGTAGGTCGCGCCGTTCAGCGTCACGATGCGGATCGCCTCGAGTGGCGTGAAACCCGCTTCGACCAGCAGCTCCAGCGCGCGCTGGTTGGAGAAGCCGGGAATGACGCCGCCACCGCCGGTGGGGTCGGTTCCGGCCACCACCAGACCGCCGGCCCGCGCGTACGCGAGTTCCATCGCCATCGCCTTCGGGAAGAGGGTCGTGTAGTTCGACGACGTGGCGCGGGAGGTTCGCTCGTACTGCTGCAGGAAGGTGTCGCGCAGCGGGGGCACCAGCATGTCGAGACCGGGGGGAAGGGGGCGTCCAGGCGTAAAGGTCTCGAAGATCGTGAGGGTGGAGGTGAGGGCCACGCGGCGCCTGACGAGTTCCGCCACGAGCGATGTGAAGGCAGGTCCATTGAGATCCAGCGCCATCAGCGAGGCTTGCACCTTTCCGCCCGAGGGGCATTCGTCCGGCTTCTTGTCCGCGACGAAGTCGGATGCCGCGAGAAAGCCGTGCTCCAGGTCGTCGATGCCCGCCCGCGCCGCCTCGCGGTAGGTGACGGAGCAGAGGTGTCCCGTGATCTTGAGTCCGCGGCGATGCGCTTCCTGCGCCGCGGCCTGCAGCTCGGCGCGCGTGATGTGCATATATGCCTTGAACGACGTTGCGCCGCGGTCACTCCAGTAGCGCACGAGTTCCACCGCATCGGCTGCATTGCGCAGGATGTTCATCTGCCCGATGCCGGGAAGACCGGGCCCCTGCAGGTACGGCGCGGTGGCGTCGATCCACGGGCCCGCTTTCTGTCCGGCGTCGATGGCGCGCTTGAGGTTGATCTCCCCGAAGCCGTTCATGTTGCCGCCCGTGCGCATGGCGGTCACCCCGCCGGCGAGATACAGCCGCACGAACGATTCCGAGAGATTGCCGTAGACGCCGGGACCGGTGGGATAGAAGAGGTGCTCGTGCACCATCACGAGGCCGGGCATCACCGTCTTGCCCGCGAGGTCCATCACCAGCGCCCCCGGCGGAACGGAGACCGCACCCTCGGGACCCGCCGCCGCGATGATGCCGTCGCGGATCACGAGCGTCTGGCGCTCGCGCGCCGCCGCGCCGGTGCCGTCGATGACGCGCGCGTTGGTGAGCGCGAGGAGGGAGGTGTCCACGCGTACGTACGGCCGCACCGCGGGCGACAGTGCGGGGCGCTGGGCGATGGCGGGCGCCGGCAGGAGCAAGCCGAGCGAGAGCGCGGCCAGCCGGCCGCACGCGGCTACGGCTTCCATTTTCCGCGAGCAACCGCCGGCACGAACTTATCGATGCCGCGCGGCGGGAAGTCGAGCGTCTTGCCCTGCTCGGCGCTCTGGTACGCCGCCATCAGCATGCGCACCACGTCCACGCCGTCGGCAAAGGTGAGTTTGGCCTTTTCCTTGCCCAGGAAGACGCGCACGAAGTGGCGGTCCTCGTTGGTGTAGCCGTAGGCGAGGTATTCCTCCGGCACCACGGGCATCACGCCCTGCTCCGCGTTCTGCTTCTCCACCAGGTCTTCGCCGGCGCTCCCGGTGACCTCGCGCGAGAAGAAGAGCTGCAGCCCGCTGTCGAGCGAGTTCCATTTCATCGAGTATTCAGGGCCAAGGAGCTCCGCCGACAGCCGCAACCCGGCGCCCACGAACGACCAGGACGTCGTGGCCTCCCCGATGACGCGCAGGCCGTCCTTCGTCTCGAACTCGATCAGGACGCTGGCGAAGTCCTCGCTGGGAGTCTTGGCGTAGTTCACCCCCTTCCCCATCGCCTTGCTCAGCTGCTTGGCGTATGCGGGACGCGTCCACTTGAGTGACGCCACGTGACCCGTCACCCGCACCGGCTTCACCGTGTCGTACGAATCACCCGGCTTCGTGAGCAGGTGCCGCACGAGCAGGGCCGAGTGGCACATCATGTCGTTGAGTACGCCACCGCCTTGCAGCTGCCCCTGCCAGAACCAGGGCGCATGGGGACCCGCATGCTCCTCCGCGGCGCGGGCGAGATACGGGCGCCCCGTGGTCGCGGCCCCGCGCGCCCACAGCAGGGCACGCCCCGTCTCGACGTGCGGGGCGAAGAGCTGGTTCTCGAGGTATCCGGTTGGGAGGCCGACCGAGTCCACCAGCCGCTTTACCTCTATCGCCTCGGTGACATTTCGCGCCAGCGGCTTCTCCGACGCGATGCCCTTGAGCTCTCCTCGCCCCCGCTTGATGGTGTCGACGATCTCCTCGATGTTCTCGATGCGGGCATGATTGGGACCGCAGAGCCAGATGGCGTCGATGGATTTGTCGGCCACCATGGCCGCTATCGACTTGTAGGGCCTCGCTTCGCCTACGCCGATGTCGCGCGCCAGCCGGGCGGCGCTTCCGGCATTCGCTTCGCTGGGACTCCACACACCGAGCACGTCGCCATCGCGCACGCCGCGCCAGCCCTGGATGTGGAAGCGGGTGTTGAAGCCGGAACCGATGAAGCCGACGCCCAATCGAGATGTTGTCATGGTTCGGAAGGCGGAAGTGGGAAGGCCCGTCGGCCCGGGTGCGTGCGACCGTTCCGGGGCCTGCCACGACTGCCCCGGTATCGGAGAAAGTGCGACACCGGGGGCCGCGCGTGAAGGGGGAAATGCTCGCAAGCCGCATTTCCTCCTTTCGCGAGGAATCAGGGCGTCGGGCCACCAGCGCCGCGCGCAGTGTCAGCGCCCGAGAATGTCCTTCGCGATCATCATGTGCACGCCCACGTTGCCATCCACCAGCTGCGTGATCCGCAGGTCCGCGGCAATGCTGGCGAGCTGATACGCGGCGGTCTGCGAGAGCCCGCGGCGCTGCATGATGAGTTGCACCATCTCGCTCACGGCAATGCGGGTGGCGGCCGTCAGGTCCGCGTCGGTCCCCATCGCGATCCAGTGCGTGGACGTCTCACCCAGGGGCCACGTCAGCCGCATGTCCTTGCGCACCGTGAGCTGCAACTTGCCCCGTAGCGACGTCTCGATGCCAGTCTGGTCCACCTCGCCGTCGCCTTGCGCGGCGTGTCCATCGCCCACCGAGAAGAGCGCACCCTTGGCGTGAATGGGGATGTACAGCGTGGTGCCCGCAACGAGCTCACGGTTGTCGAGGTTGCCCGCGTGCTGCCATGGCGGATTGGATGAGATGCGCCCCATGCCGGCTGGGGGCGCCACCCCCATGCTCCCGAAGAAGGGCTTGAGCGGTATCTCGATGCCCGGCGCGAAGTGCCCGATGTTGCGCGTGCGGTCGAGCCGGATGATGCGGGTGGTGGACGCGCCGCGCTCGCAGAGCTCGCGCATGAAGCCCGAGCATCCGTTGTAGCCGTAGGCGATGGGCAGGTCGATGGAGAGGATCTTCACCTCGAGCACGTCGCCCGAATCGGCGCCCTCAACCCACACCGGACCGGTAAGGATGTGCCCCCCGGGCCCGCGGTCCTTCACCTCGCTCACGATGTCGCGCAGCGATTGCTCCACTTCTCCCGGCGGGATGCCCGCGGACTCCAGGCGCGCCGGCGTGCTGGTGAGCAGGGTGGCGACGTCGATGATGTCGCCAGATGCAATGCGAAGCACGGGTGGCGCACCAGCCCAGTAGAACCCGTACGCGACGGTCTTCGGTGTGGCGGGGAGCACGTGGGTGGCGGGCGCGCCCTGCGCCTGCGCGCTCGTCGCGGCGCCCAGAAGCAGGAGCGCGAGGCCTCGCGTGATCGCGCTCATCGGCGACTCTCCACGAGGGCCTGGTAGACGAGCGTCGGAAACTTCGCGCGGACGTCGGCGCGGTCGGGCAGTAACTGCTGCATGAACACGATCACCAGGCGTTCCTGCG
>JBDSVW010000099.1:0-3158 GCA_039927015.1 Gemmatimonadaceae bacterium | reverse complement strand
CCCATCACGAGGCCGAAGATGCCGACCACCCACACCGCACGGGAGCGCGTCCATCCCAGGTCGAGCAGTACCCGCGTGCCCAGCTCCACCATCGAGACGAGCGAGGTGAAGGCGGCGAAGAAGAGGGCGAAGAAGAAGAAGGCCATGAACACGTGCCCGCCGGGCAGCGTGCTGAAGAGCTTCGGAATCCAGATGAAGGTGACACCCTCATTGCCCGCGCCGAAGATGGTGCGCTGCACGAGGTCGGCATTGAGCGCGCTGCCTTCGGCGACGGCCTTGGCGAGGTCTGGGAAGTCAGCCAGCGCCTGCGGATTCTGCGCGAGCGAACCCACGAGCGTGGGCACCACGGTGAAGACCGTGCAGAACACCATCATGCCCGCGCATAACGACACCATGTTGTTGGCGGCGGGCAGCAGGAACCCGTTCAGTGCGGTGTCTTCGTTATGGCGCATGTACGCCGCGTAGGTGAGCACCAGTCCCCAGCCCGCGCCCGTGTCCCAGGCGTTCTGCGTCAGGGCCTGCAGCCAGATGCTGGCGTCGCCGAGGCGGTGCCAGTCCACGCCGTAGAAGTAGGAGAGGCCCGCACTCGCGCCGGGTAGCATGAGGGCGCGCCCCGTGAGGATGAGCACCAGGCCGATGAGGATCGGCATGAGGATGGACGTCGTCCGCTCGATGCCCTTCACGCCGCGGGCCACGATGAAGGTCGCGGCGAGGATGGCGATGATGTGCGGCAGCAGGGGGGCCGAGGAGGTGGAGAAGTCACGCCAGAAGGTGACCGAGTTCTCCCCCGTGAGTTCACCGGTGGCGGCGGCCAGCGCGTAGCGCACGGTCCAACCGGTGACGACGGAATAGTACGACATGATGGCGATCGCCACGAAGGCGATGAAGCCGCCCATCCACGCCGAGCGCTTGCCGAGCGTTCTCACGAACGCCCCGACGGGCCCCATACGCGTTAGGCGTCCCATCCCGAACTCTACCAGGATGAGCGGAATGGACCAGGTGAAGAGGCAGATGATCCACGCCACGAGGAACTCGCCGCCGCCGTTCGATGCGACCATGCGTGGGAATCGCCAGATGTTGCCCGTGCCCACGGCCATGCTCAGCATGGCCAGCATCATTGTGGTCCGGGAAGAAAAGCCTTGCGATTGGCTCACGAGCCCTCCATCGGGGGCGAAGAGTGAGGAGTATTCCGCGTCGCTGTCGAGCGGCGAGGCGATACTACACGCGGGAGAACTCGAGTGCCAGCGCGAGCATGCGCTCGCGCAGAGGCGCCAAGGCGCCGCGCTGGTTCATTTCGTCGCTCGATCGTAGCTTCGTGCTGTGCCGCGGGGCCTCATCGTCCTCGTTCCGCTCGCCTGCGGCCCTTCACTTGCAGCCCACACAGCATGGCCGGCAACGCATTGACGTGGGGCGGAGTAGTGATGCGACTGCTGGCCGCCGGTGTGCTGGTCTTCGCCACATACAACCCGGAAGGCCTGTCGTACTATCACTGGGCACTGGCGCCGCTCGCCGGGGATTCGCGCTCGTTCAGCGCGACGAAGTTCCTCGCGGGCACCGTGCTCCTGGCCGGCTGGGTGGTCTACCTGCAGGCCACCCGGCGATCGATCGGGGGCATGGGGGCGCTACTGGTCGCGGCCATTACCGGTGGCGTAATCTGGCTCCTGATCGAGTGGCGGCTCGTCAGTGCGGGGAGCGAGCGCGGCGTCGCGCACGTGGTGCTGATTGCCGTGTCCCTGGTATTGGGCATCGGCATGTCGTGGTCGCACCTCTCGCGGCGCTTCAGCGGGCAGTCGGACACCGACGTGGTGCCCTAGCCGCGGGTCGGCTCATTCGCGCTCGGTGGCCTCGAGCGCCGCGCGTAACTCCCGCAGGTCGACGGTGAAGTCCCACCGCGGAAAGAGTGCGGGGGACTGCCGTTCCGCGCCCAGCACGTACTGGACGCGGTGGCTCAAGGCCGACGCGAGCGCGCTGTGTCGCGACGAGAGGAAGCCGCGTGGCGACAGGAGGACGCTGCGCAGCGACCGTCATGGCATCGATATCCACAACTTCGTATCCGAACACGCGACACATGTCCTCGACCTCTGGCGCGTTCACGATGCGATCGCGCCGCAGTCCACCACGGCGCAGGTAGAGGCGCCGGTCGGGGGGCGCTGGCGCCTGGAGTTGCGGAATGGTCAGGTGTTCCCGCACCCATCGCACCACATCAGGGTGGCCGGCGTTGCCGTCCTTCCGGTGATGCACCACGACGAGTTCATCGAATCCGGCGATTTCGTCCGCCGGTACCTGGAGCATTCGTTCCGGCGTGATGCCCAGCCACGAGAGCGTCTCTGTCTGGAATGCCCGCAAGGGCGTCGGGACGATGAATCGAATGTCGGGATCGGTGAGCGCGGCGGGAAACGCCGACAAGCGCCCGATGGCATCCATCATCCAATGGAAGTAGCTGGACGAGCAATTGTTCGCGAGCAGGAAGGCGCGCCCACCGCGCTCCCGTTCAATGCCCGGGGAGTGCAGGAGGAGCCGGCGATCGGTGCCGCCAAAGAGCACTGTGTTGCGCCCCCTGCCAAGGAGCGAGGGCAGGTCATGGCAGCGCGGCGTGGCGAACTGGAGGTCCGGATCTTCGACAACGCCGAACACATGCGCGCGATTGTCCGCGTCGAGAGGGAAGCAGAGTCCGCCGACTACACGGCCCTTGGAAATCGTGCGGACGGCGGAAGGGCCGACGCGCAGCGTCATCGTCCGTTCGACCCGCTCCGCGCCCACCTGTACGCCATATGGAATGACCCATGCCCGTCGCTCGGCGTCGTCGGTGAGGGGGTCCGCGGAGAAAGTTTGATCGATGGGGGCGGAGAGGAGCCGTCCCATACCCAGCATGGGGGCGAACTCTGTGAGGCGGGGCGCCTGCAGTTGTGCCAGCGCGCTGTCCTCGCGGTAGTCGGCGTACGTGGCGAGGGCGCGCGCCAGTAGCGATGCGGCGGTGGCCTGACACGCGACCGCCCGCTCGGCGGCTCGCCGTGCGGCGCTGGCGTAGCCAGCGCGCAGCTCGCATTCCGCCAGGGTCGTCTGCACGGCAGCGCTGCCGGGCGTACGCCGCGCCGCGGCGAGGGCCAGTGTGCGGGCTCGCTTGAGGAACTCCGGGGCGAGCACCACTGCGTTGGGCT
>JBDSVW010000098.1:0-2884 GCA_039927015.1 Gemmatimonadaceae bacterium | reverse complement strand
GCGCCGTGGCCATCGTCGCATGCCAAGTGTCACCCGAAGCCGGCACGTCCACCTCAATCTCGACCATGAACAAACCATGGTTCACGATAGGCCCGAGGTCCGTTCGATGCGAGCCCGCCGGGAATGGCGCCATCCGCCGCGCCTCGACAATATGTTGGCGGCTCACGACCGTCGTCCCTCGCCCCGCCGACCTCATGCAACTCGATACGATCGCCGTCCACGCCGGACACACCCCCGATCCCGCCACGGGAGCGGTCGCTCCGCCGCTGTACCTCTCCACGACCTTTCTCCGCAGCAGCGACGGGTCGTATGCGTCGGGTTACAAGTACTCGCGCGAGCTGGCCCCCAACCGGAGCGCGCTCGAGGCCGCGCTCGCCGCGCTCGATGGCGGCGCCGAGGCGGCGGCCTTCTCGTCGGGCCAGGCCGCGACCGCGGCCGTCTTTCAGTCGCTGCGACCCGGCGACCACGTCATCTGCCCCAGCGCGGTCTACTATGGAACGCTGAAGCTGCTCTCCGAGGTGTTCGGACCGTGGGGGCTGGAGTACAGCGTCGTCGACAGCACCGATCTCGACGCCGTACGGAAGGCGGTGCGGCCCAGGACCGCGCTCATCTGGGCGGAGACGCCGTCCAACCCGACACTCGCCATTACCGACCTCTCCGGCATCGTCGAGATCGCGCGTGCCGCGGGCGCACGAACGGTGGTGGACAACACGTGGGCCACGGCGGTCGGCCAGCGGGCCCTCGCGTTAGGCGCCGACCTCGTGATGTACTCCACCACGAAGTACTACGGTGGGCATTCCGACACGCTCAGCGGCGCCCTGGTGACACGGGAAGCGGACGACTTCTGGAGTCGTGTGCGTCTTATGCAGGGATCGGTTGGCGCCGTGGCCGCCCCGTTCGACTGCTGGCTGGTGTCGCGCGGCATTGCATCGCTGCCATGCCGGTTGCGTCAGCACACCGCCAGCGCCACGCGCGTGGCGGAGTTTCTGTCCACCCACCCGAAGGTCGAGGCCACGCATTATCCCGGGCTTCCCTCTCATCCCGGCCACGCCATCGCCGCCCGGCAGATGTCCCTCTTCGGCGGCATGGTGTCGGTGCAACCCCGCGGCAGTGCCGCCGACGCGCTGGCACTGGCGTCGCGTCTGCGCCTCTTCACGCAGGCGACGTCGTTAGGTGCGGTGGAAAGCCTGGTGGAGCACCGCAAGTCCGTCGAAGGGCCGGAGTCTGCGACCCCCGACAACCTGCTGCGCATCTCGGTCGGGCTCGAGAATGCCGACGACCTCATCGAGGATCTGCGTCAGGCGCTGGGCTGAACGACTGGCACACGAGGGGTGCGGGACCGGCGATTCCGGTCGCCGTGAGCCGGAGTGGCCGGAAATGGCGCTGGTAGTGTAGGCGGAGCGGACGATGGGCGATCGCGCCTTCGGGGCGCCGGGGCTCGACGCGGGTCCGTACGGATGGTACCTGGCAGCTGCAACTCTACCGACGCGCTCCACCACTTTCACGGACTCTCCCCCATATGGACGACAGAAGATCGCAACACCTGTACGGCTTCGCCGCGCTCGGCGTCAGCATCGCGCTCGGACTGTTCTTCGTGTCGGGGGCGTTGAAGGACATCCGCCGCGGCAACGAGGAGGTCACCGTCACCGGTTCCGCGCGCCGCGCGATCCGCTCCGACTTCGTCGTCTGGAGAATCCAGGTGTCGGTGCAGGCCGCCTCACTCAGCTCGGGTGCACAGGAACTGGCGCGCGGTGCGGAGCGCGTGCGCACCTTTCTCCGCACCGAGGGCGTGGCGGATTCGCTCATCACCGTGAAGCCCATCGAGTCGTACGGTATCCCGGAGACGACGCAGGAAGGGCGTGAGACCGGCCGTATCGTTGCCAGCCGGCTGTCCCAGTCGTTCGAGGTGCGCACGCGCGACGTCGATGGCATCACCGCCATCTCGCAGCGTGCGGGGGCACTCATCGCCGAAGGCGTGCCGTTGCAGGCGACGGCGCCGGAGTACTCCTACACCAAGCTCGCCGAGATCCGCGTGGCGCTGCTGGAGGACGCCACCAAGGACGCCAAGCAGCGCGCCGAGGCGATTGCCAAGAGCACCGGCGTGAAGGTGGGCGCCGTGCGCGACGCGCGCATGGGTGTGTTCCAGATCACGCCGCGCTACTCGACCGAGATCAGCGACTACGGCGTGAATGACGTGACATCTATCGAGAAAGACGTGACGGCGGTGGTGCGCGCGACCTTCCAGTTGCGTTAGTCGCCGGCTCCCGGTGTCGCCGTTATCTTCCGGCGTCGACTTACCCTTGGGTGCCCGATGGCCGTCGTTCCGCTGGTGTTTGCCGTGGTCGCGTCGCTCACTTCGTCCGGGGGAAGCCTCGCCGTCCCCGGCGAATGCCGCCCACCGAAGGACAGCTCGGAAGCGAAACTGCTCGCATTCTTCTCCGTTCCCATCGCCTTCTCGCCGGCGGGTCACGCCGAGCGGCTCGCGCCGGGCGCCGTCAGGCTTTCGTTCGACCTCACGTGGGTGCCGACGCCGGACGCCGACATCCGGCGAGCCAGCTACTGCAACCGAAAGAGCGAGAACACGGATCTCTCGCCCATATTCCCCCGCCCACGCCTCGCCGTCGGTCTGCCCGGCGGATTCTTTCTCGAGGGCAGCTACATGCCTCCGATCACCGTGCTCGATGCCACGCCGAATCTTGGCTCGGTGGCGCTGGGGTGGTCGCGGTCACTTTCGGAATCCGGCGACGGTCTCGGCTCGTGGGTCACCCTGCGTGCCCATGCCACGATGGGCGAAGTGACGGGACCCATCACCTGCTCGAACAGCGCGCTGCAGACGACATCGAGAGTCCAGCCGTGCTACGGTAACGAACCCTCCGACGATACG
>JBDSVW010000097.1:0-18099 GCA_039927015.1 Gemmatimonadaceae bacterium | reverse complement strand
TCGCGTACTGGAACGACGGTCCCACGGAGCGCGTGATCGTGGTGACGCCGGGCATGCACCTGGCGTCGCTCGACGCCAAGACCGGCATTCCCGATCCCAAGTTCGGCAAGAATGGCGTCGTGGACCTTATGGGTGGACTCGGCTACCCGCTCGTGCCGCTGGCGGTGGATGACACCGGCTCGCTCATCATCAGCGACGCCGCACCCATGCGGAAGGCACGGCCCGGTGAGACGTGGAATCCCGTCACGCGCACGGGCGCGGATGGATCGGTGGGCATCGATCCCGCGCACGGACAGCTCGCCAACTCCTCACCCGCCATCATCGTCGGCGACGTGATCGTGGTCGGTAACTCTTCCATCCACGGCTACTATCCCATCCGCCTGCGCAACCTGACCGGCACCGTGCGCGGCTTCGATGTGCGCACGGGCAAGCAGCTCTGGACGTTCGAGCTCGTGCCGCCCCCCGGCGAGTTCGGATCGGAGACGTGGAAGAACGGCACGAAGCCTGGCACCCCGGGTGTCGGCAAGGTGGATCCGTGGGCGACCTACGCGGCCGACCCCGACCTGGGACTCGTCTACATCCCGGTGGGCATGCCGCTCATGGACGAATACGGCGGCCACCGCCCCGGCGACAACCTGTTTGCCAATTCCATCGTGGCCATCGACGTGAAGACGGGCAAGCGGAAGTGGCACTTCCAGATGGTGCACCACGACATCTGGGACTACGACACGCCCATGGCGCCGAACGTGCTCGATGCCACCATCGACGGCCGCAGGCGGAAGCTCGTAGCGCAAACCACCAAGCAGGGATGGATGTACGTGTTCGACCGCGAGACGGGCGTGCCCATCTGGCCAATTGTGGAAACGCCGGTGCTGCAGAGCGAGGTGCCGGGCGAGGAGACGTCTCCCACGCAGCCCATACCCAGCAAGCCACAGCCGTACTCGCAACAAGGCCTGCTGGAGAGTGACCTGATCGACTACACGCCGGCCATCCGCGACTCGGCGCTGGCGATGGCCCGCAAGTGCCGCATGGGGCCGTACTACATTCCCGGGCAGCCGACCGACGGCAGCGCCAAGAGCGGGCTCACCTGCTCCTGGTACAACCCCGGAGCCAGCGGCGGAGTGAACATCGACGGCGGTGCCGCGGTGGATCCCGAAACCGGCATGGTGTATGTGGGATCGCAGACGGGGATGAGCACCGTCTCGCTGCAAAAGGATCCCTGCTCGGAGTTCCGCTACAGCTCCCCGCACGATAGCTGCGGCCTGCTGGGCGCGCTGCCGGCGCCGGAAGGATACCAACCGCGCGCCGACCTGCGGGGCGATGGATTCAGCGGTCGCGCCGCGGCCTCGATGATCGGTGGGGTCTCCATCGTGAAGCCGAAGCCGTACGGCGGCGTCACGGCCTACAACCTCAACACCGGCGACAAGTCGTGGTGGATTCCGAACGGCGGCATGGTGCCGACCGTGACACAGGATCCGCTCTTCGCGGGCGTCACCCTTCCCCCAACGGGCGCGCGCGGCCAGGCGCAGATCATCACCACCAAGTCGCTCGTCATCTACGGCACGGGACGGAATGGCGCGATTGCCGGCGTGCCGCCGCAGCTCTTCGCGGTGGACAAGGTCACCGGCAAGCAGGTGGGAGCGGTCAAGATTCCCGCTCGCACCACGGCCCTGCCCATGACCTTCATGCACCAGGCCAAGCAGTACATCGTCTTCGCCATCGGGGCGGGCACGAACACGTCGCTGGTCGCGATGACGCTGCCGGGACGATGATCGCACGGAAGGATCACGAACGAACGAGCGGGCGGCGAGGGATCATCCCTTCGCCGCCCGCTTGTTTTCGGACCAGAACCGCTTCGTCCGTGCGGCCTAACGACTCCCGGCTTCGCCGCTGCTGCGCGCCTGCGCGGGAAAAATGTCGCGAAAGGCGACGAGAAAACGTTGCATTTCTTCCGGCGTGCCCACGGAGACGCGCAGGTGCGTGTTCATGGGCGGGAAGGGCCGGCCCACCAGCACCCCCTTCGCCTTGAACTCGTCGATCACGGGCGGCACCGGGCGTCCAAGCTGCACCATGAAGAAGTTGGCCTCAGACGGGATGACGTCGTAGCCCATCGCGCGCAGCTCGCGCGTGGTGGACTCCCGCAGCTCGATGGTCACCCGTTTTACCCGGGCCTGCGATTCCGTGTCGCGCAACGCCGCTACGCCGCCCCACTTCACGATGGCGTTGATGCTTCCGATCGAGTGCGGCTTCAGGCGCTCGATAAGCGTCGGCGGTGCCACCGCGTAGCCGAGCCGCATGCCGGCCAGCGCCGCAATCTTGGAAAACGTGCGCGTGACAATCACGGGCCGCCCCTGCAACACGTAGGGAATCGACGTGGCGTAGGCGGGATCATTCACAAAGTGGTGATACGCTTCATCCACCAACACGGGAATGTCCCCGGGGATGCCGTCGAGCAGCGCCTGCACCTCCGCCGCAGTCACGATGCGCCCCGTGGGATTGTTGGGATTGCAGAGGTAGACGAGTCCGATCTCCTTCCAGTTGGCGCGCGTGGTGCTCACCATGGCCGAGATATCCTGCCGATGGTCGGGCAGCAGCGGCACGCGAATGGAATCGGCGTGCACGCCGGCCGCGAACTGATAGACGGTCATGAACGTCGGATCTACACCGACCACTTTGCGCCCCCCTTCGAGCAGGGCGAGCGCCGTGATGCTCAGCAGTTCTCCTGACCCCGCGCCGAGCAGGATGTGATCCGGCGACACTCCATGGTGCCGCGCGATTTCCTCGACGATCTTGCCGTCGGGGTACGCGTAGCGGTTGGAGTACTTGAACGCGTCGGTCATGGCCCGCATCACCGATTCGGGCGGCCCGTACGGATTCTCGTTCGAGGCCAGCTTGGCGTACCCGTCGTAGTCGTCGGTCGCGCCCCTGTCGCGAGGTGTCCCGTGCCCTTGTGCCGCGAGCACGCCGGCCGCGCGCGCGGCCTCCGGTGAGAGGGTCAGCGCACCCAGGGCGGTGGCGACGCCACCGACGAAGCCGCGGCGGGAGAGGGGATTCTTCGCGTTCATGACTCATGCTCGCACGTGGAGGTGACCGTAATCGACGCGGTGCATCCGGAAAGCGCCAGAGGGACGCCGGCCGATGACGCGCCCTAACGAACTGGCAGTGGCAGCACGAGGCGGGAGCAGAAGTCGTCACCGTCTCGTTCGCCGTCAAAACGCCCGCCGTGACCCTTTGCGATCCACCGGACGATGGCCATGCCGAGCCCCTGTCCTTCACCGGACGAGCCCCGGGCAGCCGCCGCACCCACGACCGAGTTGCCGCTTCGAACGATTACCAGTGCCTCGCCCGACGTTGCGCACACTTCGGTGGTCACGCTCACGCCCGGGGCTCCGTGCCGGCAGGCGTTCTCCAACATTTCCAGCAGTGCCTCGCGCAAGAGCGGGGTGCTGCCCCGCACCACCACGGGATCGATGTTTCCGAGGCGGAGAGTGCGTCCGAGGGTGGTGGCGCGCGCTCGCATGAGGTCCGTGCACTCCAGGGCGAGGCCGTCCAATTCCACATCGTCGGTGAGCGCGATGGTGGCCCCGGCCTCCACCTCCGCAAGCAGGAAGAGTTCGTCCACCCGCCGTGCCATCTGCTCAGCGGCCAGCTTCACGCGACGGAGCGCCATGGCGTGCGGCGTCGCAGCGTCGTCGCGACCTTGCAACGCATGCTCCGCCTCGCCGAGCACGAGGGTGAGCGGGGTACGAATCTGGTGTGCGGTTTCGCGCACGAACCGCCGATTGCGCGCCTGCGCCGCCTCCAGCCGCTCGAGCAGATCGTTGAACTGCCGAGCCAGCGTGTCGATCTCGTCGGCGGGTGTCGCGACCGGGAGGCGGCGGGAGAGATCGTCGGGCGCCATGGACGTCAGCGACGCGCCCAGCGCATCCACGGGCGACAGCGCGCGCCCCGCGAGCAGGTATCCTCCCACGAGGCTCAGCAGCAGCATCAGGGGTGCCGCCACCAGCAGCGCCCCGCCCAGCAGTTCGAGATCGTCCCGAATACCGGCGGTGGAGGCGAAGGCGAGGATCTCGAAGGCGCGCACGTCTCGCGGGGCCACCGTAGTCACTGTCCGCTCGCGCTGGACGCGATAGGCGATGCCATCGTTCATCGCGTCGAAGCGCGCCCCGCCATCGCGCGATAGCGCCACAATCGCCGGTATGACCTGCTCAAAGCCGTCCGCCATGGCCGTCACGCGGCCGATGGAATCGAGGATGACGAATGCCCCCGCCGACGGTGGCCATTCCATCACGACTTCACGGGCCGCATAGCCGAACGACGAATCGGGCGTTTCGAGCAGCTCGCGCGCCACACCGCGTGCCACACCGTCGGCGACCTCCGCCAGGTGCACCTCCATCCGGCGGCTGGACTCCCGCCACAGATAGCCGAGCGCCCCGGCCGCGAACAGGACCAGCCCCACCGCGAAGGCGATGGCGAAGCCAGCCGCCAGCCGCACGCGCAGACGACTAATCGGCATCGGCCGCCGCGGGCGCGCGATCGCTCAGGAGGTACCCTGCTCCCCGCACCGTGTGCAGGAGCGCCGGCACCCCCGGACGGTCGACCTTGCGGCGGACCCGGCCCACCAGCACGTCCACCGCGTTCGCCACGGGATCGAAGTTGTCGTCCCACACGTGCTCGAGAATCTGGCCACGGGTCACGACGCGCCGCGGGTTGCGCAGCAGGTATTCCAGGAGCGCGTACTCGCGCGCCGTGAGGGTGAGTTCCTGCCCACCGCGCATCGCGCGCCGCTGCGCCGGATCGAGCGAGAGATCCGCCAGCCGCAACACCGGCTCGAGGGCCGATACGGGCCGGCGCGCAAGGGCACGCAGTCGCGCCAGCAATTCGCTCACCGCGAACGGCTTGGCGAGATAGTCGTCGGCACCGGCGTCGAGGCCGCGCACCCGGTCGTTGACCGCGTTGCGCGCTGTGAGCACCAGCACAGGCGTCACGTTGCCCTCGGCGCGCAGCCGACGGCACACCTCGAAGCCGTCGAGGTCAGGCAGGCCGACGTCGAGCACGATGAGGTCGTAATCGTTCGCCGCCGCCGCAAAGAGCGCAGCTTCTCCCGCTCCCACGGCATCCGCAGCCCACGCCGCATCGCGCAGTACGCGCAGGAGAAAGTCGCTGACCTCGGGCTCGTCCTCCACGACCAGGATGCGCATGCCGGAACGATAGCACATCGGCGGCGCCCCGCCGACGTGCCCGTCGCTCCGGCACTCCAGTGACATCAGGCCGTCGCGTCCCGGCCGTGGCCGTCACCACCAGCCGCTGGCTTGTGTGGCTTCGCCTTCGCCTTCGCCTTCTCCGCCTTTTCCTTCGCCGCCTCGGCCTTCTCGGCCGCCGGCGATTCATGTTCGACCCCGATCACGGCGCCCGTCATGGCGTCCACACCCACCTCGTCCACACCAGATTTCCCCGCCACCGCGAGATCGAAGGAATAGATCAGACGACCATCCTCCATCTCGATCTCCGCCTTCGTCACCTTGCCGCCCTTCACGCGCGCCAGCGCCGTGGCCGTGGCGGCCATGGGTGTCACCTTCGCACGCTTCAGCAGGCCGGGCGTTTCCTCATGCACCGTGACCTGCGCGTGGGCACGCTGCGCGCTGCCGGGCAGCGCCGCGGCGAGAAGGGCGAGCGTGGCAATCAGTGAACGTGTGGACATGTGAGACCTCGGTGAAGGAGTGATCGATCATGTGCCGGCTCACGCGAGACGATAGTCGCGGCCTCGAATCGCGATGAGCAGCACGGGAACCACGAAGAGCGTGATGGGCGTGGACAGCGCGAGCCCGCCGATGACGGCCAGGGCGAGCGGTTTCTGCAGCTCGCTGCCCGCGCCCACGCCGAGCGCGAGCGGCAAGAGGCCGAACAGCGTGCAGAGGGTGGTCATGAGGATCGGGCGCAGGCGCACGCGCGCGGCATGCCGGATCGCGCTCTCAAGATCTTCGCCGCTTTCGAGCCGGTGTCGCGTGAAGTCGAGCAGGATGATGCCGTTCTTCACGATGAGTCCCACGAGCAGGATGAGCCCCATGAACGACGACACGTTGAGCGCGGTACCCGTAAGCACGAGCAATCCCAGTGCTCCAACGAAGGACAGCGGCGCGGCCAGCAGGACCACGAGCGGCTCCACGAAGGACTGGAACTGCACCACCATCACGGCCATGACGCTCACGGCGGCCAGGGCGAGCACCAGCAGCAGCGCCTGAAACGCGGCCTGCTGGCTGGCGTACCGTCCGCCGAGCTCCACGCGTACACCTTCAGGAGCGGGGTTGGCCGCCAGGATCGCGCGCACGTCGGCCATGACGGTACTGAGCGACCGCCCTTCCACACCTGCCGTGAGCGTGATCATCTGCTGCTGGTTCTCGCGCAGGTGCTCGCTCAGCACGTCCTCTGCCGTGAAGTCGGCCAGGGTGGCGAGGGTCGCCATGCCGCCACCGGGCGCGAGCACCGGCAGCGAGGCGAGCCGGCGCGCATTGTAGCGTACCGAGTCGGGGGCTCGCACGCGCACGCCGATGGAGCGGTCATCGAGTCGCACTTCGCCCGCCGGCACGCCGAGCAACGCGCCGCTTACCGCGTCGCTCACCTGCTGCGGGGTCATGTCAAGACGAGCGGCTTCGGCGGCGTTCACGTGCATCGCCATTTCCGCGCTCGGCTCCGCCACCCCGCCGAAGAAGTCCTCCAGTCCGGCCACCCCTTCCACCCTGGGCCCAATGCGCTCCGCATACGCCTGCAACGCGCCAAGGTCGGAGCCGAACAGCTTGATCTCCATCGGACTCGCGTTGCCCGCGAGGTCGTCCAGCACGTCGGAGAGGATCTGCACGAACTCCACGCGCAGCCGGGGAGCGGCCGCCGTGACCCGTCCGCGCACGTCGTCGATGATCGCGAAGATGTCGCGGTTCCGCTGCGAGGGAGGCCGCAGGCGCACCGCGATGTCGCCCCGATTCTGCTGGGTGGCGAAGAGACCCAGCTCCGCCCCCGTGCGGCGCGCGGTGCCGGTGATCTCCGGCGTACCGGCCAGGATACGCTCCACGATGTGCAGCTGCCGGTCGGTCTCCTCGAGCGCGGTGCCTCCCGGCGACCAGTAGTCGAGGATGAACGCGCCCTCGTCCATGTCCGGGAGGAAGCCGGTGCCCACCGCGGCGTAGGCGCCTGCTCCCGCCACCGCCAGCAGCACAGCGAGTGCCGCGACCCACCGGCCGTGCCGCAGCGTGCCGTGCAGCGCCCGCTCGTAGCGTTCGGCGAGGCGGTCAAGAAAGTGGCCCAGCCGGGCGAGCCAGCGCGCGGGAGCGTTGCCGCGGTCCTGCCGCTCGTCGTGCTCGGCGTCGTGCGCGGTGAGGAATTGTTCGCTGAGCAGCGGGATGATGGTCACGGCCAGCACGAGCGAGACCAGCACGCTCACCGTGAGGGTGATAGAGAGCGCGGTGAAGAACTGACCGGCGACACCCTGCAGCAGGCCCAGGGGAAGGAAGACGACGACCGTGGTGAGGGTGGACGTCGTTACCGGCCACAGCAGCTCCTGCACCGCCTCGCGAATGGCACGCGTGCGGTCTGTTGTCAGTTGCAAGTGGCGCACGATATTCTCCGTGACCACCACCGCGTCGTCGATGACGAGACCGATCGCGATGGCCATCGCGCCCAGCGTCATGAGGTTGAACGTCTGCCCCAGCAGGCGCATCAGGAACACCGTGATGACCAGCGTGAGGGGTATGGCGGTCGCGCTGATGGCCGTGATGCGCACGTGGCGCAGGAAGGCGAGCAGGATCAGCACCGCCAGCGCGGCCCCGATCAGCATGGCGTCGCGCACCGACGTCACGGCGTCGCGCACGAGCGCTGCCTGGTCGTAGACCGGGGTGAGACGCACCCCCGCGGGCAGCGATTTTGCGAGCTCCGCCGCGACCAGGGCGACGCTGTCGGCCACTGCGACGGTGTTGCCGCCGATTTGGCGGGTGATGCTGATGAGGGCCGCCGGGCGCCCATTGCCCGACACGAGGCGCACCCGGTCTTCCGTGCCCGCTCCGACGGTGGCGATGTCGCGCACCCGAAGCCCCGGACGCACGACCACATTGCCGATGTCCTCCGCCGAGTGCGCCTCCTGGGCGCTCACGACGAGGTACTGCTTGTAGTCCCGCGCCACACGTCCCACCGCGTCGGTCCCGATGCCGGCGCGAATGGCGTCGGCAAGATCCGTGTAGGTGAGCCGCGCCGCGGCCAGCCGAGAGGGATCGGCCACTACCTCGATCTCCCGCACGTCGGTGCCCTGCACCTCCACGCGCCCCACGCCGGGGATGCGCGAGAGCACGGGCTTGATCTGGTACCGTGCGATGTCGAACAGCGTCGCCGGGTCGCCCCCGGAAAGGTTGTAGCTGACGATGGGGAAGAGCGACGGCGTCATGCGTTCGATCTGCAGGTCCAGCCCGGGTGGCAGGTCGCCACGGATCTGCTCCACCTGCGTGCGCACGAGCTGCAGCGCATACGGCATGTCGGTGTGCTCGTCGAAGGTGACGGACACGTCCGACGCGCCGCGAATGGAGCGCGAGCGCACCCGCACCACACCGGGCACGATGCTCACCGCCTCCTCAATCGGGCGGGTCATGGCGAACACCACCTGCCGGGCACCCAACGACGAGCCCTGCGCCACGATGCTGATCTTGGGGAAACTGAGCTCGGGATAGATCGCCGACGGCAGGGAGAGCGCCGACCAGATGCCCGCCGCGCTTAGCAGCGCGACGGCCAGGTAGACGAATCGCCGCTGCGACGCGAGGGTGTCGAACAACGCCCGCCGGCCCGCGCGCTCGCTCACGGACGCCTCGCTTCCACGCGCACGCTGTCATCCACCCCGAAGGCCCCACGCGTCACCACCCGGTCCGTCACCGCGAGCCCGGCCGTGATCCAGGCGCGCCGGTCGGAGCGCCCGCCGATGGACACCGGGCGCGCATGCGCGAGTCCCGCGGCGTCCACAACGAACACGTGGAAGCCGTCGCCGGCGGGCACGAGCGACTCGTCAGGCACCAGGAGCGCGCGCGGATGCTCGGCCACCAGCACGCGGGCAAACAGCGTCTGTCCCAGCCGCACGAGGCGCGCGCCCGGGGAGAGCTGCAGCCGGATCACGACGCCACGGCTCGCGGAATCTACCACCGCGCCGACATCGGCCACGCGGGCGGTGGCCATGGGTGCCGCTGACATATCCGCCCCGGCCCCCGGGTAGAGCGATGCGCCTTGCCCCGGACGCACGCGCCCCGCGTCGTCGGGCGATACGCTGAGCACCACGTCCACGGCAGCTGGATCCGAGACCTCCACCAGCGCCTGGCCCCGATCCACGCCGGCGCCCAGCACGGCGCTCATGCGCGTCACGGTGCCGGCGATAGGCGACCGCAGCGTGGACAGTGCCGCCTGCTGCCGGGTATTGACGGCGTCGAGTCGCGCGACCGCGAGCGCGGCGGTGGCCTGCTCTGCCTCGCGTCGCGGCAACACGCCGGCCTGCGCGAGGCGCGTCGCCCTCGCCTCCGCTTGCTCGGCAGCTGCAAGGGCCGCTTCGGCGCTTTGTACAGCGGCCTGGAACGGCAGCTGGTCCAGCTGCACCAACGGCTGTCCCGCACGCACCGGCTGACCCGCTGACACGAATATGCGAGTCACGCGCGTGGGCGATGGTGCGGAGAGCGATGCCACGTGACCGGGGCGCGCTTGAGCGACGCCGACCGCGTCCACCGACTCGGTGAACGAACCGATGGAGACGGGAGCGACCTGCACGCCGGGTACGGGCGCATCGGCGGCGGCGCTGTCCTCCTGTGGCGCGCGCGTGCAACCGGCCCACAACACCGCGACGAGCAGTCGCGCAACATCGAGACGACGCATCATGGGATCGATTGGTTCACAGAGAGGGAGACAAGGCGGACGAGCGCAGAGGCGGAGTAGAGCGCGGCGACGTCGCTGACATACTGGGCTTGTGCCTCGCGCGCCGAGCGCTGGGCGGCGAGCACGTCGGGCAGCGTGGACGCCCCCTCGCGATACGCCAACAGGGAGAGCGCGACCACCCGGTTGGCCGCCGCCAGCAGACCGGCACTCTTCGTCACGCTCGACGACGCGAGACGCAGCTCCCGCCGCGCCCGCGCGACTTGCGCCCATCCCTCCAGGCGGGTGAGCGCAAGCGCCGCGAGCGCCCGCTGACGCTCCGCCTGTGCCACCGCCACCGAGGCACGGTTCCGGTTGAAGATCGGCAACGGCATGGAGAACCCGATCGTCGGGAGGATGCCCGTCTCCCCACCGGAGGGATCGTGGGTCTCGAAGCCTAACGACACCGCGGGCACGCCGAACACGCGGCGCCGCTCCGCCAGCACGGCAAGATCCGCTGCGCGCAGGTCTGCCTCCGCCGCGGCCACGAGCGCCAAGGTGGTGCGTCCGTTGTCGACGCCCGCAGCGTCGGCGAGCGCACGCACGGCGCGCGTATCCCCGGCGCCCGCAGGGACGAGCGAGTCGGCGAGCGCGATGGCCAGGGTGTCCTCCGGCAGTCCCATCGACTGCTGCAGCGCCAGCAGGGCCGATTCCGCGTCGAGTGAATCCCGGGCAGACTGACGGGCGAGCTGCCCGGCGCTCACGATCGCCAGCTGCACATCGAGTTCCGTCCCGTCGCCCGCGTCACGGCGCACGCCGGCCAGCGCGACGAGGCTGTCGGCATCCGCCGCGGTGGCGCGGGAAAGGCGTGCCAGCTGTGCGGCCGCCTGGGCACGCGTGTAGATCGTGTCAATGGTGAAGGCGATGAACTCCCGCTGGAAGCGAAAGCGTTGCGCGGCCGCGAGCACCGCCGACTCGGCACCCAGCACGCGCGGTCGCCGGACCCACGGCAGCTCGACGGGAATGTCGAGCGACACGTGCTGCTGCGGCGCCGACTTCGTGTATCCGGCGGAGAACGAGGGATTCTCGATCTCGCGCGCCCGCGCCAGCAGCGCGCTGGCCGACGATGAGTTGGCCCGCGCGAGTGCGAGTCCGGGGGCGCGGGCGAGCGCGGTGGCGATGGCCACGGCGCGGGTCACCGGCTGGCGCTGCCCCCGCGCCACGGAGGTGGCGCAGGCCAACGCGGCCAGCAGGAGGACGGACCGCACGAAATGCCGGCGCCTAACGATCGACCACCAGCACCGCGAAGGAGCCGGGAAGCATCGGCGCGCGCGCGGGCCGCCCCCCCGCCGCGGTGGGGGGCACCGGACCGTACTCCGCGCTGGCGAGGTAGAGGCGGTGCGTCACGGGATCGAGCGCCAGCGTGCGTGAGCCACGCCGCGTGACGACGTCGCCCAACGCGGTGTACCGGTCGGCGCTCTCCTGACGCACGACCGACATCGTGCCATCGGCCCCATTCGAGGCGAACACGAGACGCGTGGTCGGGTCGAACATCGCGCCATCCACGCCGTGACCGATCGGGATGGTCGCGATCACCCGCCATGCGACGGGATCGCTCACGATCATGACTGCGTTGGTGCAGACCGACATCAGGCGGGTGTTGGCACGGTCGAGCGCCAGTCCCGTCGGTTCCTCACAGCCCTCGAGAGCGTAGCGTGCCGTCACCCGTCGCTCGCGTGTGTCGATCACGACGATTTCGTGCGTGTCCTCGATGTTCACGTAGAGCAACCCCCGGCCATCCACCTGGGGAAACTCGGGCTTGCCGCCTAACGGGATCGTGCCCACCACCGTTCCGGTGGCGGCGTCGATGACGGTGGCATTCTCCCCGCGTCCGTTGAACGTGAAGACGCTTCGGCTGGCGGAGTCGTACACGATCGCGTCGGGGTTCGCCCCCGTGACGGCCACACGTCCCACGGTGGCCAGCGTGACGAGGTCGAAGATGGTGACCGTCGTGTCGCGCCCATTGCTGGTGAAGCCGCGACCCAGCTCAGGGGCGAGCGCGATGCCGTGAATCCCGTTCGCCGGTGTCACTTCGCCGACCACCCGATGGCTGGCGAGATCGATCACCACCGCCTTGGTGGCGTGGGAGACGTACAGCCGTTTCGCCACGGGGTCCACGATGGCGTCGTCCCATCCGCCCTCTCCCCCCACGGGAATCGATGCCACCACGTGGTACCCGGCCGCGGCCTGCGTGCGGCCGGTTGAGGGAACCAGCGCGAGCAATGCACACAGCATGCTCGCGAAGCGAGCGATCGAACGCGACATGGCAATCCGGGGAATGAGAGGCGGCCCTCGCGGGACCGGTGCACTCCCCAATGTGGCGCGGGCGGATGTCAGGACGATGACAGCCGCCGGCCAGAGGCCTTACCGCTTCACATATCGCTTGAGCGCCTTCTGGCCGACCTCTGCCCCGTAAATGACGCCATTCCGGTCCACCGCCACTCCCTCGGCCGAACTCGTGCTCGGCGGATTCACGGCAGGATCGGGTATGAACGCCGTCACCTTGCCGTCCTTCACGCTGCCGATGCGAATGCCCCGCAGCCACGCGGGATTCTCGGGCGCCACCGAGCCCGATTCGGAGTCCGCGACATAGATGATGTCGTTGTGGTCGATGAAGATCCCGCTCGGCCGGGAGAACTGCGTCCACACCTCCAGGAACTTCCCGTCCTGGTCGAAGATCTGGATCCGGTTGTTGCTGCGGTCACCGACGTACAGGCGGCCGCGGGAATCCATCGCCAGCGCATGCGGCTGGTCAAACTCCCCGATGGCGGTGCCCAGGCGCCCCCACGTCTTCAGCAGCTTGCCGTCAGCGGCAAACTTGAGAATGCGCGCGTTGTCTCCGCCGTGCCCCTCGGCCACGAAGATGCTCCCGTCGGGTGCAACCAGCACGTCATTGGGCTGGAAGAAGAACCCGTCCTCTTTGGTGCCGCCCGTTGCGCCCAGCGTCATGAGGAGCTTGCCTTGCGGACTGAACTTGAACACCTGGTGCCCGATGCGATTCGCAGGGGCGGGCGGCAAGGGCGCGTCGGCAGCCGCACCGCGCGGCCGGCGCGGCAGGTTATCCTGGCCGTCGGTGACCCAGACGTTCCCGTCGCGATCGACGTAGATGCCGTGCGGAAAGATCATCATGCCCGCGCCGAAGCTCTTGATGAGCTTCCCGCTCGCGTCGAAGTGGAGAATGGGATCGAGCGACGAGTTGAGGCAGGAGTTCGCGCCACACCGCTCCGCCACCCAGATGCTCGTCCCGTCACGACCGATCTCGACGGCACTGGTGGAGCCCCAGGTGCGGCCCGCGGGCAGCTTCGCCCAGCCTTCCATGGTGCCGTACGGATTCGGGCGGTCGTTCACCGGCGACACCGCCTGCGCGTGCACGGTCGCGCGCGGCGTCGCGAGGAAGACGGCGGCAAGCGCTACGGCGCGCACGACATGCTTTCGGCAGGCAGGCACGATCTCTCCTTGGGCGATGAGGATTCGGGCAAAGGATAGGCTCGCGCGCACACGCGCGCGAGAGTGCGCGCCCCTTTTGCGTCGCGCGAGAGATCACGCGCCCAGTCGGCGCTCGTACGGCACCTCCGTGCCCTCCTCGAGATGCTTCTTCAGCAGCCGGAGATACATCGCCCGGCAGAAGGAGGCGTTCCGGTAGTGCGGAGTGGCCTCGGACCATCCGGTGTGGCGGAAGCGCAGCCACGTGGTGGCAGCCCCGCCGGGGTGGTCACGGCCTCGTACACACGCCCCGCCTCGCAGCGGATGGGAAGATCGTGCAGGATGTCAGGCATGGGCTCTCCCGGAATCTGATGAGGCAGGAGGAAATCCTTGCTTCGCCTTCGCTCGCGGCTCTCATCCACCGGTCGCATATTGCGCACACGTCAGGCTCGCCTTCCCCGACAACACGTGCCCACGATGCCGCGCAGTCTTCTGCTGTCCCCGATACTCTCGACGCTCTCGATACTCGCTGTCGTGTCCGCCTGCCAGCGACCGGCGGACTCGGGCAGCGCCGATGCCGTTCGCGCTCCCGTCCCCGCCGAGGCGCTGAGCGCCCTCGACACCGCCACCATCATGCAGCACGTGCGCGTGCTTGCCGATGACTCGCTGATGGGACGCGCGCCCGGCAGCGCCGGGGAGGACAAGACCGTCGCCTATCTCGAGACGTCGTTCAAGGCGCTCGGACTCAAGCCCGGCAACGTGGACGGCACGTACATACAGAAGGTGCCGCTCGTGGGCATCTCTGTGAAGGGTGCACCCGCCCTGGTGTTTACGAAGGACGGCCAGCGCAGTGTGCTCAAATGGCGCGACGACTACGTGGCATGGACCAAGCACGTGGCGGAGGAGGCGGCGCTGGACGCGTCGGAGCTGGTGTTCGTGGGCTACGGCACCGAGGCGCCCGAGTTCCAGTGGGATGACTTCAAGGGCATTGACGTCAAGGGGAAGACCCTCGTTATGCTCGTCAACGATCCCCCACTGCCGGACACGGCGCAGTTCGGGGGGCCCGGCATGACGTACTACGGCCGCTGGACCTACAAGTACGAGCAGGGCATGCGGCATGGGGCGGCCGGCGTGCTGCTCATCCACGAGACCGGGCCAGCGGGCTATCCCTTTGCCGTCGTGCAGGGCAAGACGGGCGAGCAGTTCGACCTGGTCACGCCCGACAAGAACATGGGTCGCAGCAGCGTGGAGGGGTGGATCTCGCTCGAGCAGGCGCGCGCGCTCTTCACGCTGGCCGGGCAGGATTTCCAGGTGCTCAAGTCACGCGCCGCCACGCGCGAGTTCACCCCTGTCCCGCTGGGTGTCACGGCCACGGTGAAGCTCGAGAACACGTTGCGCACCGTGGATTCGCGCAACGTGGTGGCCAAGCTGCAAGGCAGTGACCCCGAGGTGAACGACGAGTACGTGATCTACACCGCGCACTGGGATCATTTCGGCATTGGGGAGCCGGAGAACGGCGACTCCATCTACAACGGCGCAGCCGACAACGCGACCGGCACCGCGGGACTCCTGGTCATGGCCAAGGCGTTCGCGGCGCTCCCGACGCCACCTCGCCGTTCCATCCTCTTCCTCGCGGTCACCGCCGAGGAGCAAGGCCTGCTGGGCTCGCAGTATTACAGTGTGACCCCGATCTACCCGCTGGCGAAGACGCTGGCGAACATCAACATGGACGTGCTCAACACCGCGGGCCCCACGAGCGACCTCACCGTCATCGGGCTCGGCGCCTCCGAGCTGGATGACTATGCGCAGGCCGCGGCCGCCGAGCAGCAACGCACCTTGCGCCCCGACGCCGAGCCGGAGAAGGGATTCTACTACCGATCCGACCATTTCAACTTCGCCAAGCAGGGCGTGCCCGCGTTCTATCCCGAAACGGGCATCGAGTTCGTCGGCAAGCCGGAAGGGTTTGGCATCACGAAGCGCGATGAATACACAACGCACTTCTACCACAAGCCCTCGGACGACATCAAGCCGGACTGGGACCTGAGCGGCGCCGTTTCGGATCTGCGCCTCTATCTCGCCATCGGGTATCGCGTCGCCAACGCGCCGCAATTCCCCGCCTGGCGACCCGGGAACGAATTCAAGGCCACGCGAGACAAGCTGCTGGGTCGTTAGGCACCCGATTCCATGCGCGCGTCAAGCTGCACGGGGTGAGGTGCGATTCCCGCGTGCGTGTACGCCACGCCGTCTCCGCGCAGCGAGTTGCAATAGCCGGTGAGGATGTCGAGGGCCGCCTCCTCGCCGGCGCGCCGCGCCTGGCGCAGCACCCCGGCCGGAACGCGTGCCCCGATGAGTGCGTCGAGCGGCCGGAGCAACTCCTCCATGCCCATGGCCAGCACCCCCATCACCACTCCGTCCTGAAGCACCAGCCGTAACCGATCGTCGTCCCGACGGCCGCCTACGCTCCGCGTTCCAAATTGCACATCCCACCGCTCGCTCTGCCCCCGCGTGATCGCCAGGAGGTCGGGGTCGCTGGCGCCGCCCACTGCCCCCGCAATGGTGACCGGAACGCCGGCGAGGCGCGTGACGTTGATTGGGAGCGGCATGACGAAACGGCGCCATGCACCTGTCATGTTGAGTCCCGCGCACCGGCCCTGTTGCTCCGCGCTCGTCCACAGCGTGTCCAGCGTCCCCGGCCTGCCCGACTCGTCGCGCATCTGCGCCGCGTCTCCCGCAGCGAAGATGTCGGCATCGCTGGTCTGGAGGAATCCATTCGTCACGATGCCGCGATCGGCGTCTAACCCCGCCGCCACCGCCAGCTGCACACGCGGACGCACGCCATCGGAGACCGCCAGCACGTCGCATTCGAGCTTGTCGCCCTCGACGGTCTCGACCCAGCGCAGCCGCCCATGGACACCGACTGCGCGGGCGACGGATGTGTGCCGCAGAAGGCGAACACCCTTCCGCCCAAGCCGTGATTCCACGAGTCCCGATTCCACTTCATCCAGCACGCGCGTCCAGCAGCGCCCCCCGCGCATGAGGTAGAGGGTGAGCAATCCGCGGGCATTGAGGCCCTCCGCCATCTCGATCGCCGTGCTACCGCCTCCCACGACGACGGCGGCACGCGCCCCGCGCGCCAGCAGCAGCATGCGATGGGCATCCCGGATGCCGTCGAGCACCACCACTCCGCGAAGTGACGCACCCGGCAGTGAGGGAGGCAGGGATGCCGCGCCCGTTGCGAGGAGCAGGCGATCGTACGGCAGCGTGCGACCGTCGCCCGTCGTTACCTCGTGCGTCGCGCGATTGATAGAGCGTACGTACGTCGACAGCCGCTCCAGTTCGAGCAGCGCCAGTTGTTCGGCGGAGCGCAAATGGAGTTGCCCCTGCGATATTTCCCCCTTCACAGGACGGCTCAGCGCGGGGCGCGAATAGAGCGAATAGAGCGAATCGGGCTCCGCGGAAATCATCGTCACGCGCGCGTGCGGCGCGACGGTGCGGATCGACTCGGCGGCCGAACCGGCGGCGATGCCCGATCCCACGTTGGTGTATCGCTCTAACATGCCGTTCCCCGACTGGCGGGCAATCGAAGGAAGCGTGCGGGGGCATCCCGCCGCATGAACGACCCCAACGATAGGCTCGTCCGCCGTGCGACACATTCGGGGGAAGCAGCAGCGGATGTAGGCGCTTCCCCGACTCGCCCGCAGGGCTTTCGCCCCGGTCGCATCCTTCCCGGCGGGCGCGCAATACCGGCATATTGCCATCGTGCATTCGTCCCGCGACTCGGCTTCGTTGCACGTCGCGAGGTGCACCGCGTCGCCGAGATCGTATGCGGCGCCCAAACCAACCCTGGGAATACGGCGTGTGAGCGAGCGAGACGTGCCCGCCTGCGGATGCGAGATGCCGGGCGCGATGGAGGCGGCCACGTGCTACTGTGGCGTCGAGGACCTGTTGCGCGTCATCAGGCGCCGCTATTCGCTGGCGGTGCTGAGCGCCATCCACCAACGCGGCACAGCCCGCTATCGGGAGATCGCCGACGCGGTCTCAAGCGCCAGCAGCTCGACGCTCGCCGAGACACTCCAGGCGCTGGAGTGCTCGCAGCTCATCTCGCGGCGCGACCTCTCCCGGAATGCGGGACCCCATACGGCGTACGAACTCACGCCATCGGGCCTGAAGCTTGTAAGCCGACTGCGGCCCCTGCTCGACGAGGTGCAGCCGCCACCGAAGCACTTCGGTTGACCGAAGCACCCTTGACGCACGCGGGCCGCACCGTAACGTGACAGCAACGCGGATCGACGCGACGTTCTGCGTGTAAATGTCTGGCGGTGGCGACTTTACGGCGGAGTACGGCAGGCTGGGGTTGAGCCGCAACCGGTGGTAATCGAAAGTTCTGAAAGCGTGGTGCAGCTGTATGCGGGAGTCTGTGCTTCCTCCGGGTGTGTGAGTCGCGCGAGCGACGCATGCCCGACGCCCTGCTGAGGAGAACGACGAATGGCGACGACCACCGAACCGAGATCGGTGCGGCCCGGACAACCCTCGATTCCCGATACGATGCCGGAAGCGAAGCCGCAGCGGCTCCCGCTCGGCCCTATCTCGACCGTGCACGTGTTCTGGATGGCGGGCATGAGTTGCGACGTGTGCACCATCACTGTCGCCGGCGCGACGAATCCCGGCATCGAAGGGCTACTGCTGGGCACCGTGCCCGCAATGCCGAAGGTGATCCTGCACCACCCCGTGCTTTCCGTGGAATCGGGCTCC
>JBDSVW010000096.1:0-7816 GCA_039927015.1 Gemmatimonadaceae bacterium | reverse complement strand
GGGGCTGTTGCTGCTTGGGGGGCGCGATGCGCTGGGAGAGGGGGGCTATGCCGGCACCGCGGTCAGCGATGCCCTTCCGCTCGAGCTCACCGGCGGCGTGGGTGAGACGCCCACGCTGGCCACGGTTCAGGCAACACCCAGTTCCGCAGGGCGCGGGCACGCGGCGTTGCAGCTCGCGGCATCCGACTCCCTCTCGCGGGCGAAATGGGTGGCGATGCCGGCGCTCACCAGCGTGAACCGGCTCGGCCGCCCAAAGCCCGGAGCCACGGTGCTGCTGACGGGGGTGGAGGAGGGGGACGGGGCGGCGCGCGAGCGGCCGTTGCTGGCCTACCAGCGCTTCGGCCGCGGCAAGACCATGGTGTTCGCCGCGCAGGATTCCTGGCTCTGGCAGATGGATGCGAGCGTGGCGGTGGACGACATGACGCACGAGACCTTCTGGCGCCAGATGCTGCGCTGGCTGGTGAGCGATGTGCCCGACCGGGTGGAAGCGGTGATGCCCGAGGAGAGCGGCGAGGGCGAAGGGATCTCCCTCAGCGCCACCGTCGCGGATTCGGGGTTCCTGCGGGCGAACGGCGCGACCGTGACCGGCGTCATGACGTCGCCCAGCGGCCGCGCCCAGGCGGTGACGCTGGAGTGGGCCGTGGAGCGAGACGGCGCCTATCGTACGACCTTCGTGCCGGACGAATCGGGCGTGCACACCGTGCAGCTGCAGGCGGTCGTGGGCGGCGACACGGTGCGCAGCGAGCCGGGTTTCGTGCGCGTCGCGCAGCCGACCGCGGAGTTCTTCGGCGCCGAGATGCGCCCCGGCCTGCTGCGCCGGATCGCCGAGGAGACAGGCGGACGCTACTATCCCGCCGACCAGGCGCTGGACGTGGCGCAGGACATGGTCTACAGCGCCAGCGGGGCCACGGTGGTGGACCGCAAGGATCTCTGGGACATGCCGGTCGTGCTGCTGTTGCTGCTGGCGACGCTGGGCGGAGAGTGGGTGCTGCGCCGGCGGCGAGGACTGGCATGATGGGGACCGTCGGGCGACGGCGCTGGCGCGTCCTGATCTGGGGGGCCGCGGTGAGCATCGGCCTTCACGCGCCTGCCCTCGCCGCGCGGGCGCAGGCCGGTGCGGCGAGGGGCACGCACGTGCTGGTCGTCGCCGGCGTGGGAGGCGAGCGCCGCTTCACCGAGACGTATCGGACCTGGTCGCTGGCCTTCGCCACGGCGGCCAGCACCCGGTTCGGCGTACCCGACTCCCTCGTCACCGTGCTCACGGAGAACCCGGCGCGCGATCCGGGACGCGTGCACGATCGCTCGACGCGCGCGAACATCCTCCGCGAACTCGCCCGCATCGGAGGGCGCGTACGGGCTGGTGATCGCGTCATCGTGCTCCTGGTCGGGCACGGCTCTGCGGGTGACGGCAGCTCCCGGCTGAATGTCCCTGGCCCGGATATTTCCGCGGAGGACTTCAGCACGGCCTTCGCGCCGATGCGCGGGGTGGACATCCTCTTCGTGAACACCGCGAGCGCGAGCGGGGACTTCATTCGCGCCCTCAGCGGGCCGTCACGCATTGTCATCACGGCCACGCGCTCCGCACGCGAGCAGAACGCGACCTACTTCCCCGAGCACTTCCTTGCCGCGTTGCTGAGCGACGCCGGCGACACGGACAAGGACGGCCGTGTGAACATCCTCGAGGCGTTCGCCTTCGCACGCCGCGAGGTCGAGCGCATCTTCGAACAGGGCAATCGCCTGCCGACGGAGCATGCGCTGCTGGATGACGACGGCGACGGCGTGGGTCGCAACGATGCGAGCGAGAAGGGCCCGGACGGCCGTCGCGCCCGGGCCTACTTCCTCGAGCCGCTGGCCGGCAGTGCGCTGGCCGCCGACCCACGGGCGGCCACGCTGCTGGCCGAGCGCCGGAAAGTGGAGGGAGCACTCGATGCCCTGCGGGGCCGGCGGGCCTCGATGAGCGAGTCCGCCTATCAGGATGCACTGGAGCCCCTCATGCTGTCGCTGGCCGAGATCTCCGGCGCGCTGCGCGCGCTCGAGGCGCGGACGCCATGAACATGGCCCCCCGCCTCATCTTGCTGCTGGCGATGCTCACGGCGCCGTTGCTCGCGTGCGCGCAGCCGTCAGGAGACGCCACCAGCACGTTGCAGCAGGCAGAGCGCGCGCGCCGCACGGGACAATACGACGACGCCCTCTCCCTGGCGCGACGTGCCATCGCGGCGGACACAGCCAGCGCCCCGGCATATCGCCTGCTCATGCGCACGCTGATGGATGTCGGCCGCTACGGCGAGGCGGTGGAGGAAGGGGAACGGGCGCGGGCCCGTCTCGTACGGCCGTCGCGCATCGAGGAGACGTTAGGCGATGCCTATCGCGCACGCGGACAGCTGGCTGAGGCGAGGGCGGCGTACGAGCGGGCGGGCACGGATGCCGATTCGCTTACCGCGCGGCTCTACCTGGCCGAGCTCGCGCTGGAGCGCGGCGAGCGCGCGCAGGCGATGGCGGTGTTCGACTTCTTCATCGACAGCTACAACCGGGCGCCGGGCCAGCTCTCGGCGGCCGAGCTGCGCGCGGTCGCGGTGGCGTGTCGCCATCTTGCGCACGAGGACCCGCAGCTGGTGAAGGATGCGTTGCGCGCCTACGACGCGTCCATCGCGAGCGACTCGACGGACCTCGATACGCGGGTGGAGCTGGGACTGCTGTTCCTCGAGAAGTTCAACGGCCCCGACGCGCGCGCGATGCTGGAGGGCGTGCTGCAGCGGAATCCGCGGCATGCGCGCGCCCTTCTGGCCATGGCGCGCCTCACCTCGTTTGAGGGACGCGGAGACGCCGCGGCGCTCGTGCGGCAATCGCTGGAGGTGAATCCGCGCGATGCGGCGGCGCGTGCGTACGCCGCATTGCTGCTGCTGGACGTGGAGCGCTACGCCGAGGCGGCGGACGAGGCGATTCGCGGACTGGCCGCCGACAGTGGCGCGCCGGCGCCGCTCATCGCGCTCGCTGCCGCGCGCTACCTGTCGGCCGACACGGTCAACTTCCGGCGCGCGCTCAATCGCGCGCACGAGCGCCTGCCGGGTTCCGCCGACGCGGAGGTGGTGCTGGCGGACGTCGCCGCCCGGAACCGTCTCTATCGTGAGGCCGTCGCGTTCGCGGAGGCGGGAGTCGCACGCGACGCGAAGGCGGCACGGGCGCTGGCGTTGCTGGGCATCAACCAGCTCCGCATCGGGCTTATCGCCGAGGGCAAGCGTTCGCTCGAGCGCTCCTTCGCGGCCGACCCGTACGATGTGTGGGCGAAGAACACGCTCGACCTGCTCGACACGTTTGATGAGTATGAGGAGCGGCGCACGCCGCGCTTCGTGATCGCGATGGAGCGAAAGGACGCAGAGCTGCTGGACCTGTACGTGACACCGCTGGCCGAGCTGGCGTTCGATTCCCTCTCGGCGCGGTACGGCTACCGGCCCGACGGGCCCATTCGTATCGAGCTGTTCCGGAGCCACGCCGACTTTTCAGTGCGCACCGTAGGCCTCGCGGGACTGGGGGCGCTGGGCGTGTGCTTTGGTAACGTGATCGCGATGGACTCGCCCGCGGCGCGACCGGTGGGGGAGTTCAACTGGGGCTCGACGCTCTGGCACGAGCTGGCGCACACCTTCTCGTTAGGTGCGAGCGGCAACCGGGTGCCCCGCTGGTTCTCGGAGGGACTGGCCGTGCACGAGGAGCGGCGCGCGCGTCCGTCGTGGGGAAGCGACGTGTCGCCGCAGTTCATCGCGGCGTACAAGGGCGGCATGCTGGCGCCGCCGTCGCGCATGAACGACGGCTTCATGCGGCCGCGCTTTCCCGAGGAGGTCGGCTTGTCGTATTTCCAGGCCTCGCTGGTAGCGGAGTGGATCGAGCAGGAGAAGGGCCTGGCCGGGATACGGGCGATGCTGGCGGCATACGCGAAGGGGGCGACCACCGAGTCCGCCATCCGCCAGCTCCTGGACGTGGACCTGGCCGGACTGGATAGCCGCTTCGATGCCTACGTGCGCGCGAAGTACGCGCGCGAGTTCACGGCCGTTACCGTGGTTCCCGCCAAGGACGTGGAGCGAGCGACGACGCTGGCGTGGGAAGGCCCGTTCGCGGATGCGATGCGGCGCGCGACAACGAGTGCGGAGCGGCAGGACTGGGACACGGCGGTTCGCGAGCTTGAGCAGGCGAAATCGCTCTTTCCCTCGTACGCCGGTGACGACAGTCCGTATCGATCGCTGGCGCGCATTCATCTCACGCGCGGCAACAAGGCGGCCGCCGAGCGTGAGCTGGCCAGCATGGCGGCGCGCAACGAGAATGCGTACCAGGTGAATCTGGAACTCGCCGGCCTCGCGAAGGCCCGCGGTGACAGCCGGGTCGCCTCGGCCGCGCTCGAGCGCGCGTTGTACATCTCGCCGTTCGAGCCGGCGCTGCACCTGCAGCTGGCGGAGCAGGCGGCGACGGCGAGCGATCATGCCACGGCCGTGCGGGAGCGCCGGGCCAGCCTGGCGCTCGACCCTGCCGACCGCGTGGAGGCGATGTATGAACTGGCGCGCGCCTATGCCGAGGCGGGGGACGTGGTCGCCGCGCGCCGCGAGGTGCTCCGAACGCTCGACCTGGCGCCGCATTTCGAGAAGGCGCAGGCACTCCTGCTTTCCCTACGAGGACGCACGCCATGACGACACGGCGCATCGTGTGGTGGACGCTGGCGCTGGCGATTCCCCTGGCGACGATGATTGGACAGGGCCGCCGGCGCAATGCCCCCGGCCGCGACCCGGCTCCCAACGTGGCGTACGACGGTCGCTTCACCTTCGTGCGCGTGAAGTTCGAGCCCCTGGGCGGCGGATGGGATCTCAAGTGGGACCACGACTATCCACGGGCGGAGAATCATTTCATGAAGATTCTCCAGGAGCTGACCAGCGTGAAGCCGTTCATGGAGGGCAGCAACATCCTCGCCTTCGACGATCCGGAGATCTTCCACTTTCCCGTCGCCTACATCTCGGAGCCCGGCTTCTGGACGATGTCCGAGGCGGAGCTCACCGGGCTGCAGGCGTACGTGAAGAAGGGCGGCTTCCTCATCTTCGACGACTTCGCCGGCCAGCACTGGTTCAACTTCGAGGCGCGCTGGAAGCAGGCGTTCCCGGAGCTGTCGCTGGTGCGGCTGGAACGCTCCAATCCGCTGTTCGATTCCTTCTTCCGCATCGAGTCGCTGGAGATGTCGCACCCCAACTTCCCGGTGCAGTCGGAGTTCTGGGGTGCGTACGAGGACAACGACCCGTCCAAGCGACTGGTCATGATCGCCAACTACAACAATGACATCGGCGACTATATGGAGTGGTCGGACGAAGGCTTCCTGCCGGTATCGCTCACCAACGAAGCGTACAAGCTCGCCGTGAACTACGTCGTGTACGCCATGACGCACTAACAGAGGAGACGCGTGACCAGTACTGCCCACGACGGCGTCGCACTCGCCGCAGCCGATGACATCGCACTGGCCGACCGCCTGCGCGAGGGCCGCGCCCAGATCATGACCGAGCTGCACAAGCTCATCATCGGCCAGGAGGAGGTGATCGACCAGGCACTCATCGCCCTCTTCGCCGGAGGCAACTGCCTCATTGTCGGCGTGCCGGGCCTGGCGAAGACGCTCCTCATCCACACCATGGCCCAGGTGCTGGACCTGCGCTTCTCCCGCATCCAGTTCACGCCCGACCTGATGCCGAGTGACATCACAGGCACGGACATCATCCAGGAGGATCCCGAGACGGGACGCCGACGCATGGCGTTCGTGCCGGGCCCTCTCTTCGCGAACATCGTGCTGGCGGACGAGATCAACCGCACGCCACCGAAGACACAATCGGCACTGCTCGAAGCCATGCAGGAGCAGCGCGTCACGGTGCAGGGACGCACGTATCAGCTCGACGCGCCGTTCTTCGTCTTTGCCACGCAGAATCCCATCGAGCTCGAGGGCACCTATCCGTTGCCCGAGGCGCAGCTCGATCGCTTCATGTTCCAGGTCGTCATCGACTACCTGAACGAGGAAGATGAGCTGCAGGTGGTCCAGACGACGACGGCCATCCAGAACCACGTCTTCCGCCACGCGATCGCCGGTCCCGACATCGTCGCCTTCCAGCGACTCGTGCGGCGGGTGCCGGTGGCGGAGTCGGTGGCCCGCTACGCCGTGCACCTGGTTCGCGCCAGCCGTCCGACGTCGCCAACGGCGCCTGACTTCATCCGCCAGTGGGTGTCGTATGGCGCCAGCACGCGGGCGGCACAGTACCTCGTGCTCGGGGGCAAGGCGCGCGCGCTCATGCAGGGACGGTATCACGTGTCGTTCGAGGACGTGAAGGCACTCGCGAAGCCGGTGCTGCGGCACCGCATACTCACGAACTTTCACGCGCAGTCGGAGCGCGTCACGACCGACCAGATCGTCACGCGATTGCTGGAGTCTGTCCCGCTGCCGAAGGCGAAGTTGTAACGCATGGCGAACGCGCGCGAGGAACCGACGACGGTCGCGGCGGCTGATGCCGACGCGATGCCGGGCACGAGATTCATCGATCCCCGCGCGCTGGCGCGTATCGGCAATCTCGAGCTCGTGGCGCGTTGGGTGGTCGAAGGATTCCTCTCCGGGTTGCATCGTTCGCCACACCTCGGCTTCTCGACGGATTTCGCCGAGCACCGACAGTACATGCCGGGTGACGACATCCGGCGCATCGACTGGCGCGTGTACGCGCGCACGGAGCGTTTCTATCTCAAGGAGTACGAGGCAGACACGAACACCAACTTCATGGTGCTGCTCGATGTCTCGGCGTCGATGGGCTATGGCTCGGGCGGGCTGACGAAGCTGGAGTATGCGAAGTACCTCGCCGCGTGCCTCACCTACTTCTCGCACCGGCAGCGCGACCGGGTCGGGCTCATGACGTTCGACGCGGACGTGCGCGAGTACGTACCGCCGTCGGCCAAGCATCTGCAGCATGTGCTGCACGAACTGGATCGGGCGCAGGCGCAGGGGGAAGGGGCGCTGGCCCGTCCGCTGGCGAAGGTGGCGGAGAGCCAGCGCCGGCGCGGATTGATGCTCGTCCTCTCCGACCTCTACGAGCCTCCCGATCGCGTGGTGGCCGCGCTTGGTCCGCTGCGCGATGCCGGCCACGATGTGGTGGTCATGCAGATCCTGGATCCCATGGAGCGCAGCTTCACCTTCGAGGACGCGGCGACGTTTCGGGATGCCGAGACGGGCCTGCGCGTGCCCGTCGTGCCGTCGCGCATCCGGGCCGACTACCATCGCCAGATCGCCGAGCACCTCGCGACCATGGCGAAGCGGCTCGGTGAGCACCGGATCGACTACACCTTCGTGGACACGAGCCAGCCGCTGGATGTCATGCTCTTCGACTATCTGGCGCGGCGCGAGCGCATGCGCACGGTGCGCTGATGGGCCTCTCCTTCCTCGCCCCGCTTTTCGCCGCCGCCCTGGTCGCCATCGGCGTACCGCTCCTCGTGCATCTGGTGCACAAGGAGCGCAGGGAATCGGTCGCCTTCCCGTCGCTGATGTTCCTCGGGCGTACGCCGTACCAGCACTCGAATCGCCAGCGCATCCGCGACTGGCTGTTGTTCGCAGCGCGTTGCCTCCTGATCGCGCTCGCGGCGGCGGCGTTCATGCGACCGGTCGTGGTGGGTGCGGCCGCTGAAGGAGTGCGTGAACGGGGCGCCACCGAGGTCGTGGTGCTGCTCGATCGATCGCTGAGCATGAGCTACGGCGATCGATGGGCCACCTCGCAGCGCCTCGTGCGGGATCGCATCGCCCGGGTGTCGCCCGGTGACCGGCTCA
>JBDSVW010000095.1:0-3887 GCA_039927015.1 Gemmatimonadaceae bacterium | reverse complement strand
GGCGCCTAACGAAGCTGTAGGATAAGTCTCCCAGTGCCAGCGATGTGGAAACGGAACTTGTCGTCGGCGACTGGGTTTGGGTCGGTAGTGAATCCGCGCGTTCCTCCCCTCCGCGTCGAGGCCCCATTGCCCGCTACAAGCTGATCGACACCAACCCCCGGCTGCTCCCAGTCGACCTGGCCGCCCAGCTGCTCCCCGGGAGCTTCGAACACGCGGTCGACCACCTGCTGGAGCAGGCGATCGACCTGTCGCACTACGATGTCCGGTATCGGAACGACACGACCGGCGCGTCGGAGTACCCTCCCGCGGTGCTCTTGAAGGTGGTGCTCTGTGCCTACGCGCGCGGGATCGTGAGCAGCCGCGCGATCGCCCGGCTCTGCGAGGACCATGTCACCCTCATCGCGCGCTGCGGCGCGCGGACGCCGCACTTTACGACGATCGCCGCGTTCGTGCGCACGCTGGGGGCCGACATCACGCACGTGTTCGCCGCCGTCCTCACAGTGTGCGATCAACAGGGACTGATCGGCCGCGAAATGTTCGCCATCGATGGGGTGAACTTGCCGAGCAACGCGTCGAAGTGACGGAGCGGGACGTGCGCGGACTTCGAGCGGTAGGCCGCAAAGCTGGAAGCGGCGGCTACCACCAGGCTGACACGCCCTCGCGCGGTGGATGACCAAGGGACGGCCCAGGTCCCGAGCCGCCGGATGTCGGCGACACCCCCCGCACGCGCGAGGGGACCCGGCTCGCGCGCCTCGAGCGGGATGCCGCGCAACTGCGGACGTGGCTTGCCACCCACCCGGACGACCGACGGGGCGCCAAAGGCGCCGTGCGCCTGAGCCATCGCACCGACGCCGAGAGCGCGAAGTTGGCCACGGGCAAAGGCGTGATGCAGGGCTATACCGCGGTCGCAGCTGTCGACGCGCGGGCTCAGATCGTCGTCGACGCGCAGGCCCACGGCACGGGCGCGGAGACGGAGCTCCTGGTGCCGGTGCTGGACGCCGTCGACGCGTATGCGACGTCGGCATCGCTGATTACCGTCGACGCCGGCTACCATAGCGAAGCGAACCTGCGCACACTGGCGGCGCGCCAGCGCCCGGCGCTCATTGCGGATCGAGACATGCGCCGCCGCGATGCCCGCTTCGCGACGCAGGCGCGCCACAAGCCCGCGCGCGAGGTCCTGCACGACAAACGACCGACAGGTGCACCGGGACGGTACCAGCCGAGTGATGTCGCCTACGATCCGATCGCGCGCACCTGCGTCTGCCCCGCCGGACAGTCGCTCTATCGCAAGGGCCGCGACCTGGTCGTGCAGGGGGTTCAAGGGGCGGCATTCCGCGGGGCGACACGTGACTGCGTCCCGTGCGCGCACCGCGCGCGCTGCCTGCGCACGCCGGAGAGGACCGAGACGCGGCAAGTCATGTGCTTCGAGGGCCGCGCCTCCACGGCGATCGAGACGCACACGCAGCAGATGCAACGCCGCCTCGACACCCCGCACGGACGGGCCGCATATGGTCGCCGCTTCGCGACGGTGGAGCCGGTGTTTGCGAATCTCCGGCACATCAAGCGACTCGATCGCTTCACGCTGCGCGGCCGCGAGAAGGTGGACGGGCAATGGAAGCTCTTCTGCCTGGTCCACAACATCGCAAAGCTCGCCCACGCGGGCTATGCGGCGTAGCGGCTGGCCCCGGGGAGGTCCGCGCGCGGCCCGTTAGGCGAAGCTCCGTAGACAAATGCACCGACGAACCGTTAGGCGAGGCCCCCGCCGGCGCCGAGCGGCTACAAAAGCCTTATCCTACATCCCCCACGCTAGGGGTCAGCTGCAAGCACACTTCCATTATTGCGGCGTAGCCGCATCCGAAAAGTGCTTGTCCGCTGCAACGTTCGTTAGGCGACACGCGTGATGGCAGCCTACTGGCGAATAACCATGCTATCGCGAAATATGGGCGCGACCGGCTTCGACAACCGTCTAGCCGGCCTTTAATGCCGCGACCAGCCGGTCGATCTCCACGGGTGTCGTGTAGACGTTGGGGGTGATGCGTAGCCCGCGGATTTCCGGCGCGCGCTTGTTACCGGCCATGGATTGCGTCAGGATGTGGTGGCGCTCACGAAGTCGCTCCTGGAGACTGTCGCTGAGCACGCCAGACAGTTCGATTGTGGTAATACCGATGCTCATAGCGGGCTCCGCGACGGTGTAAAAGCGCGCGTTTGGCAGCGCGACAGTAATGCGCTTGCGCAAATACGAACTGAGGTATCGCAAGCGCGCCGCCTTCCGGGCTGCGCCGAGTGAACGATGGAGCGCGAGGGAGGGCAAAGCGGCGGGCTGCAAGTATGCGGGCGCCGTCCCTATCCACTCGAAGCGGCGCATCCCCGTAACGTCCGGCGGCGGCGGCACAATGGGCCAGATTTTCGCCACGTGCGCGGGGCGCATCCACAAACCGCCTAATCCCACCGGCGTGCCCAGCCATTTGTGCGCGCTGGCTCCATAGTAGTCGCAATCGAGTGCAGAAACGGGCTCTCCCTGCACTCCGAGCGACTGCGCACCGTCAACGACCACCTCGGCGCCGACTCGGTGCGCGGCGGCGGCGATACGCTGCACTGGAAGCAACTGCCCGGTGAGGTTACTCGGATGCGTGACCAGCACGAGACGCGTGCGCGGGCCGATCACGGCCTCGTAGAGCTCGGCAAGCCCCTCGAGTGATGGTGCGGGGAGCGGTGGACTGATCATGCGCAGCACGACACCGTCGCGTGCGCGACGTTGCTCCAGTGCATCGAGCATCGCGAAGTAGTCGTGTGCCGAGCAGACGATCTCGTCGTCAGTGTTGAGCGGAAGCCCAAGCAAAACAGTGTTCAGCGCTTCCGTAGCATTGCGTACCACTGCAATCTCCGCTGTCGGCACGCCCATCGCCTCGGCGAGGGCTGCGCGTACTCCGGTGCTGCTGCTTCCGAAGAACAAACGGCCCAGCTCTTCCGCCGGCAGCGCTTCGAGCTGGCGCGCACCTCGCACCAGTTCCTCTATCGCGGCACGCGTGGTAGGGTTGGTCCAGCCGTGATCGAAATTTACGACGTCCGGATTCAACGTGTACGCGCTGCGCACCCGTGCCCAGAACTTCTCATCGTCCGCCATCAGTTCAGGTGCAGCTGCGTCACCGAGCTCCGCGAGCTCGTGTTCGAGCCGATTGCTCAAGGCGACGGTCACACTCAGTTGATCCGCGAACGCGGCAGCAGGAGCGATGGCGAGCGCTCCCAGCGTGCCCGACATGCGCAAGGCGAAATGGCGTCGGTTGATCATATTGCGCTCCCAGTTACGGACTTCTTCGACGTGCGACACACGCCGTGACCAACACAAGCATTCCTAGCTTCGCAAGATCGTTCGTCATGTCTGTGGCCAGGGTGGCGGACTAGACGTATTCGTGCCGCCTAACGTTTTGGCGTTCACCTGCGGCCCGCGCAGCGAGCCGTCAGGTACAACGCCGGGTTAGACCGCCGCGCCACTCCTTCCTCACGAGCCACAGTAAGCGCGGCCGCGGCACATCGAGGTCGCGAACATCTCGCTGCGGAGCTGCCACTGACCGTCGTGTTCCCGCCAAATGGCGACGTAGGTGCCACTCACCTCCGTGGCTTCCCCATCCTGGAGCCAGCTTTCCTTCCACCGGCCGTACTCCATCGCAATGCCACAGTGCGGACGTTTGCACTCGGTCACGCGATCCGGCCAGTACGTCAGTTGCACCTGCGGACGCGTCGCCAGCGCGTGAAGAAACACGGACAGGTAGGCCGACCGGCCCACGTGCGTGAACTGCGGTGACACATGTACCGCGCTGTCTTCGACGAGAGCTGCCAGCGCGGTGCTGTCACGGTTCGCGAACGCCAGATTCCACTGCTGACGGCGC
>JBDSVW010000094.1:0-14751 GCA_039927015.1 Gemmatimonadaceae bacterium | reverse complement strand
CCGGGGGGAAGGCCGGCGGGGATCTCGTCGTTGAATTCCTGGTGCTCGAGCATGCCCAGCATCTCGTCGGACCGAGCACGGGAGACCGCCGTTCCTTCTGCAATCGCCGCCAGCAACGCTCCCAGGTCGCGAGCCGAGGTGGTGTTGTTGAGCCCCGCCTGATAGGCGAGGTTGTCCTCCACGCCGCGCCGCACGTGGATGGTGCGGGCACCTAACGCATGGGCGGTGGCGTCGGCGGACTCGGCGCCGACCAGCGCAATGACGGCGTTCGTCGCGAGGTTACTCGACCGGGTGATCATGCGATACACCAGTTCCCGCACGCTCACGGCCTGGCCGACCTTTACGTAGAGCGCACTGTCGGAATCCTCCGCGGCGTCGAGCGAGTAGGGCGACCCATCGACGATGGATGCGAACTGGTTGCGCAGCATGACGGTCGCGTCTGGGGACCAGCGGCCCGCATCGAGTCCCCGGAAGTATTCGATCATCACCGGGACTTTCATCGTGCTGGCGGCGTGGAAGGATGTGTCGGCATTCACACCGACTTCCCGTCCGGTGCTGAGGTCTTTCACAAAGATCCCGGCTGTGGCGCCAGGGGCATGGGCGAGGCGTGCAAGGAGGCGCGAGCGGAGGTCGCCCTCCGAGGGCTGGGCGTGGAGCGTGGACGCGAGTCCCATGGCGAGGCCGAGTTGCCGGAGTGTCATGCTGGCAAAGATCCGCTGCGCGGCGCCCCGGGGCAATCGGACGGTTTGCGGCGAGCGCCTCGGTGTTATTCTTGGGTCCCGCGCCGGGCTGGATTCCAGCAGGGGTGGATCCGCTTCCGGAACGGAAGACGGCCAGTCCCTGTAGCGGGACCGGCAGGGTTGCTGGCCCGACTGGGGGTAGGCGTTGGCTTTCGGCCGGACGATCGACGCGTTACTCCGTTGCGTTTCGGGACACTTGATCGTGTCATATGGGACCGAGCTAACACCTGTAAACATCATCGACCGCCAATTCACCACGTCAGTCGCATGCCAATCGCCGAGAGCGACTCAGATCTGCCGCTCAGTTTGAGCGGACTGGAGGAGGGACCTGCTGCGGCCGGCGCTCGCCGGGAGCGGCTGCGTTTCACGCGTTTCGAGTTCGTGCGGACGCCCACGGCGCGCTGCACCGCCGAGGTGGAGCTGGAGTACCAGTCGGGTGACGCGGTGGTGGGACGAGCCGAAGGGGTAGCCACCCCGCTGGGTGACGTACGGCTGGCCGCCGAGGCGACACTGCGCGCCATCGAGGAGTTCTCGCGCGGCACGCTGAAATTCGAGCTCATCGGTGTGAAGCAGATGCGCGCCTTCGACGCGAACGTCGTGATCGTGAGCGTCGGCGTGCTTTCGGCGGAGAGCAAGGGGGCGCGACGCTTGCTCGGCTGCCATCTGGCCGGTGACGATCCGCTGCGCGGGGCCGTGGTGGCCACGTTGCAGGCCACGAACCGGATGCTGGGGAACGCGATCGCCACGCGTTGAGCCGCGCGACCGCACCTCGCGCGAGCACACCGAGCACACCGAGCCGCCCTGACGCGCGCGAGACGGGGCGCGTCGGATTTTTCGTGCAACAGGCAACGCGCTGGGGGCCTGAAGGTGTCCAATCACTCGTCAGGCAGCCATGGTGCGCTGCGTCACTTCGTCGGGACGGGTGAAGGCGTATTGACAGCCTGCGGCGAGATCAAGGTTCCCATTCGCCTGACGACGTGCCAGATTGCGAGCGCAAAGACGCCTGGAAGGAGGTCGCTATTCATCGCATTGCGAACGACAGCCGCACCCTAACGAGGTGCATCGCCTACGGCGGATTTCTGGCACTGACCGCGTGCGCGACGGGGATCCAGCCGGTCGTGCGTGGGGTGGCCCCGCTGCCCGACCGCTTGGGGGCCGCGCAGCCGGCAGCCCGCGACACCCAGGCCGACGCCGGCGACGTGTCGGCGCTCTTCCCGCGGGGCGCCGAGCGCGATTCACTGAACGCGATGATGTCCGCCGCCATCGCGAATGTCAGCGCGGCGTTCGAGGTGCCGGATTCGCTGGTCGCGGGACCGCGTGCCTCCATCGGGATGTCCGAGGCGGAATCCACGGACGTCGAGGAAGCGACGAGCTGGGACATCGACGTCAATTCCTATGTCACGCAGGACAAGGTCGCACACTACGTCAATCTCTTCCTCGGAAGTGCGAAGCCACGTTTTGCAGCGAGCCTCCAGAAGGGCAAGCGCTACGAGCCGATGATCCGGTCGAAGTTCCGGGCCGCCGGCATCCCGGAGGACATGTACTTCCTGGCGTTGGTGGAGAGCGGCTACGAACCGCATGCCTACTCCCGCGCCGCTGCGGTCGGCATCTGGCAGTTCATGACCTCCACCGCGCACGACGTCGGGCTGCGGGTGGATTGGTGGGTGGACGAGCGCCGGGATCCCATGCGCTCCACCGATGCGGCCGCCCGCTTCATTGGAGACTTGCGCACGCAGTTCGGCTCCCTGTACCTGGCCGCCGCCGCCTACAACGGGGGGCCGGGCCGAGTCTCGCGCGGGCTCAAGAAGTACGACGACCAGATGGACGACGTATCGGGGGATGATCGCTTCTTCGCGCTCGCGGAGCAGGACTACCTTCGGGCGGAAACGAAGAACTATGTGCCGCAGCTCATCGCCGCGGCGCTGCTCGGCAAGAATCCGGCGAACTACGGCATCGTGCTCGATTCGGTGCCGGTATTCGCGTACGACTCGGCCGTCGTCCCGGCGCTCACGCCGCTGGCCGCCGTCGCCAAGGTGGCGAACGCCGGGCTGTCCGAGATCCAGGTCCTGAATCCCCACTTCCTTCGGGGGTCACGCCCCCCGGCGCCCCCTCGCAGGTCCGGGTGCCGGTCGGCCACGCAACGGACTTCGACGTGCGCTTTCTGGCACTCGAGCCCGAGGAACGAGAAGGTTTGAAGCGCGTGACGCCGAAGAAGAACGAAACACTTTCGGCGCTCGCGGCGCGTCACGGCGTCAACGTGAAGCAGCTGAAGTCGTACAATCCGAAGTTGTCGATGAAGCAAGGGGGTAAGCTCTCGTCGGAGCAAACCGTACTCGTACCGTCGGCGGCGGTAGTCGCCGCAGCGCTCGACGTACCCGATCCAAGCATCGAGCGCTACGGGACGTCGGCTTCAGGCAGCGGCGCGCGTTCCACGACGCACATCGTGCGACGCGGCGAATCGCTGGGCCGCATTGCGAACAAGTACGGCACCAGCGTTGCAACGCTTGTGCGGCTCAACGGGCTCAAGAAGCACGTGATTTATCCCGGGCAAAGCATCATCGTGCGTCGGACCTCCAGCACGCGCTCAACCGTAAAGCGCGCATCCACCGCGCGAAAGAAACCCGCCGCCACCCGCCCGGCGACGACCTCCAAAAAGGCCACGACCTCCAAGAAGGCGACCACCGCAAGGAAGGTGACGACCGCGAAGAAGTCGTCGACCTCCACAAAAGCGACGGGCGCGAAGAAGAGCGTCGGCGCGAAGCAGCCGGCTAGCTCCGCGAAGCCGTCGAGCAGTCGGTAGGGCGCCCCGACCGGGTCGAGGTCTGGAGTCAACGCCTTGGCTTCCGGGTCAGCGCCTCCCGTTTCGCATGCACCGTCAAACAGAAGCGGCCGCCTTCGGGAAGAAGGCGGCCGCTTCGTGTCGCAATCGTGCACGTGGCGGGCTTAGTCGATTACGCCCTTTCCACGATAGCCCTTCAGGATGATGCGATCGTATCCGTTGGAGGCTTCGATATCCAGTTCCTTGGCCAGCTCCACGGCCGCCGGCCCACGGTTGTACGCAAGCAGCGCCATCTTGAGGTTGCCACGTTGATCGCGGATAAGCTCCCGGAGGTAGCGGAATCCGATGCGCAGATTCGTGTCGCGGTCGTAGAGACGCTCTCGCGTCAGGGTGGAGTCGTAATACCTGGCGGTCGGCAGCATGAGCTGGGTCAGGCCGATGGCGCCCACGGGACTCTTTGCGCGCTCCTTGAAGTCACTCTCCAGCCGCACCAGTGGGAACGCCAGCCCCGGGTCGATCTGCTCCGCTACTGCCGCGTCGAAAATGGCCGCCGAAAGGTCCGCCGCAATGCCGTACTTGTGAGAAAAGTGGAAGATGCGGTTCCAGCGCTCCAGTTGCGCCGACGCTACGCGCAGCTCGCTGCGGGCCGTCTCGATCTTGGACTCGAGTACCTGCACCTCGGCGCGGTTCGCGATGGACTGGGTTAGGGGTGAAGCGTTCGCCTCCTGCGGCTCCCAGTTACGCGCGGCCAGTGAGCCGGCCGTCACCACACCCAACAACATCAACGCACCTCGGGCTCTCCGCTTGCGACGCTCCGCGTCACCGCGGTGAACGTACGACATACTGAGATCCTTCATTTGCACCTCTATCGTCAAACCCGGGAGCCTAAGCCCTGAATGCGGCTACAACTCCCGGGATTTCATGAAAACGGCGGGTACTTATTCCCTCACCCAGTCCCCACTTTTCCCGCCGCGCTTTTCGAGTAGGGAAATCTGACCGATTTCCATCCCCTTATCCACCCCCTTGGCCATATCGTAAAGTGTGACCAAGCTCACACTTACGGCCACAAGGGCCTCCATTTCGACTCCCGTTGGACCGGTCGTTCTGGCGGTCGCTTCCACCCAGATTCCCGGCAGTTTCTCGTCCAGCTGCAGCTGCAGGTCGATGTCTGACAAGGAGATGGGGTGGCACAACGGAATGAGATCAGAAGTTCTCTTAGCCCCCATCACTCCGGCGATCTTGGCGACCGTTAGCACATCTCCCTTGCCGATCTGATTATCCCGAATAGCGGCAAAGGTTTCGGCTTTCATGCGAATTCTACCGCGCGCCCGGGCCATCCGGCTCGAAGCGGGCTTATCCGTAATATCCACCATCCGGGCCTGGCCGGCGTCGTCCACGTGCGTCAGGTCGCTCATGCTGTGGCCGAAAAGAGAAAGGAATGGATGGCCGCCTCCTCAGGATGCGAGCACGCGAGTGAGCTCATGCAGGAGTGAGGCCGTGATGAGCTGGGGATTCACATTTCCCCCCGCCATGGCCTTCGATGCCTCTACTAAATCCATGGCGCGGGCCGCGTTACGTGCCGTCACTTCGTCGTCACGCTCGACAGCCTGCCGAGAACGACGGTGGAGCGCAATGCTCAGGGCCTCGAGCACGTCGGAGAATCCTCCTCTCGCCCCGGCGGGTTTCTGCGCCAAGGCGGCCTTGAGCAGCCGACCCCGGTCGCCCGAGAGCGCGACCTCCAGAATTCGCTCAGCGGTTTCGGCTGCGGCTGACGAGGCTATGCTCCCAAGAAGTCGCCCCGGTGCCCCCGCGGCCAGCCGAACGCGCTCGTCGAGAGCGGCGGGCAGGTCCTGCTTCTCCAGGCTTTTCACCACGACGGGGTCCGCCAGCCACTTCTCGACTTCACCGTCGGACAGCGGCGCCATCCGAAGGGACACCACGCGCGAACGAATGGTGGGCAGCAGTGCGCCAGGGGCACTGGAGGTGAGGATGATGAAGGTGTCGTGCGGCGGCTCCTCGAGCAGCTTGAGGAAGGCGTTGGCGGCCTCCTTGGCGCTCTCCTGCGGCACCATGCGTTCCGCCTGTCCCACCACGAAGACCTTTCGACGAGCCATGGCAGGGGTAACGGACGCCAGATGCACAAGGAGCCGCGTGGTGGCGACATAGAGGCCGTCGCTGCCGGAGGGCGGCGCATACAGTCCTGACGTCTTCATCCGTTCCTGCGTTCCCTGGGCCACGTCGTTCTTGATGTCGACGAGCGACGGATCGGAATCCTTCAGTCGCTCGCGCGGAAAGACCCAGACGAGGTCGGGATGCGAGAGCTCCGCGCTGTAGCGACACTGCGGGCAAGCGCCGCAGGGTTTGTCGGTACCCTCACACAGGAGCAGCTGGCCGAGCCAGAGGGCGAGACGCTGCTTCCCGATGCCCTCCTCACCGTGAAGCAACAGGCTTTGCGGCAGCGCTCCCCGTTCGAACGCGCGGCGCAGGCGCTCGCGAAGCGCTTCGTGACCGAGAAGGGGCAGCAGGGGCATGCCGGGAAGCTAAGGTCCGCGTCTCGCTATCGCAGGGGTGGCGCCGATGCCGGTGCGTGGCGATGCCGCGTGGACTGCTCGAACGCATACGCGAGGCGGAAGAGCGTCTCCTCACTCCACGGCCGGGCCAGCAGTTGCAAGCCGGCGGGCAGGGTGCCGCGGGTGTAACCCATCGGCACGGTGATGGCGGGAAAACCGGTGGCGGGAGAGAAGAACTGTGAGTTGTCGCCGCCTGGCGTGTTGAGGTCGCCGATGAGACGGGGAGGATTGCTCCACGTGGGGTAGGCCAGCGCGTCCAGGCGCAATTCGTCCATGACCCGCTCGACGGCGACGCGTAGGCCGGCGCGGGACCGTTCACGCGACACGCACCCTCGCGATACCGACGGCTCCTCGGTGACGGCACTCGCGGACTCGAGACGTCCCTGGATTGACGGGTGGTAGCGGCCCGATTTCAGAATGGCGTCCACGGTGGAGACTGGGGGATTGGAATCCTTCTCGCGCGCCATGAAGGTCTCGAAGTCATGCTTGAAGGGGGAACAGGAGCCGGTCTGCAATGCGCCGAGGGAGTCCAGGCCCGGAATGTCAACCGAGTCCACGATCGTTGCCCCCTGCGCCTGCATGTCGCGCAGCGCCCGGCGGAAGACGCTGTCCACCTCGGCGTCGAGGGTGGGTCGCTGGTAGGCCGCCGGCAACACACCGATACGCGCGCCCTTGAGTCCATCGGCACGGAGGGCGGCGGCGTAGCGCGGCACGGGGCGCCCGCGGCTGGCTGCGGTAACGGGATCGTCGGGATCCTCGCCCACGATCACCTGGAAGACGGCGGCGGCATCGGCGACGCTGCGCGCCATGGGGCCGGCGATGTCCTGCGACAGGAAGAGCGGGACGACACCCGCGCGTGAAGTGAGACCCATGGTGGAGCGGATTCCCACCAGCGCCTGGTGCGCGGAGGGCCCGCGAATGGAGTTCCCGGTATCGGTGCCGAGCCCGACGACGCCGAAGTCGGACGCCACGGCGGCCGCCGTGCCACCACTCGAGCCGGCGGTGACGCGATCGAGCGCATACGGGTTCTTCGTGTACCCTGGCAACACGGAGCTGACGGTTTCGTTAGGCGAGAACGCCAGTTCCGCCATGTTCGACTTCGCGAGCACGATCGCGCCCGCGGCACGCACCCGCGCCACGAGGAATGCGTCGTGTGTCGGCTGCCAGTCGCGCAGCGCCAGGTTTCCCGCCGACGTGGGCAGGTCGTACGTCAGGAAGTTGTCCTTCACGATCATCGGGATGCAGTGCAGGGGGCCGACGAGCCCCTCACGCGCAAAGCGACGGTCGAGGGAGTCCGCAGTCGCGAGGGCCGCGGGATTGACGCGGATGATCGCATTGAGGGACGGCCCATTCTTGTCGTAGGCCTCGATGCGCCGGAGATACGCGCTCACCAGCTGGCGGCACGACAGCGCGCCGCCCTGCATGGCTCGATGGATCTCCCCGATGGAGCGTTCTTCGAGCACGAAGGGCGCTGGTGCCGGGGGCGCCGAGGGCGTTTGCTGCGCCGGCGCTGGGCATATCGGCGCGGCCAGGAGGAGCAGGGTGATGAGGCGTGGTGTTGCAGTCATGAGGAGCGACCTTGAAGGGGGAACGAGAGTCGTCGATGGAGTGGTGGCGCCGCACACGCCGTCACTGGCCAGACGCCAGCGCGTCGCGCAGCGCATCGCCCAGCAGGTTTGCCGCGATCACGGTGAGCATGATGAGGACCCCCGGATAGACCGCGAGCCATGGCTGTGAGAAGAGCGTTACCTGGGCGCCGCTGAGCATGTTGCCCCAGCTGGCGGCCGGCGGCTGCACGCCGAGTCCGAGAAAGGAGAGCGCCGACTCGGTGAGGATGGCGCTGGCCATGCCGAGGGTCGCGTTGACGAGGATGACCGGCCAGAGGTGTGGCAGCAGGTGGCGCCGGAGAATGCTCAGCGGTCGCGCGCCAAGCGAAGCAGCCGCTTCCACGAAGTCCTGCTCGCGAAGGGCGAGCAGTTCGCCACGCACCAGGCGGGCGAGCGCCATCCACGAGGTGGCGCCGATGGCAAGGACGAGCGTCGGGATGGACGGCCCCAGGAAGGTGAGCACGCAGATGACCACGAAGATGGTGGGAATGGAGAGCGTGGCGTCGGTGAGCCGCATGAGCAGCGCATCGGCCCAGCGACGCCCCAGCCCGGCCAGCGCGCCCACCGTGGTGCCGAGCAGGACGGAGAGCAGCATGGCGGCCAGCCCCACCGCGAGGGACACGCGCCCGCCCACCAGCAGCCGGCTCAGCACGTCGCGCCCCGATTCGTCGGTGCCTAACGGGTGCTGGAGGCTGGGTGCGGCGGCGCTGCGCGCGAAATCGAGGGTGTCGGGGTCGACGCGATAGACGAGCGGGCCGGCCAGCGACGCGAGCACCACGAGGGCGAGCACCGCGAGGGCGACGCGTGCCCGGACGCCATGCAGCGCGGAGCGCCACAGCCCGCCCTGGCCCGCGACCGGCCCGGGAGTCGTCGTCACCGGTCGGCCTGCAGCCGCGGGTCGATGATGAAGTAGACCACGTCCACCACGAGGGTGAAGGCGAGCACCCCTATGCTGACCAGGAGCGTGATGGCCATGACCAGCGGATAGTCGCGGGCGAGCGCCGCCTCGATGCCCAGGCGCCCCATGCCGGGCCACGAAAACACGGTCTCCGTGATGGCCGCGCCGCCGACGAGCCTCGGCAGCTGCAATCCGATCACCGTCACGATGGGAATGAGCGCATTCCGCATGGCGTGGCGCCAGCGGACCGCGCGCTCCCCCACGCCCTTCGCCCGCGCCGTACGCACGAAGGGAAGCCCGAGCACGCCTCGGGCGCTGGCGCGTGTGTACCGCAGCAGCTCCGCGGTGCCCGCCGTGGCCAGGACCAGCGCCGGCAGGATGAGGTGCAACAGGCGGTCGGTGACCGAACCTGCGCTCCCCACCGTGGACGCGCCCCCCGCCGGCAGCAGGCGCCAGCGCACCGCGAACGTCAGGATGAGCACGATGCCCAGCCAGAAGGCTGGCAGCGACATGGCGACGAAGGCGAAGCCGCTGGACAGACGGTCGAGCCATCCGCCGGGTCGTGCAGCGCTCGCGGCGCCTATCGGGATCGCGACCACGAGGCTGATCAGCAGCGCCGTCCCCGCCAGCAGCAGCGTGTTCGGCAGTCGCGCACGAATGGCCGAGACGTTGGAGGTCTCGAAGAGGAAGCTGTTCCCCAGGTCTCCCCGCGCAAGTCGCGCGAGCCAGCGCCCGTATTGCACCGGGAGCGGCTGGTCGAGTCCCAGCCGCGTCTCGATCGCCTGCCGCTCGGCACCACTCAGTTTGGGGTCGGCCAGCAGCGCCGGCCCCCCAGGCGCGGCGTGCACGACCGCGAACGTGACGGTGCTCACCAGGAGCACCACCAGCAGCGCGTGTCCCAGGCGACGCAGGAGAAAGCCGCCCATTGGCGCCGCCTACCGCGCCTTCATCGCGAATCGTTCGCTGTAGCGAAGGGCGTCGCGGATGCCGAGTGTTGGAAGTCCTTGCAGTCGGTCAGAGACGGCCTGGATCTCGCGCGGGTAGAACAGCACGAGCACCGGGGGGTCTATCATCTCGATGCGCTGGAAGGCCCGGTAGATCTCCTTCCGCTGCACGGGATCCATGGTGCGGCGCCCGAGGGCGAGCAGCGAATCGGCCGCGGCGTTGGACCAGCGCACGTTGTTGTTGTCCTGCCCCGTGTGATAGAAGGCGTACTGGTCGGGATCGGGAGGCGTCGTCCACCAGATGAGGTGGGCGTCAAACGTGCCGGGCAGCACGTGATCACGGACGAGCGCGGCAAACTCCATGGTGCGCAGCGTGACGTCGATGCCGATCTTGCGCAGGTCCTGCTGCACCGCGAGCGCGGTTTGCTCTCGCGTGGGGTTGCCCTTGTCCACCAGCAGCGAGAACGCGAACGGCTTGCCGGCCTTGTTGCGCAGCTTTCCGTCGGGGGCGCGTGTCCAACCGGCGCTGGCCAGGAGAACGCGTGCGGAGTCGGGCGCGTACGGCACCGGGGGAATGGAGTCGTCGAAGTAGTCCCCCAGCGCAACGGGAATGGTGCCGCGCGGCATGTCCGCGTAGCCGCGCAGCACGCCCTTGATGATGGCGTCCCGGTCCACCGCCATGCCTAACGCGCGGCGCACGACCGGCGAGGCGAAGAGCGGCCGTGACGCATTGAACGCCACGTAGTAGTGCTGCACCACGGGCACCTGCAGGACCTTGACGCCCATCACATCCTGCACGCTGGCCAGCGTCGCGGGCTCAACGGTGATGAAGTCGAGTTCGCCCGCGCGCAACTGTGCGACCTGCGCATTGATGTCCGGCACAACCTTGAACACAATGCGGTCGAGCAGCGGGGTCGATCCGTAGTAGCGCGGATTGCGAACGAGCGTAACGCTCGCGCCGGGCACAATCTCCTCGAACATGAAGGGGCCGGTGCCCACCGGGTGCCGCCGGTTGAAGTCGACGGACTGCGTGAGTGGCGCGCCGCGCAGCAGGTGCGCGGGGAGGATGCCGGCGTTGTAGCCGAGCAACGTGAGGAAGGGGGCGAACGGCGCCTTGAGGCGGAAACGCACCGTGAGCGAATCGAGCACGTCGGTGCCGTCCACCGCCGCGAAGTCGGAACGCAGGCGCGATCCCGAGTCGAGGTCGATGATCTGGTCGAAAGTGAACTTGACGTCGTGCGCCGAGAACGGAACGCCGTCATGCCAGACCACGCCGGGCCGCAGCTTGAAGGTATAGCTCAGCCCGTCGTCGCTGGCCTCCCACGATTCCGCGAGATCGGGCACGGGCCGCAGCTGCTCGTCGGGCCGCACGAGACCCGGGAAGAGCACCTTGTTGAGCATGACCGATCCCAGGTCAGGTGCAATGACCGGGTTGAAGATCGGGTCGTTGATGAGGGCGATGCGCAGCACGCCTCCCGCGGTCACGGGTGACTGGCTCCCGCGCTGGGTGCCCGCGTCTCCCGCGTTGCGCTCACCGCCGCACGCCGCACCGGCCAGCGCGCCGAGCAGGGCGAGTCTCGTCAGGGTCGCGCGCGCCAATGGCGTGGCGAGGGAGCGGATCCCGCTCACGCCATCGTGTCCTGCACGACCCGCCGAGCATCGCGCAATGCGGCGACGAGACGGTTCTGGCCGCGCATGAGGTGTGTGGTCAGGAAGCCCAGATCGTCGGGGGCCATCTCTGATGCGGTGAGCGCCACCGCGAGATCGGGCAGCGCCGGCGTCGTCTCGGCGGGATCGTGGAAAAATTCGGGTCCGCGCGTGAAGTTCACCGGCACCAGCAGGCGCGCGAGGCGACGGATTGCCTCGTTGGCCCGCCGAACCCCGGCGTCGGCGGGGGTGAGCGCCGCCAGCTTGCAGGCATGCGCTCCGAACGTCTCGAGCACCGCGTCAAGTTCGCGCAGTGAATCGCGCGCCGGCGCGAAGTCGAAACGGTTGCCCACCGCCTCCTGATACCGTGCCAGCGTCGATTCCAGGCTCGTGATTGTCTTGCGGAAGTTGAACGGCGCGATGGTCGCATTCGCGACGCCCATGACGGCCGCAAGGTAGATCTTGATGTCCTTCACCAGGATCTCGCGGTCGGCAATGTGCAGGAGGTCTTCCTCCGTGTGCCACGCGATGTTGCCGCCGCATCCTCCCACCGCGTAGTAGCCGAGTTCCTCGCGCTGCGCATCCTTCATCGTGGACAGCAGCATGAAGAAGGAAGAGATACCGATGTTGTTGAACGAGTAGTCGCCCGCCTGATGCGGACGCTCGCCCCGTGATTCCTGCCCCGTGACCGCCCGGATGACCGACTGGCAGTACGCCTCGGTCTCGTCCATCCAGGAGATGCCCTGATATTCGGTGGCCCAGCGGCAGCCGGGGGAATCGCAGTTCACCTGCGCGATACAATTCTCGTACAGGTCGAGCGCGAACGCATCGGAGAACCACGTGCTGCCCGCGTAGCGTCCCGTGGAGTGTCCGGGCCACCACGCGATGCGCACCGAGCGCTTGAGCGACGCGCGATGCTCCCACAGGACACGTGCAATCTCGAGCAGGGCGGCGTCGCCCACCGCATTGTCACCGATGCCGTAGTCCCACGAGTCATAGTGGCCATGCAGCAGCACGAACTTCTCGGGCTCGTCGGTGCCGGGAATCGTGACCGTCGGAATGGGGGACTCCCACCAGCCTTCGGTGGTCTGGCTGGTGAGTGTGATGCTGCCGCCGGCCCGTGCGCGCTCGATGAGCGCCTGGCCGTCTTCACGATTCACCGCCACGACAGCGATCTTCGGCTTCCGCGACAGGTCCCGCAGGTCGGGCGTGCCCCACACGGTGGTGCAGATGCCCCAGTGCGGATTGTGCCCGGGATTCACGGCAATCATGCCCAGCGCCCCGCGCTGCTCGAAGTACGACACCTTGCCCGGCATGCCGAAGCCTTCGCTCAGCACGATCTTGCCCCGCAGGTCTTCGTCGGTGTCGCTCACGAAGCCCCGCGTGAACATCTCGTCGGCGTTCTTGGCATAACGAGCCGGCACATAGGCGAGTGGCGCGGTGAGCCCCTCAGGGTACGCGTGCGACATCGCCATCGGCTTGGCGCGGAACCTGGTATCACCTGCCTGAATGCTGGCCTCGCCGGGAATGCTGAGGAAGAGCCGGGGCTGGTGGACCTCGACCGGCACACCGAGTCGCGTTAGGCGTCCGACGATCTCGCTGGCCGCCGTGGCGACATCCGACGGGTGCTCGCGCTTGAGCGTCGTGAAGCGCTCGATGAGAGACCAGGGTTCATCCAGCGACACGCTGGCGAGGGCGGCCGACAATTCGGCGGACAGGGGAGACGTCACGGAGTGGGGCTTGGGGGAAACGCGGGGCGATGCGGGGAGCGGCGAAGCGCGGGCCCACGCCCCCGGGGGGATGAGACCGCGAATCGAAGGGATGCACTGTGGCGCCGAAGCACCCGCAATTGCGGTGACGCAGCGGGCACTGTCAAGGGTGGAGACGCCCTCCTCCCCCCTTGTCTGGCTGCGCGACGCGATCCATTCTCGCCGCTTCCCCCCGGAGGTCCCGATGATCGTGCGTTGTTCCATCCTTCTGGCGGCGCTCTCCGCTGTCCGCCGTCGCCCACTCCCGCTCGGCCGGCACCGCGGGCGGGGCGCGACGACAGTGTGCTGGTGCGCCGCCGCCCTGCTGGCGGCGCCCTCGTTAGGTGCACAAGACACGATGCGCACACGCGCAGCGGGTGCCGTCGACTCGGTGATTGCGGTCGTGGGAGGCACCCTCATCGACGGCACGGGCGCTCCGGCACGCGGGGACGTCACGATCGTCATTCGCGGCGCGCGCCTCGCGGCCATCGGCCCCCGGGCCAGCACGGCCATTCCGCGCGGTGCACGCGTCGTGGAGGCCGGGGGCCGCTTCATTACACCTGGCTTCGTGGATTCGAACGTTCACGTCTCACTTTACAGCGGGCTCGAGAACTTCGCGCGGTACGAGGACCGCTTCGTGGACGTCGCCATCGAGGCGGCGCAGCTGCATCTGAAGGCGGGGGTGACCACCGTGCGCGATTCGTACGGCATGCTGGGCCCGCTCAAGGGAGCGCGGGATGCGATCCGGCGGGGAGAGGTGCCCGGCCCGCGCATGTACGTGGCGGGCAACATCGTGGGATGGGGCGGCCCCTTTTCGTTCTCCTTCACTGGCCGTCCGCAGGAGAACCTGTCCCTCTTTCAGGAACAGATGAATGACGCCATCACGCAGGGCGCCGGAGAGGAACTGGTCAACCTCGCCCCCGAGTCACTACGTGAGGCGATCAATCGATACCTCGATCGCGGGGTGGACTTCCTCAAGTATGGCGGCACCTCGCACTTCGGCTTCCCCGTCTTCATCGGATTCTCCGAGCGCGCGCAGCGCACGATGGTCGAGGCGGTGCACGCGCGCGGGCTTGTGGCGGAAACGCACTCCACGACGCCCGAAGGCATCCTCATGTCGTTGCGCGCGGGCGTGGACGTGGTGCAGCATCCCGAGGTGCTGGACGTCCCCATCTCGGACGAGATCGTCCGCGAGTACGTCGAGAGAAAAGTCATCTGCGCGATGCTCGTGAACACCATGACCGGGGCGCCATGGCAGGAGTACCTCACGCGCACGCGGCGCGAGGACTCCACGCGTCAGGCGCGGCTCGACTCCGCGCGCGCGCGCGGCACCACCGAACGCGCGCGCACGACCGCCGAGCTGCGGCGCGATGCGGGCAATCGTGAACTCGCCATTCGGCGCGCGAATGCGCAAAAGCTCATCGCCGCCGGCTGCGTCACCACAATCGCCACCGACAACTATCTCGGGCAGGCCCCCGAATTTCGGCGCGAACCGAAAGCGGCGTGGCAGGATCCGGGCACGGGATCGCTCGCGGCCATCGAAGGGCTGGTGGAGCTCGGCATGACGCCGATGCAGGCCATCGTGGCCTCGACTCGCAACGGGGCACTCTCCAGCAAGGCGCTGGCGGACTACGGCACGCTGGAAGTCGGGAAGTCCGCCGACCTGCTGGTGCTCGCCGCAGATCCGCTCGCCGACATCCATAATATCCGGCGACTGGAGACGGTGATCGTGCAGGGCAGAGTGGTGGACCCGGCAACATTGCCCACGCGCCGCGTGTGGACGCGGGTGCGCTAGGTGGCTACCTGCGTTCCTCTCTG
>JBDSVW010000093.1:0-3211 GCA_039927015.1 Gemmatimonadaceae bacterium | reverse complement strand
TGACAAGGCGCCGACCGTCACGAGATGCCCTTCCGTCTGGCCGCTGACGCCGCGTCCGGGATACTCCACGACGTCGCTGGCCTGGGCGAGGAGCAGCTTCTGCTCATGCGCAGCATCCACGATCGAGCGGGCCAGGAGGTGGCTCGAGGATTGCTCAACCGCTGCCGCCAGCCGCAATACGTCCTGCGCCCCCAGGCTCCCGTGTACGTGCACCGTGCGCACACGCGGTCGGCCGATGGTGAGCGTTCCCGTCTTGTCGAAGACGGCCACCGTGATCGTGTCCAGCGCTTCGAGTGCCGCGCTGGTGCGCACCACCACCTGTCGGCGCGCGGCGCGGTTGATCCCACCGATGATCGCCACCGGCGTGGCGAGGATGAGCGGACAGGGCGTGGCCACCACCAGCACCGCCAGCACGCGCATGACATCACCCGATGCCAGGTAAGCCAGCAGGCAGGCGAGCATCGTGATCGGTGTGAACCAGATCGCGTAGCGATCGGCGAGACGCTGGATGGGCGCCTTGCTGGCCTGCGCCTCGCGCACCAGCGCCACGATGCGCGCGTACTGGCTCTCGCCAGCGCGCGCCGTCGCGCGAAGCGTGAGCGGGCCATCCCCGTTGGCGCTACCACTCATGAGCGTGACGCCGGCAACCGCCGTCACGGGCATCGCTTCGCCGGTCAGGCGCGACGCGTCGACCTCCGAGTGACCGCTCACCACCTCACCGTCGCACGGCACGAGTTCTCCGGGGCGGATGAGCAGGAGGTCGCCGGGCACAATGTCCTCCGCGGGCACGTCGTGCACCGACTGGTCGGCGTGCAAGCGATGGGCAAGCCGGGGCGCCGCCGCCTCGAGTTCGCGCACGGCGTCGGATGCACGACCGGCGGCGTAGCGTTCCAGCGCCTCGCCTCCGCTCTGCATGAGCACGATCACCAGGCCCGCCAGCGGCTCGAACAGCAAGATGGCGGTAAGGATCGCCAGCGAGGCTACGACGTCGGTCGCGAAGATACCCGCCAGCATGCCGCGCAGCGTGCGCCAGACCAAGGGCGTGCCGGTGAGCACGAGACCGGCCATCGCCACGCGCGCCGCGGTGACCTCCGTCTGGGGGAACACCTTCGCCACTATCGCGACAGTGAGAAACACGAGGGTGGCGGCCGGAATCCACCACTCGCGCCGGAGCGCTTCTCGCCAGTCGTTCAGGGCGGGTCGCGTTGCGGCTGTCGAAGTGGCGTCGTGGTCCCTCTCAGCCGGCATGCGACATCACGGCAAACTCCGGCCGATGCGCATGGACGCGACCTTCCCGCAATCTTCCAGCGCGCCGATGACGTGCACAGTCACTCCCTCCTGCGTGGCGGCGCCGAAATGCGGGTCGTGAGCGCGACCGCGCGGGTGCCACGCGCCGGTCGTTCCGCGCACCTTGAACATGTCGCCTACTCACGATGCCCCGGCGCACGTCCGGGGAAAATCAGGATAAAAGCGCGACGCGTCCGAATCCCCACGACAGCAGCGTCCGCGAAAACCTGACGGCGAGCCGCGCGGACGGAGGTCTCCATGAGCGGCGCACGTCCCGGCGCGGGGGCGGCACGGGCGGCACACCCACGCTGCGCACGCTTGCCTCTGTGGGGGTTTCCCTTACATAGATAACAACGATACTCCGACGGTCAGCCCCGACATCTCCTCTAGGTTTGGTGGCACGAGTCGCCTCGGCTACACCGGACCTTTCGCCGATCTACCACCCCTTCAATCCTCTGCCCGTGTCACCGTGTCCGTGACGCCCGCGTCATCGACTCCAGCCTTGCAGCTTCGAGCTTCCCGGGACGCACCGCCGCGACCGTCGACCGATGGGCAGCGGGCGAAACGACGGCGCGCCGGAATGCTCCCGCTGTGGGCCATGCGCCTTCTCCGAGTGCCGCTGGTCGTGAAGATCATCGGCGCCAACGCGGCAGTGGTGGCGGTGGTGCTGGGCGCATCGGCGCTGTGGGGTGACCCGCTAGGCACCGCGCATGAGGCATTGTGGTGGGGAATCGCTATCCTGTTGGGCCTGACCGTCACCGTGGGGCTGGTGCTGGTCGCCCTACGACCACTGCGAGCCCTTGAATCGACGGCGCGCCGCATCTGGGCAGGCAATCTGGAGGCGCGCGTGCCCGAATCGCCGCTCGCCGACCGCGACATGGCCCGCATTGGCGAGGCGCTCAACATGGTGCTCGACGGACTCATCTCGGATCGCGCCCGCATGCGAGAACTCGCCTCGACGGTCATCAGCGCGGGCGATGAGGAGCGCGCCCGCATCGAGTTGACGCTTCACGACTCCACGGCCCAGTCGCTGGCGGCGATTTCCTGGGAGCTGAGCGTGCTCGCGCGCGAGGCCAACGATCGCGTGCTGGAATCCCGCGTGATGCACCTGAAGCAAGTCACCGATGACGCGCTCACCGATGTGCAGCGCCTGGCCAACAGTGTATATCCACGCGTGCTCGACGACCTGGGGCTCGCGGCTGCGCTCACGCAGCTTTCACGGCAGGCGGGGCAGTTGGGCGGACTCGACGTGTCGTGCATGGTCGACCCGGACGCGGCCACACCGCTGTCTCCTTCGCAGGTGACGGCCCTGTATCGGGTGGCCAAGGAAGGGGTGGCCAATGCCCTGCGACACGCGACGTCAAAAAGGGTGGGCGTCATCCTTCGTACCGCGGACGGGACCACAACGCTCGAAGTGCGCGACGATGGCAAGGGCTTCGACGTGCCGGCGGTCGAGCATCAGCGTCACTGTGCGGGCCTCTTCACCATGCGCGAACGCATCTCGCTCGTGGGCGGGCGCATGGAGATCGAGAGCACGCCAGGAGTCGGCACGCGTGTGTTGGCGCACGTTCCGCATTCTCTCAATGAACGAGGAGGGCATACATGACAGGAGACATAATCCGGGTGGTGATTGCCGATGACCACGCCGTGGTGCGCAGCGGCCTGCGGGCCGTGCTGGGCAGTGCGGTGGACATCGAGGTGGTGGGAGAGGCGAAGGATGGGCTCGAAGCGGTTGCAGCTGCCGAACGCCTCAAGCCCGACATCGTGGTTATGGACCTGTCCATGCCCGAGATGGACGGACGAGAGGCCACGCGCCTTATCGTTGAAAAGGAACTGCCGACGAAGGTGCTGATGCTCACCATGCACGTGGAGGAGGACTATCTCATGCCGGCGCTGGAGGCAGGCGTTGCGGGCTACCTGGTCA
>JBDSVW010000092.1:0-12795 GCA_039927015.1 Gemmatimonadaceae bacterium | reverse complement strand
CGAACAGGCGGAAGGCCACGATTTTCTCTGCGGCCAGCACGTCACTGAGTGGTGCGCGCGCGTCGATAGCCTGCTGCACGACGCCCGTCTCCACGTCCGCGATCCGAACGGAGAGCCGCAGTGCGCCGCCCGGCAGCGTGTCCAGTGAACCGAGGAGGAGTTGCTGCGCCTGAAGGAGCAGTCCCACCCGAGGCGCCGTGGCCGAGTCCACGCGCCCGCTCTTGGCCAGGTCGAGTTCACGGATGACCTCTCCCAGGCGCGCGCGCTCCACCAGCTGCAAGCGGGCGCTGCGCGACAGGTCCGTCGTCAGGAGGTCGGCGAGGGCGAAGCCGAGCGGCGAGAGCGAGGATTCCGAGTCCGCGAATCGGAAGGGCGTCACGCCCAGCGTGCGCAGCGCGCCGTGCGCGGCTCCTTGTTCCCGTGCGATGGCGGCCATGGTGGCGGAGTCTGCCGCGGGCCGAGCTGCGCCCTCAATGCCGCGCCTGCCTGCCTGCGTGCACGCCGCCAGAAGCAACGCTCCGGCGACCATAGCCAGCCAGCGGCGCGAGGCGCCGATGGAGGAACGCGAAATCAGCGCAGGGGTGAAACTGCGGCGGCAACTGGGCGACACGGATGGGCACCAGCGGGAGGGCATCATGCGGGGAGGAGCAAGCTGAAGGTCGCCCCGACGAGCGATCACGTCAACCAAAGGGCAATAGCGTGAAGCGGGGGACAGAATGTGTACGGCGCCGTGCGCGCCATCCGTGGCTCCCAGCAATTTCTGCCGTTCAGTGCATTATCCGCGCCACACAATGTCGCACGCCCCGATCCAGACTTTGCGGCCGGCGGCGCCGCCGATCCGGAAGAATCCGCCGATCTTCAGGGGGCGAGGGTGTAGTGGCCGTGGATGCACAGCCACTTGCCGTTCTCCTTCACAAAGATGCGGGTGGACTTGCCGCGGCTCTCCATGCGCTTGCCGTCCACCATACCCTCGTCGGTCCAGTAGTAGGTGATCCAGGCGGTCTCGCCCCGAATGGTGACCTGCGGATTGTGCATTTCCGTAAACACGCCCTTTGCCTTCTGCAGGTAGTTGGTCATCGCACGCACCTCGCGCGCCTTTCCCTCGGCAAGGTAGGGATCCGTCTCGCCGAACTGCGTGAAGTCGGGATGGACGAAGGCGGCATACCGCGCCGCATCTCCTGCCTCGATGGCCGCCCACATCTGGACGAGCGTGCTCTTGATTGCTTCCGCATCCCGGTCGGCCGTGTCGCGGGCCTGGGCGGCGACCGCGGTGGTGCAGACTATCGTGAGCAGCATGACGCGAAGGAGGGAGTGCATGGGCATCGCAGCGTTAGGGGAAACGGCGGTCAGGACTGGCAGGGTAGCAACGCGCTTGGCACGACGGTCGCGCTCACCCGTTGTCCGGCACGCATCCCGCCTACAATCCAGGCGTGCCGGTCGGAACGGACGAGTCCGCGATGGTCCATCGTGGCCTCGGGCAGGGGATCGAGCAGTCGCCAGCTGCTGTTCGACGTATCGAACGCCATCACTGCGGCGCGGGGTTGCGAGGGTTGGCCGTCGTAACCCACGCCATTGTAGTTGTAGGGATTGGCGGAGCCTCCCGCCACGATGACCAGCGGCCCGCACGAGGCGGCCGCCGCGCGGTAGATCGGCGGACCCGGGTGTGCGGGCGCACGGCGCCACTCGATGCGGGTGGGGTTTGCGGCATCGATGGTTCCCGTCCACACCTGCGGCACGAGGGCGTATCGGGTGCCCGTCGCCTGTTTCGCTGCGCCGTCGATGAACAGGATGGTGTTGCCGGCGATCTCTCCGGTATGTCCGAAGACGCCGGGCCCGGGAATCGGCGTGGCGGGCGACCACCGGTCGCGCACGACGTCGTAGAGCTGGACGTCCTGCACGTTGTCGGTGTCGTGCCACCCCGATACGAGGTAGATGAGGGAGTCGCGATAGACGCCGCTCACCGCATCATCCACCGGAACAGGCATGGCCGCGCCCGCGAGCCACGCGCCGCGGACCGGATCGAAGATGTCGAGGTTGGGAAGCGACTTCTCGCCGCCGGCCGAGTCCACCGTGTAGCCGCCGAAGAGATAGAGCCGACCGCGCACCACCTGTGCGGTGGCGGCCAGGCGGCCGACGGGTCCGGGGACATCGGGCAGTCGCGTCCAGCGCTGGGTGCCGGAATTCCACGCATGGCTCCCGCGTGTAATGCCCGACCAGCGCTTGCTGGTGTCCACGCCTAACGCGGAGAAGATCCACCAGGCGTCACCCACCCGACCGCCGGCCACGGCATTGTTCGTGACGGGTGCGGGGAGGTCCTCCACGAGCTGGGCCCCCGCAGGCGTGGCCGGCGCGAGCAGGGGGAGGAGTGCCAGCAACGCACGGCACGCGCGACGGCGGGGCGCGCTTGTCAGGTTGGCCTGTCGGCGACGCGGCCCACGATGATGGTGATGTTATCCGTGCCACCGGCACCTAACGCTTCCGCCAGCAGGTCCTCGCAGGTCTGCTTTGCCGTTTTCATGTTGCGCAGGTGATGGCTGATGCGCTCATCGGACACGTGCTTGGTGAGGCCGTCGCTGCACAGGAGGTGACTGCTTCCCCACGAGTTCTCCACCGCCGTCACTTCGGGTCGTGACGTGGGGCCGCCGATGGCGCTCGACAAGGTGTTCGCGAGCCGGGAGTGGCGGTCGCTGCTGGGCCGCAGCACGCCCGAGTCAATCAGCTCCTGCGCGAGCGTCTGGTCGCGCGAGATCTGGGTCAGGCGACCATCGCGCCAGAGATAATACCGGCTGTCGCCCAGCTGGAGCAGGTAGACGCGCGGCCACACGCCGAGGAAGAGACTGAGGGTCGTGGCCCGCATGCTGCCACCCGACGCCTCGAGCAATTCATCGTGCACGCGGAGCGCCGTCTGCTGCAGGGTCTTCGTGAACTCCGCATCGTTGGACGCATCGGCCGTGTAGAAGCAGTGCGAGCTGTGCGTGACGTACTGCGTCACGGCGCGCAGTGCGAAGCGACTGGCTTCCTCGCCTCCCACGCCGCCGCCGACTCCGTCGGCGACCATGGCAAGAAAGGCCAGGCGCTCCGTCTCACCCGACTGCAGCTCGGAGAGCGGAAGACTCGAACTGTGCACGTCGAGGTGCTTCTTGAGCGAACAGATCAGGAAGTGATCCTGGTTCTCCTCGCGCACCTTGCCGACGTGCGTCAGTCCATAGACGTCGAGTTCGTCATCGCGCGGCTTAATCGCGACCGCCGCCGATGCGACGCTGACAGGTTCCATCGATGCCCTCCGATACCCGTCATCATGGCCTGTTTTCGCGGGGACCGCAATCTCTCGGGGGAGGGCACCCGAGGCGAGCCGGAGAGTCCCGGCCGGGGGCCGCGAGCATCAGCGCACGAAGTTGATGTAGGTCGTGATGATGAGGGCGTTGCTGAAGTCGATGAAGAACGCGCCGACCATGGGCAGCACCAGGAAGGCGCGCGGAGCCGGCCCGTATCGCTCAACGAGGGAGGTCATGTTGGCCACAGCATTCGGCGTGGCGCCGAGGCCGAACCCGCAGTGTCCGCCGGCCATGACGGCAGCCTCGTAATCGCGCCCCATCACGCGGTACGTGATGTAGCGGGCGAACAACGCCATCGTGGTGACCTGCACGATGAGGATGACGAACATGGGAAGCGCGAGGTCGAGCAGTTCCCAGAGCTTGAGCGACATCAGCGCCATGGACAGGAAGATGGAGAGCGCGATGGTGCCGATATCGTCCACCGTCCGCTGCTCCACCTTCACCGCCCGGGTGAAGTCCGCGAAGTTGCGAATGATCGCGGCGCAGATCATGGCGCCGATGTAGCTGGGGAGGGTGATGAATTGTCCCAGCCATCCGCTGAGCGCCGCCCCGATCCACATGGCCACCAGAATCACCGTCAGCATCCGCATCAGCGAATAGGCCGTGGCCGCTTCGCCCGCCGGCTCCGTATCGATCTCCGAGTCGAGCGACGCGTGCTCCAGCGGCACGTGCGGCACCTTGGCTGCGGAGGGTTTGGGCTTGAGTCCGAACTTGTCGATGAGGGCCGTGCCCACGGGGCCGCCCAGCAGGCCGCCGCTCACGAGCCCGAACGTGGCGGCCGCCATCGCCAGCGTGACTGCTCCCGGAAAGGCATACTGGTCCTCGAACAACTTGCCGAAGGCGGCGCCGGTGCCGTGTCCGCCGGTCATCGTCACCGAGCCGGTGATAATGCCGAGCAGGGGATCCACGCCGAGTACCGAGGCGAGGCCGATGCCGATGCCGTTCTGGAAGATCGCGAGCGCGCTGGCGAGCCCCCAGAAAAGCAGCACCTGGGGACCGCCGATCTTGAGTAGTCGGAGGCTGGCGCCGAGTCCGATGGTGGTGAAGAACATCACCATCATGGGAGACTGGAGGGCCGTATCGAACTCGAACGCCACCAGGTTCGTCTGCCGCAACACCAGCGCCATCGCTGCGAAGAGAAAGCCGCCGATCACGGGCGCCGGTATGTTGAACCGGTCGAGTACGTTCACGCGTTTGCGCAGGGCGTAGCCCGCAAAGAGTACTACCGCTGCCAGAGCGACCGTCTGCAGCGCGTCGAGGGTCAGGACCGTCATTGTCAGGGGGCGAAAGTGAAGCCCCACAAATACCGACGGGCTCGCGATTTGACAACCAGTCCGTGCCTCGCCGTCGCGCGTCTTCCACCTCCGGCGGTGAAACGACGCACGCTTCGGACGCGACTACCCGCGGCGCGCTGCGAGCAGGACGTCGCCGAATGCAGTCAGCGAGCGCACAGGGGTTGGCGGTTGGCCTCCGAGCAGGTCGGGGTGGCCGCCGGCACGATTCAGCCAGAAGGTGCGCAGGCCGAAATCGGCCGCACCGGCGGCGTCCCACGCATTGGCGCTGACGAACGTCACGGCGGCGCGCGGCACGTCCCGGTCATCGCTCGCCATGGCATACACACGCGCGTCGGGCTTGAAGCACCGGACGGTGTCTGCAGACCACACGTGCTCCAGCAGTGGGCCGAAGGCATTGGCCTCCACGAGCGAGTGCAGCATGGCGGCGGTGCCATTGGACAGGATCGCGCACGCGAAGCCGGCGCCGCGGAGGCGCTGCAGCAGGGGCGCCACGTCAGGATACGGGGACACCCGCAGCATGCGATCCATCAGCGAGCGACGGAGCGCCTCATCCTCCACTCCATGCGCCCGCAGCGCGAAGTGCAGCGCATCGTCGGTGACGCGATCGAAGGGCGCGTATCGTCCCATGATCGTGCGCAGCCAGGTGTACTCCAGCTGCTTCTGGCGCCATGTGGCCAGGACCGCCGGGCCAGCGCTTCCCAACGCCGCCGCGCCAACGTCCAGCACGGAGGTGAGGTCGAACAAGGTGCCGTACGCGTCGAAGACGCAGAGCGGACGATCCACGGAGTGGTGCCTCCAGCGGCGGCGCGAACGAACGCGCGTTCAAGTCGCGAGACGTCGCGACGGGGATGCGGTCACGAAAAGATGCGGAACCACATCGCGAAGATGCGTTGCGCCAGCGGCGTCAGGCGTCCCCTGCGCCAGGTATCGGCCGCGCGCCGGAAGACGTCGGACTGGGTGGGATAGGCGTGAATGGTCTTGCCGAGCTTTCCCAGCCCGAGGCCATGGGTCATGGCGACGCCCATTTCACCGATCATCTCCCCCGCATGCGCCGCCACCAGCGTGGCACCGAGAATGTGGTCGCTCCCTTTCCGGAGAAACACCTTCAGGAAGCCCGCGGTATCGCCCTCGAGCACGGACCGGTCATTGCTGGCGAGCTCGATGCGCAGGGTCTCCACCTGCTCGCCCTTCTCGCCGGCCTCCTCTGGCGTGAGGCCTACGTGCGCCACTTCGGGTGCCGTGTACGTGACGCGCGGCACCACGAGACGACTGTTGCGGCCCCCGCCCAGTCCGAAGAAGAGCGCGTTCGGCACCGCCAGGCGGGCCTGCGCATCGGCCACGTGCGTGAATTGCAGGGTGGACGAAACGTCGCCGATAGCGAGGATCCGCGAATTGCTCGTCCTGAAGCGATCGTCGACGGTGATGCCAGATTTCCCGCGGTCCACGCCCGCCTGGTCGAGGGCGAGCCCCTCGGTATTGGGCGCACGACCGGTGGCCACGAGCAGCCGTTCTGCGCGGGCCGTGGTGCTCACCCCGCCGGACGAGTACGTCACCGTGAACTCCCGCCCGTCGTGGGCGACGGATTCGATGCGGGCGCCATTGCTGATGCACACGCCATCGCGCTCCATCACACGCGCAACGATACCTGCGGCATCTTCGTCGTCACGCGGCAGGATGCGATCGTCGGCGTGCACAAGGGCGACGTCGCTGCCCAGGCGCGCGAAGGCCTGCGCGAGCTCCGCGCCAATCGGTCCTCCGCCGATGACCACCAGTCGCGCGGGCAGGTCGGTGAGCGAAAAAATCGTCTCGTTGGTGTCATACGGCGTGTCCGCGAGCCCGGGAATGGGCGGAACCGACGCGCGGGCGCCGGTGGCGATGATGGCGCGCCGAAAGCGGAGGGTCGTGTCGCCCACGGCGACGGACTCGCGCGACGTGAAGCGCGCCTCGCCGAGGAACACGTGCACCCCCAGGCCAGCGAATCGCTCGACGCTATCGGCCTCGCTGAGCTGCGCGCGCAGCACGCGGAGCCGTTCCATGACGGCGCCGAAGTCCCCGGTGCCGCGGACCTGTGGTCCAGCGAAGTCGGTGGCGGCAGTGGCGGCGTCTCGCCACGCGCGAGCGGAGCGAATGAGGGCCTTCGACGGCACGCATCCGAAGTTGAGGCAGTCGCCGCCGAACATGTGCCGTTCCACAAGCGCCACGCGTGCACCCAGCGAAGCGGCGATGGCGGCACTCACCAACCCCGCCGTGCCCGCGCCGATCACGACGAGATGATATCGCGCATGTGGCGTGGGGGGCGTGTAGCCGGCAGGTGCGACGGCGCGCAGCAGCTCCGCATTGGCCTCGTCATAGGGTTCGAGCGCGACCGGCGAGGGCCAGTTTGCGGGTGGGGCGGAAGCGGATGACGGTGACATGAGGTTTCTGCCTGGGGACGCACGGGAAAACCGCCGAAGAACGCAGGGAAGGGGCGGCACAACGACGGGAATCGTCCGACCTGCGCTCAATCCTTGTCGACCCCGCCAGGTTCCGTCACGGGGTAACGCCACCGTGCGACCCTAACGATGTTCATCCTCCAGCTGTACCCCGAGACCGGAGGCCATGCGGTTCACGAAGTTGAAGTAGGCCACCACGGCCACCAGGTCGTGAATGCCGCGGTCGTCGAGGCCGGCCTCACGCAGCGGGGCGATACTGGCTTCCGTCACGTCGTGTGGCCGGAGGGTGAGTTGCTGCGCAAACTGGACGAAGGCGCGCGACCGCGCGCCGAGGTCTGCCGAGTCCGGGTCGCGCTGCAATGCGTCAACCAACGCATCGTTGCGCACGAGTCTCCGGAGGGCCGACCCATGATGCACGATTCAATAGTGACAATCGTTGGCGTGCGAGACGGCCACGGCCACGGTCTCCCGCTCGGCACGGCTGAGCGGAGACGAGGCGAACATGATGTCCTGGTAGAGTCGCACATGCGCCAGCATGACACGTGGGTTGACGCTGTGCACGCCAAGAATGTCGGCAATGCTCCCCCGTTGCTGCAAAATGGAGGCATACGCGCTGGCGAGCGCTGCATCGGCCTGGGAGGGCGGGATGATGGGGATGAAGCTCATGCGGGAGGCCTTGGCGCGCGCGAGAAGGAAGTGCTGCATCGTGCGGGGACATTACGCCGGTGCGCCGGACGTCTCAAGGAATGAATGTTCCGCGGAAGGATGCGGGTTCCCACCGTCGTACGGGAACCCGCGACTCTCCCGCGCGTAGAACATGGACCGCGTTAGGCGCGGTGGCATTCCTGGCCCACCCGGCGCCCGGCCCGGTGCCGAATGCGCCGCACCGGGCCGCTGACGCGGATCGTCGCCCTTGCCCATGGCGGGCCGTGTTCGATACTTCCCGTGCACCTCTTTCCCTCCGATTCCTTTTCCTTATGCCGATCGAACGCATTCCTCCCGGTTACGGCGACGGCGCCGCGGCGCTGCTGCAGAGCACCACGCCGCTGCTGGTCTTCAAGCACAGCACGATGTGCATGACGTCCACCTTCGCCCACCATGAGGTCGAGGCCTTCGCCGAGGAGCATCCGGAGTGCCGGGTGGTGCTGGTGGACGTGCTGGTGCAGCGCGTGCTCGCCCGGGCGATCGGCAACGAGGTGGGCATTCCCCACGCGTCGCCCCAGGCGCTGCTGGTCGTGGAGGGCCGGGTGTGCTGGCACGCCTCGCACGGCCGTATCACCGCTCCCGCGATCGCCAGCGCCCTCTCCTACGCCGCGGCCTCGCACCCCGCGTGACATCCACGTCGCCGGCTGGGGAAGAGTCGCCGTCATGGTGCGCTCACTGCAGCTGACGGCGCGCCCAGGCCATGCGCTGGACGATGGTGACGCCGACGAGCGCCGCCATCAGCAGGAACACTTCCACGCGCCACTGCTCCATCACGAGGAGCGCGGCATACAACACGATGGTCTCGGCGCCCGCCACCAGGCCGGCCGGCATCGGCACCGTGGTCAGCTCGCCCCGTTCGCTCGCCCCGCGTCCGCGCCGTTCGAGGATGGCCGCCAGGTACATCCATGACGCCGCGTTGACATAGAAGGAGGCCAGTAGCACGAAACCGGCAATGGCTAACGGGCGCGAATCCGAGGCAAGGACGATGGCAGCGGGAATGGCCGCGTACACGCAGAAGTCGAGCACGATGTCGAGATAGCCGCCGAAATCCGTCTGGCGACCGTGGACGCGCGCCAGCGTGCCATCGAGCCCATCGAGTACACGGTTGGCGAACCAGAGCACCAGCGCCAGCGCATCGTGCCGGGCGTACACCGCCCCGGCAGCCGCAATCCCGAGCAGGAACGCGAGCACCGTGACCGCGTTGGGGGAGAGGGCAGGGCCGAGCCAGCGCGCGACCGGCGCCATGACCCGGTCCTTCAACCGGCGAAGCATGTCATCGAACACGTGGCACGTCCTCGGTGACGGAATCGGATTCCGGCGGAAGAACGTGCACGCGGTCGGGGAAGATGGTGATCTCGACCGAATCGCCCACGGCGAGCCGCGCGTCACCCGCTTCGGACGCGAGCACTCGCGCGGCACCCGCGCGCACCCACAGCCACGTGCCACCCACGCGCTCCACGAACGCTTCTACGCGTGCGATGCCTCTCCCCGCCGGCGCGCGCGTCGCGAGAAAGGCGTCGGCCCGCCCGACCAGCAATCCCGGTCCCGCATGGCTGCCGGCGGGCACCGAACCGATGGGGCTCTCAAAGCGCCCGGTGCCGTCGCTCGCCCCGGCAATGATGTTGGGAATGCCGAGAAAGCGGGCCACCCGCAGCGACGCGGGATGACAGAGCACCTCGCCGGGAGGCGCAAACTGTGTGATGCGCCGGTCAAGCAACACGGCCAGGCGATCGGCGAACTGCGCCGCTTCATCGATGTCGTGCGTGACGACGATGGTCGCGGGGCCGCGATCATCGAGCAATGCCATCACTGCCTCGCGCACCTCGGCGCGCAGCGATGGGTCGAGGGCGGAGAAGGGTTCGTCGAGCAGCAGCACGTGCGGCTGCGCAGCCAGGGCACGCGCCAGCGCCACACGATGGCGCTGGCCGCCGCTGAGGCCACCGGCGCGCCGCAGCGCGAAGCCGTCCAGGTGCACGCGAGCGAGCAGCTCCGTTGCCTGCCGTCGCGCCTGGCGCCGCTCGACCCCACGTACCTCGAGCGGGAATGCGACGTTGTCGACGACCGAGAGATGCGTGAAGAGCGAAGGATTCTGGTGCAGGTACACCGTGCGCCGGCGGTCGGGGGTTACGCTGGAGACATCGATGCCGCCCACTATCACGCGCCCGCCGGCCAGCGGGTCGAGTCCTGCAATGACGCGTAGCAGCGAGGTCTTTCCCGCTCCCGATGGCCCGAGCAGCGCGACCCGCTCGCCCGCCGCCACCTGCAACGTCAGGCCGCGCAGGCCGGCCGCCGTGCCAAAGCGCACGTCCACTCCCTCCAGCTGCAATCCGCCGTCGCTCATGTATGACTCCCGGCGCGACGCGCGCCCACCTGCAGGAGGCCGAGCGCAAGGAGGGGCGGAATGGTAAGCGCCACGGCCGCCGCGGCGCCCACGCGGTCATCCCCCGACTGCAGCAGGGAGAGCAGTTCCACCGGTAGCGTGCGCACGGCGCCCCCGCCCACCAGCAGCGTGAGCGCCAACTGTCCCCACGATACCAGCGCGCCCAGCACGAGTGCCTCGGCGAGCCGCCGGCGCAGGGCGGGCACGGTGATGCGGCGCAGGACCTGCCACCGATTCGCGCCCAGCGTGCGCGCCTCCTCTTCCATGCCATCGTCATACGCCGAGAGCACGCCCAGGAAGTAGAGCGTCACATATCCGGTAGCCGGCACGAGGTGCGCGAGAAGCACCCCCTGCCAGTCGCCACCGAGGCCGGCCTTGAGCACCACCACCTGCAAGCCGATGCCTAACGCGATGGGTGGCGCCACGACGGGAAGGAACGCGGCCATCGCCCCCACCCGCCGCACGGCGCCCGCCGCGCCGGAGAGGGCCCGCCCCGCCCAGAAGCCGAGGACCATGGCCGTGGCCCCGGTGGCGAGGGCGAGTCCGAGGCTCATCAGGAGCGCCGAGCGAAGCCGGTGGCTGACCAGCAGGTTGGCGAACGCCTCGAAGCCCGTGTCCGCAGGGTACAGCGCGTGAAATCGCCACGATGCCGCCATGGCCTGCACGATGAGCGCGAGCACCGGACCCAGCGCGAGCAGCGCGAGCAGCGCCAGCAGCGCGCGCGCGGACCATGGGGTGCGCGTCATGCGTCGTCCTCCGGCTGCCGGACCATCTCGTGCATGATCACGAGCAGGAGGGTAAGGCCCAGCGCGATGAGTGCGAGCGCGTGCGCCTCACCGCGCCGCGGGAGTACGGAATCCATGGAGCGTTCGTACGTCAGCACGGGCAGCGGAAGCGGATCGCTCGGCCCGAGCAGCACCGCCATCTCATACTGGCCCAGCAGGAAGGCAAAGACGGCGATGATGCTTGGGGCCATACCCCGCCAGAGCAGGGGTAGCGTCACCCGCCGCCAGGTGGCGCGGCGGTTGGCGCCCAGCGTCCGCGCGACTTCCTCCAGCAGGCTGCTGCGCGTGTCGCGCACCGCCAGCGCGGTGAGCGCGAGGAAGGGCAGTTCCTTCCACGCGAAGGCGAGAATGAGCCCTATGCCGGGCCGGTCGTAGATGAGCGGCGGGAAATCGGCGGGTTGCGACGTCCAGCCGAGCGCGAAGGCGACGCGGGATAGCAGGCCGCTCTGCCCGAGCAGCAGGAGGACGGCCAGCGCGCCGGCCACGTGCGGAACGGCGAGCGGGATCACGGCGAGTGCGCGCGCTCCCTTCACGCCGCGCAGCAGGATGGCGATGAGCATCGCGCCCGCGCTCGCCAGCACCGTCGCCACGGCCGCAGTCCACACCGTCCACCCGACGCTACGCCACGTCTCCGCCGCGCTCAGCACTCCCAGCAGCCGGCCAGGCGCGAATTCCCCCGCGCCGGCGCCGGCGAGGCCCACGCTGGCGGCCAGCGAGTACGCCGAGCCTAACGCCACCGGCGCCGCGACGAGTGCGATGGCCCACACGCCGGGGTTCCAGCGGCGGCCTAACGGCACGTGGCCTCCCGCGCCGGGGCGGGCGGTGCGTGGCGACGGGTCACGGACGCTGGCCGCGGATGAAGGATCGCCAGTCGGCCAGCAGGTGGTTGTGATACGCCGGCGCCACCTCGGGCCGCGCGTACTTGTCCAGCGAATCCGGCGGCAGCGCGCGGGGATCCTCGTCGAGCGCCCCGAAGCGCTGGCGCCACTCGTCGTCGAGCTGGTCCACGGCCAGTACCGTGCCGTCGGCCCATACCTCGGGCCGCAGCTTCTCCAGCTGGGCCGCTGGTGAGAGGAGAAAATCGGCGACGACCATCGCACCCGCCGCGCTGGGAGCGTTGAACGGAATGCCCAGGTAGTGCGTGTTGGCGATCATGCCATCGTGCAGGAGCAACGGGCGGGCGGACGGCGGCAGGAGTCCCTGCCGCACCTTGTTCACCACCTCGTTGTGGTTGTTCGACATGGAGAAGTCGATCTCGGCGTTGGCAAAGAGCCGGTGCATCGCGGCCACGTCGGGCGGGAAAGTCTCGCCGCGGCGCCAGAACGCGGGGCGCACGCCGTGCAGCCAGGCGAACAGCGTGTCGCGTCCCGCGACATAGCGCGTGGAGTCGAAGCCTCCCTGAAATCGCTCAACGCCGCCATAGAGGGCGTACATGACAATCTTGAGGAAGGTCACGCCGGCAAAGCCCTGGTCATGCGTGAAGCGGCCGGGATGCGCCACGATCCACGCGCGCAACTCCTCCACGCTCCGCGGCGGCGACGGCGTGCGCAGAGTGTCGTAGATGAGGGCAAACTGCACCCGGCCCCACGGCGACTCGAATCCCGCCGGGTCCTGCTCGAAGTCGCGGGCGACGATCGGCGACGCCGCGTCCACATACCGAGCGTTCGGCAGGCGCTGCGCCCACGGTCCCGCGAGCAGCCGCTCGCTGCGCAGGCCGGCGAACGTCTCCCCGTTGATCCAGAGCAGGCTCGCCGTTCCCGTGTTGCGCCCGGCTTCGCGCTCCGTCACGATGGCGTTGATCAGCGAGGGCCCGTACCCATCCACCGCCTCGAGCTCGATGTCGAAACGGGCCTTCACCTGCGG
>JBDSVW010000091.1:0-12399 GCA_039927015.1 Gemmatimonadaceae bacterium | reverse complement strand
CGTCATCAAGGCGTCGACCCCCACGGGCCCCGCGTGATCACGTGCAGCGGCGGCTGCCACGTGGTAGACGCCGTGGTGGCCGGCGTTTCATTCGTGGAGCGCAACTGGCCGCGTCACCCCTTCTTCGAGGACGCGCGCTTCGCGCGGGCGGGGCACAGCGGCCGCACCCCGTACGGGCAGTCGCTCGGGCGCGCGCCCCCGGCGAGCTTCGCGGCGTGGCGAGAGCTGATGGAGCCCTGGCTGCGCGGCACGATGCCCTCTCCGTAGGCTCGCCCGTGCGGTGTCGTGTGCGTGCGGGAACGCGATGTCCGGTTCGCCGCGTGTCCGCCGCGTCTACACTGGGCGGGTGCAATGCGCGGGTGGACGAGTGTCCATGCGCGCGAGACCTCGACACGGAGCGAGCAATGGGCGCGATCTCGATCAAACACACGCAGCTCGGCGGCGCGGGCGGCCCGCTGGGCGCCCCCGTCGGCGCGGAGACCGTCTGTCCCGACGGCCAGGGTCGCTTTCGCCATTACGCCGGCGGCTCCATCTACTGGCACGCCTCTACGGGCGCGCACGAGGTGCACGGCGCCATCCGCGACCGGTGGGCGTCGCTCGGCTGGGAGCTGAGCTGGCTCGGCTACCCGACGTCCGACGAGATCACCGTGTCCGGCGGCAAGCGCAGCAGCTTCCAGCACGGCCGCGTCGACTGGTCGGGCGCGACGGGCGCGGTGGACAGCGACGGCGTCGACTTCGCCACCTACACGAGCAAGAGCGGCGATGGCCATCAGGCCGAGTTCAACCGGCTGCGGCCGCTCGGCTACCGCATCGTGTCGCTCAACATGTACGGCTTCGGCAATCCCTCGTATGCGGCGACGTGGGTGAAGCGCTCCGGCCCCACGTGGGCCGCGACCCACGGCCGCACCGCCGCGCAGCTCACGCAGTGGGGCGCCGAGCAGGCAGCGGCCGGGCTCCACCCGACGATCGTCGCCGCCTGCGGGACCGGCGCCGGCACGCTGTTTTCGATGGTCACGGAGCGCGTCACCGGCGCGCTGCCGATCATGCGGCTCGGAATGCGCTTCGGTGACGTGGAGGACGCGGGCACGCTGCAGCACTGGAATCGATGGGCCCGTGCGAACGGGTACGTGCTCGCCTCGCTGGCAACGTACGGCGACCTGGGCACGCTACAGGCCGTCGCCGTATGGCAGCCGAACACGACGGCCACGGGCTGGAGTATCGGATCGTCGCCGGTGCTGGTCAGCGTGGATGCGGAGCTCTTCGGCGTACAGACGGCGCACGGCGCGCGTCCGTTCGTCATCGAGCGCTCGGAAGCGCCGCTCTACGTCTCGGTCTATCGTGATGACTCGGCGGGGCCGTGGCTCGCCCGCGGGAACCTCTCCCGCGCGCAGTACCAGAGCGAGTGCGCGGGCAACAGGGCGCGGGGCTACTTCCCGCGTGTGGTCGCCGGGTCGGGCAGCGGCGCGGCGGAGCGGTTCAACGTGCTGTTCAGCAAGCGCGAGCACGCGCTGCCCCACCGTTTCGTGGCCACCGGCGCGCGCGTCGCGGCCATGGCCGCCATCGACGACGCGGTCGCCGATTACATGCGGCGCAACGACATCCGCGGCGGCACGCTCGCGGTGGCGAGGGACGGGCAGTTGAAGCTGGCCCGCGGCTACACCTGGGGGCCGTCGACGTACCCAATCACGCAGCCCGCGACGCTATTCCGCATCGGAAGCATCAGCAAGACGCTGACGAACATCCTCATCCACCAGCTCATCGAACGCAGGCTAAGCTTCACGCCGCCGCAGCGGCTCACGTTAGGCACGCGCATCATGAGCGTGCTCGGGCTCACGCCGCCGCCGGGCATGGCCGCGGGGAACCCGCACTTCGCGGACATCACCGTCTTCCATTGCCTGGCGCATCGCAGCGGCGTGAGCCCCAACTTCGCGCACCTCGACCTGGACGTGGTGCAGGCGTTCGGCTCCGCGCTGCCGGCGCGCAACAAGCGCGAGATCGCCGCGATGCTCATGACCCTGCCCGCGCAGTTCGAGCCGAACGAGCAGACGAGCTACGCCAACTCCGGGTATCTACTCCTCGCGGCCGTTATCGAGCACGTGACGGGCCGCCCTTGGTTCGACGTGCTGCGCACCAACGTCCTCAACCCGCTCGGCCTCATGCGCCCGCGTCCCTCGGGATCGCTGCTCTCGCAGCGGGTGGACGGCGAGGCGCTGTACCACGACCCGAACCTCGTGCTCGTGCGGAGCGTGATGACGCCGGCGCAGCCGCTCGTGCGCGTCGCGTACGGCGATCCCAACCTGACGGTCGGCGACGGCGTGGGCGGCATGGCGTTCAGCGCCGCCGAGCTAGTGAAGCTCTACGCGGCACTACTGCCGAGCGTGACCACGCCCGTGCTCTCGCGCACCACGATCGACGACGTCATGTGGTCGACCGCGTCTCCGAAGGGGTGGATGACGGGCATGCGGGCCGGCGGCGTCCGGTGGTTCGGGCACAACGGCGGGCTCGCCAACATGCAGTCGTTCGCCGCGGCTCGGTCCGACGGCATCGTGTACGCGCTGGCGTTCAACAAGGAATGGAACGACGCCGAGCCGGCGCCCCTATGGGACGACCTGCTCGACGACGTGTCGCCCTTTCCCGCCCACGATCTCTTCCCGTCACTCGGCATTCCGTCGTTCGCGTGAGCGGCAAGGGCGGTGCACGGTAGGCGGTCGTTCCCCGGTGCTCTGCGTCCCAGGTCCCGCGCTTCTACTCCTCCACCACCGGCAGATCCACCATGCTCTGCCAGTCCATCACGGTGCCAAAGCAGTCGAAGCGCGAGCCGTGGCAGGTGTAGTCCCAGGTCTTCTCGGCCGGGATCAAGTCGAGCCCCTGCTGCGCGATGCGGTCGCAATCCAGCAACGCCAGCGTCCATTGAACGCACTCGATGTCGCGACGACGATGAACGCACTCGCCCACGTGAGGCGCGGGCAGCATGACTATTCCAGCGCGGAGTCGCTGTACCGCGAGACGTACGCACTTCGCCGCACGCGACTTGGCGACGCCCATCCCGATGTTGCCAACAGTCTCGTGAACATTGATGGGGCGCTCTCGAGTCCCGGCAGGTACAACGAGGCCGAGCCGCTCCTACGCCGTGGCATGGTGTCGAAGCGTCAGTCGCTTGGCGCCGCTCATCCGGACGTTGCCACGGACATGGGAGGCCTGGCGGACCTGCTGCTCAAGAAGGGCGACATCACGCCCGCTGAGACTCTGTACCGCGATGTGCGGCAGCGTCAAAGTCACCTGCTCGACCGATGCCTCAGAATGCTTGCCGCGGCTCCGAGAACACCGTGATGCCGTGACGTAGTGATCACTGTGGCGACGTGTCCGCATTTCCCGGCGATTTCCGCCTCTTCAATGTGAGAGCCGCGACATGCTCGCGCGCATGTATTGAATCGCATTTACCACGAAGAGGTCGGTATGAACAGGATTTCCGGAAGTGCCATGCGTCGTGAGTTACGCACGGCAATTGCTGGTCTGCTCGTGACTGCCTACGAACGGAACTCCGCGGCATCTGTGCCTATCCGGTCCGGAGCACCGGCACCGCCGGAAGAGAATGTTCTGCAGCTCTGGGATCGCCTCGGCTCGTAAGTGACGAGTAGCGACGGCCGCTTCGACTTCTCATACGAGCCGACCGAGGCCGTTACGGGCGAACGCAAGCGACGATTGGACCTGATGGTCATACTCTCCTCGCCCGACACTGAGCGTGGAACGCGCACGGAGCTGCAAGCCCGGATCGCCACCTCGGTTCGCGAACTCCCCTGGAAGCAGTGGCGAGGGAATCGTGGTGCCGACGGACTCGTTGTTCATCGAGGCGTTACCAGGCGCGCACCCGATCCTGGAGGATTTCAAGATGTCCAATCGCGCCGCGGACGTGAAGAAAGCGCATGGCGAGGTACGAGTCATCGAGCTCGAGAACGTGCGGAGGGCAGCGCGACTTCTCGCCGGCGAGCGGGGAGATCCGTCGATCGAGAAGACCGTCGTGATCGAGGGCGCGGGGAATCTGGTGGTGCCGGGAGGAGACGGCTGACGATGACAAGGATTATGCGACCGCGCGACCTTGGCTTGTTGCTACTGCTGTTTGTGCCAGAAGCAGTGGGCTCGTGCGCGAGGCTCGCCGCACGTTGACGGGCGAGCGTGAGCGCGCGGTGGCATCGTCGCGGGTCTGCAGACGCACGGCGCGCGCGCCAACTGGCATCCGCACTTCCATCGCCTCGTCACCGACGGCGGCGTCCGGCCCGATGGCACGTTCGTCTCGGGGCCGGTCCACGACACGGCGCGCTTGACCGAGGCGTTCCGCCGCGCCGTGCTCCGGCTGTTCGTGCGGCGGGCGCTGTTCGACCCGGACCACGCGGCCGGGTGGTCGGGTGGCCGCACTCACGCGCAATCCGTCGCGCCGCACCCGCGCGTTCGCGAGCCCGAGGTCCCGGGTCCGCATCCGCACCTCGCGCGTGTCGGTCTTGGTGCGCCGCGACCGATTGGCAGACATCGGCGCTCGTTCGGAACCGCGACACTCACCGCGAGGCCCAGTGCTTCCAGCTGGCGCGCGACCCACTCGCGCTCCGTACGCGCCTCCACCAGCATCGTCCAGCAGCTTCGCGCGCGGCCGGTGCCCGAACACCGCGGTGCACCGCGCCCGGCTCGTGACGATCCGGCGGTCCGTGATCGTGCCATCCTCCGCCTTATTGCCAACTGACTCTCGCGTTTGTGCAAATCCAGGCCTATGCTCTCCATGGGACTAGCTGGCCTCCCGGTGTGCGCCCCGTCCGTCAGACGGTGCGCGCGTTGCTATGGGCGGGGCGAACCGTGCCACCACGTGACCGGGGAGGCCCAGCCGCCACTCCATACCAACTATCCCGCTCGAGACGAGGGATCACACGACCACCCCGGAGGCGATCTGCATCGACGGCGCCTGCGCGATGCCGTAGAGTTATTGTTACGCCAGCATGCGGTGACACCCGTGACTGCGAGAGAGGTGCGTGACGACTGAAGCCCCACAGATAGCGCGGTCTCAGGGAAGCGAACGTGGCTCGATCGGGGAGACGCTCCTGATGGCCGTCTGCGCATCTCTCATTTCGGCGGCCGCGTACGGGCTGCGATTCGCGCTGCGGTTCGCATGGGCAGGCGAGATCGTGAATGTGAGCCGCGACCTGGCCTGGATGGCCCCCTTGTCGTCGCTCTTCTTCTTCATGCTTGCCGCGATTCCGGCCGGGATCGTGGCCTGTGTTCTCCCGCGCCCAGTCGCACGCCGGGTGGGATTCGGCGGCTTCGCCGGGCTCGCACTCTTCGCGATTCTCCTCTCCTACTCGCAGATCGCCACGCTCGCCTCGCTGGTCCTTTCGTTAGGCGCTGGCGTGGCAATATCGCGATGGGCCGATGGCGACCCACGCCGCGCGCTGCGCGTCACGCGGACCATCGCCGTCGTCCTCGTCGTCGCCTTCGTCGCAACGGCGATTGCGATCGAGGGGAACATCCGAATGGCGACCCGCCGCACGTTGGCCGCCCTGCCGCCGGCAACGGCCGGCGCGCCGAGTGTCCTGCTCGTCGTCCTCGACGCCGTGCGCGCGAGTGCGCTCTCCACCTACGGTGCCCCGCGCCCCACCACGCCGCATCTCGACGCCTTCGCTCGCGAGGGAGTCCTCTTCGAACGCGCCTTCAGTGTCGCGCCGTGGACGCTCCCGTCGCACGAGAGCATGCTCACCGGCGAGTATCAATTCGTCGGCGGGCGTTCGTCGTCGTTCCTGCGCCGTCCCGTCGACGACGACAAGACGATTCTCCCGAATCTCTTTCGCGCCCGCGGGCTCGAGACCGCGGGCTTCGTCGCCAACTTCCACTACACGGGCTGGGACTCCGAACTCGATCGCGGCTTCGCGCGCTACGCCGATCATCCGCGTTCGATCGAGCAGACGCTCCTCTCGTCGTCGTTCGGACAGACGATGACCGCGCGTCGAATGTATGCCACCCCCACGCTGCGCGGGATCGCGCGTGCCCTCTCACGCCCGGACCTCTACACCAATCCAAAACCGGTCAACGCCAACAAGCAAGCAGCCGTCATCACCGACCAGTTCCTGTCATGGATCGATCGCCGTGAGGCGCGACCGTTCTTCGCCTTCCTCAACTACAACGACGCCCACGAACCGTACGAGCCGCCGCCGCCGTATGACACCATGTACGATTCCCTCCCCAAGTCGCGCCATCTGTACGACGGTGCGGTCACGTACATGGACGCACAAGTGGGGCGGCTGCTCGAGGGGTTGAAGCACAAGGGGCTGCTCGACAACACGCTCGTCCTCATCACGGCCGATCATGGTGAACTCTTCGGCGAGCACGGACTGACTGGACACCACAGCAATTTGTACTTCGATGTCTTGCACGTTCCGTTGATCCTGCATTTCCCCGGACGTGTCCCGCCCGGTATTCGCATCTCGCGCCCGGTGTCCTTGCGCGACCTCGCGGCGACGATCCTCGATCTCGCAGCGGTCGCCGATTCGGGGCGCGTTCCCGGTCGCACCCTCGCAGCGCACTGGCGAGACTCGACCGTAATCACCAGCCCGATCTTCGCCGCAGTGGAACGAGGGGTCCGCGTGGACTCGACACTCCCATTCGCCAAGGGCGACATGGTGACGATGATCGATGACCAGTGGCACTACATTCGGAACAACGGTACGGGACGCGAGGAGCTGTATCGCTACCTGGTCGACTCGGACGAGTCGCACGATCTCGTCAAGGATGCGGCGGCGGACAGCGTGGCTGAACGATTGCGCCGGACCATTCGCGCCTTGATCGAACACGGTCCAGCGGCTCCGGTTCGGTAACCTTCGACCCGGGAGCGCGTCCCACTGGTACGTCGGACCGTTCCGTTGGCTCTCGGTTTCTTAAACGCGAGAGGAAGCTGTGCATGCGAGCTTCGCCTGCAGCTCCCGTACGTCGCGAATGACACCGCCGTCGTACGCCCCTGCTCGTCCTCGCGCATGTACATCACGCCGATCGTGCTCCCGTCGGGCGAAAGGACGTTGGTGAGGCGCTGCGTCACCCGCCCGTCCTTCTTGTTCACGATTTCGTTGACCCGGTCGCCGATGACCCGCACGGAGGCATGCGTCTGCCCGGCATTGCCAGTCACGGGCATGTCGGCGCCGTCGAAGTTGGTGGTATACCACCACTTGGACGATTCGCCCCTGGCGTTGGTCGACTCGATCGTCACCCGCATGCCGGCGGGCCCGAACGCCTCGTACGTCATGATGTTACTGCTCGGCGGGGGCGCGTCGGACTTGAGTCGCCAGCGCCCGACGCGCGGATTCGAGCCTTGGGCGCTCGCGACAGACGCCACGCACACGAACGCCACGGCAACCATCAGGGCTCGCGCCACGTGCCTCGGCCCACGGCGCGCAAAGCGTCCGCGCAGAACGTCGGCCGGGCGCATCACTTGGCCGGCGTTTCCGGCCGCTTCGCGACGAGCTCGATCTCAACGGTCGCCCCGAGCGGAAGTCCAGCGATGGCGACGGTGGTGCGCGCCGGATAGGGTTTCGAGAATCGCGTCTTGTACGCGGTGTTCATGCCGGCGAAGTGCGTCATGCTCGTGATGAACACGTTGCACTTGATGACGTCGTCCATGGTCAGGCCGGCGTCGCCCAGCAGGCCCTCGAGGTTCGTCAGGGCCTGATGCGTCTGTGCTTCCACATCGCCATCGACGAGGCGGCCCGTTTCCGGGTCCACGGGAGTCTGACCGGAGAGAAAGAGCAGGTCTCCCGCCCACACGCCGGGGGAGTATGCGCCGAGCGGGGTGGGGGCGCGGGAACTGACAACAGGGTTACGCGGCATCAGGGATGGGTTGTGAGGGAACGGAACGAAGTGGCGAAGGGGCTCAAAGTAGGCAATACGTCCCGGCGACGGAACGCAGAATTCGCTCCCGATCAGACATCCTGTCCAGCGGCCCGCGCCCGCTGCGCGGTGTCCTGGTCCAAAATCTCGCGCATCTGGACGATCAGGGGATCATCCGCAGTGTACTGCCGGCCGTAGCCGAGGTTGAAGCGATAGTCGAAATCGCTGGGATTGCTGCCCTGGTTGTGTTGCAGGATGGTCTCCAGCTTGTCGAGGGCCTTGACGAGCCGCGCCTCGGGCGAGACCGCCGCCTCGTACTCATCCCACAGCTCGAGGATCTCCTCCTGGCTTCGCCTCGGCAGGGTCTCCAGCAGCGTGTTGAGGTCGCGCCTCTCTTGGTCGGCCTTGGAGGGTCGCCCCACCTGCTCGGGCGCCGGCACGTCGCCCCCGATGGCTTCCCCCAGGTCGTGCACGATGCAGATGCGCACCAGGCGCGCGAAATCCACCTCGGGGAAGTCGTGTCGAAGGACCAGCGCCATGAGGCAGAGCCGCCAGCTGTGCTCGGCGACGCTCTCGCGCCGCCCACCCGAGGTCCAGGCGCTGCGCGTGGCGTCCTTCAGTCGTTCGGCTGTTCGCAGGAACTCGAGCAGTCCCGCCAGCTCGGAGGATTGCATATCGGATACCGCAGCATCGCGGCGCCACAAAGGCGGCCGCTGGTGGACAGGTAGCGTACAGCGGGGGGCATCGCGGCGACTGCCGCCGCCCGCTACGTCTCGCGCCCGCGCGACTCGAGCAGCATGTAGGTGGGAATGCTGCACAGCAGTCCACCTGCAAGGCTCAGGACAACGAAGGCCCGCCAAGTTACTCGCCCGGACGAACGCCTGGAGATGCACACGGCCAGAAACACCGTCAGCAGCAGCACCTCGGCCACGAACGCCATCGCCACGGGATGGAACAGGCCCTCGATGAAGTCTTGGCGCCGGAAGGCAAGGAAGTAGAGGAACACCCCGTTCGGGCCAAGCAGCCCGAGCACGGCGGTCAGGGCGAGCCACGTGCGGTCGCGCGGGGAGAGCGTCATGTCGCGTAGTCGCGTTGAACGAGCCATGGGGTGCGTACGGTGGACGGCACGAGATGCGCGGCCGGCCTCACAGACCCACCGTTTCCGCCGCGACCGACTGCAAGGCGTGCATCTCCTCACTCGTGAGCCCATCCACCGGCGTGTCGGCGCCGGCGCAGTTGGCGCCGTACAGGGTGGAGAAGAGGACACACGCGGCGAGGTACGATCCCGCCAGCGTCGGGTGGCTCATGTCGCGATCGTACAGTGCGGGCGGGTGCGACGAGGCCAGGCACCGCTCCCACGCCACTCCCACTGGCGCCACCTTCGCGCCCAGCTCTTCGGCAATCGACGTGTAGGCGTGCGCGATGGCGTCCTGCGTCTCCGGTTGGTTGGCTCGTGCCCAGGTGAGGAAAAGGATCATGCGCGCGCCGGCGGCGCTGATCACCTCGTGGAAGAGCCGGACGTTTTCGTGCATGCGTCGCACGTTCCGCACCGGCAACGTGCTCTGCTCCTGCAGCACCACCGCGTCGAATCGGGTCGCGGTGATGCGCTTCTGGGCCTCTCCCTTGTTCCAGTGGCGCCGGAGTGATGCGCCTCCCGCAGAGATGAGCGAGTGCTGCAAGGTGTGCCCGGTGGCCGTAGCGAGGTTCGCGACGAGCGCCGGCACATCGTTCCGTGCCGTGAAGCTGTTGCCGATGAACAAGACGCGCTGCCTCATGCGCCCCGCGCGCGAAGCAACGCGTCCACGTCTTCGTACCCGGAGGGGAAAACGACGCCCCTGCCATGTACCGAGGCGCCCGCATCGAGCAGTGCTCGCACCGACGTCGGCACGCGGTCCTCGCTCCAGTACGAGTCGACGCAGGCCCGGATCGCGAGCGCCAGCGGCGTGCGGCCGTTGCCATCCACCGTGTCCACCGGAGATCCCCGCTCCAGCAGCAGCTGCAACGTGTCGTGCTGCGCCCGCCAGGCGGCGACGTGAATGGCCTGGCTGCCCCGCGCGATGTCGAAGTAGGGATTGCCCGACGCATACGGCGCCGACACGTCCACTCCGAGGTCCAACAGCTGCCTGACGCCGGCGGAGTTGCCCACGCCCGAGAACTCGGCGAGCGCCCGCCCGCCGTCCGCACGCAGTGCTTCCAGCAGTGCTGGCTCCTGCTCGACGAGCGATTCAATGCGCGCGCTATCGTCGCGCGCGCAGGCCGCGAGCAGGGCGTCCAGTCCTTGCAGCGCGACGGGTTTCCCGTGTCGTTCGAGCGCCGCCAGCACATCGCCCCGTCCGCGGCGCGCCGCCAGCGCGCTCGTGCTCAGGCGGTGTTCGGAAAAGACACCCGCAGCCTTCGAAGGAATGGAGGGATCACCGCCGTGCGCCAGCATCGCCTCTATGATGGCGAGGTCGTTGTCTCGCTGCACGGCATGAAAGAGCGCGGTGCGCCCCCAGCGTGTCATGCGATTGGGGTCCGCCCCCTGCGCGAGCAGCCACCGGATTCCCTCGGCGTCGTGCCAGTCGGCCTTGCGAATCAGCAGCGTGGTGAGGCTGTCCGCGTTCATCTTGCCGCTGGCGACGAGCACCTGCATGGCGGCGTTGTCGTAGCCCTCCGCGGCGTGGTACGGTGTTTCGTCGTCGTTGGGGTCCGCTCCGCGCTCGAGCAGCAACCTTGTGAGCTCCGCATGATGCGCGACACCGGCTGTGCCGTAGATCGCGCTCTCGAACACGCCGTCAGGCTGGTGCGTCGTCTCGAACCAGCCGGTGTTCGCATTCGCACCGGCATCGAGCAGCGCCGTGGCCGCCTGCACGAAGCCATCGGAGCGCGTGCGATCGAGGCGCAGGAATCTCGAGAAGCAGAGATGGGTGAGCGCGTCCCAGTGGTACGGTCCGCCCTTCACAGTTCCACTGGCGCGGTCGCGCTCGAGGAACGTGCGCACGTCGTCGTCGTTGCCGAGAATGGCCGCCACGTAGATGCTGGCTCGCGCGACGTCAGGGTGCGCGGCGAGAATCTCGTTCGCGCGATCGAGCGTGCCGGACACATGGCGCTGGTCGATCGGCACACACGCCGCTTCGATGAACGCCGAATGCGGATCGGTCGCGGTGGTCATGCGGTGCTCCCTCAGTGCATGGGCGAGTCGAGCGCTCGTACCATGCGTAGGAAGGGAATGGAGACCCCCTCGGGGGTGTGCTCGATGACTTCCTCGAGCCCGTGAAATCCGAACGCCTCATACAATGGCACACCCGGCAGGGTTGCCACCAGCTCCAGCTGCCGAAAGCCGGCGTCGTAGGCGGCATTCGCGCACGCCCGCATGAGCTGGCGGCCGACCCCTTGGCGGGCGAACTCGGGGGCCACGAAGAATGCCCGGATGCGGGCGGCATCAACCGCGGGATCGAGCAGGGGGTCGTCAACCGCCTTGTGCTGGTTGCCGCCATACAAGGTGCGCCGGCGACTCCAACCCCCGCACCCCTTGATCACCGGCCCCGCCTCGGCCACGAAGTACGTGCCGTCGCGGATGAGGGTGGAGTCCACTCCGAAGACGTATTTCACCGCCCCGTCGATCTGCGCCGGCGAATAAAAGCCGGCACTCAGGGCACGAGCGGAGCGGGGAATGAGCTCCGCGAGCGCTTCCTCATCGCTCGGCTGCGCGACGCGAACGATGAGGGAGGTGTCCATGCGTCGTTACGGCACGCTCTTGGTCATGGCCAACGCCGCCTTCACCGCCTCGTACGCATTCACCACGCCACCCGTCGCGGACAACGCGCTGAACAATACACGGTCTTCGGGCCCTTCCGCCCCCGGCCGCGCCACCATTGTGTCACCGTATTGCACCGCTGTGCCGACAATCAGGCGCTTCACGTCTGCTGCCGAGAGTTGGGGAAAGTAGCTCATCAGCAGCGCGGCCACTCCCGACACCACCGGCGCCGCCATGCTGGTGCCACTCTGTCGCTCGAAGCCTCCGCCCGGCACGGTGGAGAGGATATCCACGCCGGGAGCGAAGACATCCACCTGCTCCTTGCCGTAGTTCGAGAACGGGGCCGCGAGCGCGTCCTTGCCGCGCCACGACGAGGCACCCACCTCGATCCAGTTCGCGGCGCGACCGCCGTCGAGATAAACCGGCGTCGGAAAGTTCGGGGTAACCGCCAGGTCCACGCCGTCGTTGCCGGCGGCATGGATCATCAGCACACCGCGGCTGTCCGCGTACTTCACCGCCTCGTCCACCGCGCGCTTCGCCGGCGAGATGTCCTTGCCGAAGCTCATGTTGATGATCTGTGCCCCGTTGTCCACGGCGTAGCGGATGGCATTGGCCACGTCTTTGTCGCGCTCGTCACCATCAGGCACACAGCGGACGGACATGATGCGCACATTGTCGGCTTCGCCGTTGATGCCAACGCCGTTGTCGCGTTTGGCGGCGATGATGCCGGCCACGTGGGTGCCGTGGCTGGCGTCGGGGCCGCGATAGTCATTGTTGCCGTAGAAGCGGTTACTCAGGTCTTCGGGATT
>JBDSVW010000090.1:0-6401 GCA_039927015.1 Gemmatimonadaceae bacterium | reverse complement strand
ACGGTTAGCTTTGCCGCAGTGTTGTCCGAAGAGCGGGCCCGGGAGATCGCCGCCGGCATCTCGGTGGATGGCCAGCGTCCGCGGGTCGTGCGCGGCGAGACGGCGGGGACAACCGTGTTTCGCGTAGTGTTCGGTCCATACAACTCGAAGGCGGACGCGGAGCGCATGGGGCGGGCGTCGCGTCACAACTACTGGGTGTACGAGGGGGTTCCCTGAGCTACGACGACGGTCGGGACTACGAGACGATGTGGGAGACAGCGGGCGCCCGCGTGAGCGCCTCGCTCGATCACGCGTCGTCGGTCGCGGTGCTCGGTGACGATCCTGCCGCCACCGGCGCGGTGGCGTTAGGCATCGCCCGCGTGCACGCGACCCACCGCCGCGTGTTCCTGTGCGACCTGTTGGGCGATGGGCACCAGGGTGCCCTGTCCAACGGCGCGCGTGACGATTTTCACGGCGTGAGCGACATGGTGCACTACGGCGTGTCGCTGGCGCGTGTCGCGCACGCGCAACCCGGCATGCCCAACCTCTTCATCATCTCGGGTGGCGCGGAATCGCCGCTCACCGATGAAGTGCTCGCGCATCCCTGGTGGGAGACACTGGTGGACCAGGTCTCGCGTGCCGGCGCGCTCCTGCTGGTGGCCGCCCCCTCGCTGGCGCCCTCGCTGCCCACCCTCGCCGCGCGCTTCGACGGGGTGCTGCTGGTGGGCGATGCGATTGCTCCCGTGACGGGCGGACGCGTCCTCGGTCAGGTGCGCGGCGCAGCGCCCATTCGCACGCCCCCCGCGACACCGCGCAGTGCCGGCGCCCGGCGCCTTGCGAAGCGCCCAGCACGTCGGGGTTGGTTGATAGCGGTCGTCCTGCTGGCGGCCCTCGCGGCGGGCGCCTACTTCACTACCGCCACCTGGGCGCCGTACGTGGGACTCGAATCGCTGTTCGGCGGCGGTGATCCCGCCGTGAACGCCGCGCTGCCATCCGTGACGCCATCCGTGGCGACCGAGCGGCCTCCAGCCGGCGAAGCCAGCTACAGCGTCGAATTGCACTTCACCAACTCCCGCGCCGATGCGCTCGAGTACGTCCTGCAGAAGGCAGATTCCCTGCCCGCCGCCACGTTCGACCAGCCGTCGCAGGGGAACGAGACGGATCGGTGGTACCGGCTGCTCGCGGGCGCCTTCGGCGACAGCGCGTCCGCGCAGGAGTACCTGGATTCGCTGCGCGCGCGCGGCACCGTGGGCGAGCGCGCCGGCGCCATCGCCTGGACGCCCTACGCCCTCTTGCTGGACTCCGCGTCAAGTGACGAGGTGGCCAGCGCGCAGGTGGCAGCATACCGCGGGCGGGGCATTCCCGCCTACATTCTTCGCGATTCCACCGGCACATGGCGCGTGTACGCTGGCGCCTTCGCGGCAGGGAACGATGCGCGGAGTTTCAAGCAACATCTCGACAGCCTGAACATTCAGTCGGTCCTCGCCACACGGACCGGGAGTACACCGTAGGTGCGTCTATCCAAGCTTGAAATGCAGGGGTTCAAGTCGTTCGCCGACAACACGACGATGACCTTCGACTCGGGGGTCACGGCGATCGTTGGTCCCAACGGCTGCGGCAAGTCCAACGTGTCCGACGCGGTGCGCTGGGTGCTGGGCGAACAGCGCGCGCGCATGCTGCGCGGCGCCAAGATGGAAGAGGTGATCTTCCAGGGTTCCTCGGCGCGGCGCGCGGTGAACCTCGCGCAGGTCTCGCTCTTTTTCGACAATGAGGACCGGGGATTGCCCGTCCCCTTCCGGGAAGTGGTCATCACGCGGCGGCTCTCGCGCTCCGGCGACAGCGACTATCTGCTGAACGGCGCGTCGTGCCGCCTGCGTGATATTCACGACATGCTGCGTGGCACCGGGCTGGGCGCCGATTCCGGCATCGTCATCGAGTCCAGGATGATCGATGCCCTGCTCTCGGATCGTCCCGACGATCGCCGTGAACTGTTCGAGGAGGCCGCGGGCGTCGGCTTGTATCGCGACCGCCGTCGCAGCACCGAGCGTCGTCTCGAGGAGACGACGGTGGACCTCTCGCGCCTGGACGATCTCCTGTCCGAGGTGCAGAGCCAGGTGCGGTCGCTGGCGCGGCAGCGCAAGCGTGCCGAGCGTCATGCGGAGCTCACCAGCCGCCGCTTCTCGGTGGACCTCACGATTGCCTCGCGCGAGATGTCAGCGTGGCGCGAGGAACTCGAGGGCCTGGACGGTCGCCTGGTGACACTGCGTCAGTTGACGCCCGACGGTGAGTCGCGCGTAGGCGCGGCCGAATCGACGCGCGACACGGCGCACGAGACGCGTGCGCAGGCGGAGGCACGCCGCAATGAATTGGGACGCCTTGCCCTCGCGCAGCAGCAGAGCGTGCAGGAACTGCGCTCGGAGATCGCGGTGGCCACAGAACGTCAGCGCAATGCGCTGGAGCGTCGCCAGCGGGCCGAGGAGGAGCGCCGCGAGGGCGAGGCGTTCGGTGAGCGGCTCGAGGCCGATCGCATCCGGGCCCGCGAAGCACATGCAATGCTCGAGGGTGAGCTTGCGACGTCTCAGGAAGGCGTGGCCCTGCTGGTGCGCGAGGAGGAGAGTGCCCGCGGGACGGTGGCCGAGGCACGCGCCGCCATGGATGCGGCCGAACGCACTGCGCGCGAATTGCGGGAGCGGCAGCGCCGAATCGACCTCGATCGCGAAAGCGCGGAACGCGAGACGACCGAACTCGAACAGCGCGGGGAGGCGCTCGATGTCGAACGCCAGCAGCTGGCGGATGCCGCGGCGCTGTTGGCTCGCGAGATCACCGGGGCGGACGAGGCGATCGAGATCGCCGGCGCAAAGGTGGCCGAGGCGGTGAGCGCACTCGAGGAAGCACGAACCGGCGCCCGCGCGGCGCGCGAGCGTGACGCGGAAGCGCGCGCAGAACTCGGGCGCGCCGAAGACAGCTTCACGAGCCTCACCGGCAAGGTGAACGCGCTGGAAGGGCTGGAACGGGAGCGCGTGGGACTGGCACCGGCAGCGGCACGCCTGATGCGTGAACGGGAACAGTTTGGCGAGGGCGCGGTGCTGGGCCCGATCTCCGATTTTCTCACCACGTCGGCCGATTCGGCGCTGCTGGTCGAGCGCTTTCTCGGCATGTCGGTGCACGCGATCGTGGTGCGCGATCGCGCCGCCTCCGACGCAGTGCGCGCGTGGCATGCCAACGTCAATCCGGGTCCCCTGCTCCTCCTGCCACTGGATGCGATGCCCAGTGGCGGCGGCACGCAATCCGGTGACTTGCTGCCCCGCGTCGAAGTCTCCGAGCCCGCGGCCGGCTGGGTGCGTGCCCTGCTCGAGCAGGTGCGCTCGCTCGACGAGGGCTCCGGATTCGTGGACGCGCGCGGCGCCATCTGGCTGCCAGGGTCCACGGCGGGCCCGGGCCCGCTGCGTCGCCGCGCCGAGCTCTTCTCGCTTCGCTCCGACCTGCAGGCCGCGGCCGATGCGCGGACGGCGGCGGGTCTCGCCGCCACCGACGCGCGCGCCACACTCACCTCCGCCGACGCCGCCGTGGCGACGGCCACCGAGGGCGCCAACCTGGCCCACGCGGAAGATCGCGCGGCCAACGACCAGCGCGCAGAGCTCGAGCGGCAGCGACTGCGCGGCGTGCGTGAGCTGGAGAACGCCGACGCCCTCGCCACGCGCCTGGCCGCACGACGCGCGGAACTGGGCGAACGTCTCGCGGCGCTGGAAGTCCAGGCGCTCGAGGTGACGGAGTCGTTAGGCGTGCACGGCAGCGACCTGGACGCGCTGCGCGAGCGCGCCATTGACGCGGAGCGCACACTGGAGTCGGCGCGCGAGCAGCGTTCCGACGCGCAGGTGGCGCTCGCCCAGGCGCAGGCGCGCCTGCAGGTGGCCAACGACCGCCTGTCCCGGTTGGAGCAGGAGCACGAGAACGCCGCGAACCGGCTCTCGTCGCTGCAGCAGGAGTTGTCGACGCTCAGCGACGCGGACCGCTCGCTGGCCGAGCAGATGGCGGCGTGGCAGATGGACCTGGACGTGCGCACGGCCACACTCGCCGACGCCGAGGGCCGGCTGGCCCAGGCGGAACAGCACGTGCGTGAGGCCGACACGGCGCTCAGCGAGGCCGAACACACGCTGGCCGCCGTTCGCCGGGAAGTGCACGACACGGAATCGGCGCTACACGCCGCGGAGCTTCGCTTCGCCGAGCTGTCCGGTCGCCGCACGGCGATCCGCGAGCGGCTCGAGACGGAGTGGCGGCGCCCCCTCGAGGACCTGCTCACGAGCTTCGAGGTGGTGGACGTCGAGGAGGAGATGCTGCGCGCCGAGGGGGAGCAGCTGCGGAACGAACTCGAGAAGCTCGGGCCCGTGAATCCGCTGGCGGTCGAGGAGCACGAGGAGGAAATGAAGCGGCTCGACTTCCTCACCGGCCAGCGCAACGACCTGTCCGAGGCGAAGAACAAGTTGCAGCTGGCCATTCGCGAGATCGACACGACCGCGCGGGAGCTCTTTCTCACCACGTTTACGCAGGTGCGCGAGAATTTCCGCCAGATCTTCATGACACTCTTCGGCGGCGGCGAGTGCGCCCTCCGCCTCGAGAATCCGGAGCTGCCGCTGGACTGCGACATCGAGATACATGCCAGCCCGCGCGGGAAGCGCACGCAGCGCATCCACCTGCTCTCGAGCGGAGAGCGCGCGCTGGTGGCACTCTCGCTCCTGTTCGGCATCTTCCTCACCAAGCCGTCGCCGTTCTGTCTGCTCGACGAAGTGGACGCACCCCTGGACGACCAGAACATCGGCCGCTACGTGCGCATGCTCAACCAGTTCAAGGACAAGACGCAGTTCATCGTCATCACGCACAATCCGCGCACCACCACGGAAGCCGCGGACGCGGTGTACGGTGTCACGATGCAGGAGCCGGGGGTGTCGTCCCTGGTGAGTGTTCGCATGCGCGGCGCCACGGTGGATGAAGGCGCGGCGGATGAAGCACCAGACGCCGGTGAAGCCGTAGCGGCTCCCGCCTGAGGCACCGGCACTCACTGAACCATCGGCCCCCGTGCTCGGCTCCATGGCCGGACCGGGGGCCGCAACACTTCTCGCCCTTTCGGCGCCGACGTGCGACTCACATGCGATTGAGATGCGATTGAGATGCGACTGACATGCGACTGACCACCGTGGGAACCGGCACCGCCGCCCCTTCACCGCGACGCGTACAGAGCGCCACGTTGATCGAGGCGGAGCACGTGCGGCTGCTGGTGGACTGCGGCAGCGGCGCGGTGTTCCGGATGGCGGAACTCGGGATCGCGTGGCAGGAGCTCACGCACGTCGCGCTCACGCACTTCCACGCCGATCACACGAACGACCTCGCGAACCTCGTGTTCGCGTGGCGATACGGCATGCAGCCCCCGAGAAGCGCCCCGATCGAGATCATCGGCCCGGCCGGCACCGAGGCGCTCGTGGCGCGCATGGCGGAGGCGTTCGGTGCCAGCCTGCTCACATCCGTCCCCCTGCGGTTCACGGACATCGGGCCGGGAGAGCAGCTCTCGCTGGGAGGCGGCTGTGAAATCGGCGCGTGCAAGGTGCCGCATACCGATGAGAGCATGGCATATTCCGTGACCGGCGAGGAACGGCGGGTGGTGGTGTCGGGCGACACGGGATTCGATCCGGCCTTCAGCGCATGGGCCTACGGCTGCGACGTGCTGGTGCTGGAGTGTTCGCTGCCCGACGAATTGGCCATCCCCACGCATCTCACACCGCGTCAGTGCGGCGACGTGGCGGCCATCGCACGGCCATCGCTGCTGGCGCTGACGCACTTCTATCCTCCCGTCGAAGCCGTCGACATCGAGGCGCAGGTCGCGGAGCGGTTCGATGGCCGCATGGTGCGCGCCGAGGATGGGTGGATGATCGATTTCGAGGAGACGTAATGCTTGTCGTTATGCAGCACAACGCCACGCCGGCTGAGGTGGAGGAAGTCTGCCGCGTGATCACGGACATGGGCTTCACGCCCGTGCCCATGCCGGGTGAGCAGCGCACCGCGATTGGCCTCGTGGGCAACGACACGCGAGTGGACGACACCAACGTCGCCAGCCTGCCTGGTGTCGCACAGGTCATCCATGTCTCCCGCCCGTACAAGCAGGTCTCACGCGAATGGAAGCCGGGGAACACGATCGTCTCGCTCGGGCACGGAGTGGAGATCGGTGGGGGATCGATCGTCGTGATCGCCGGCCCGTGCTCGGTGGAGTCGGAGGAGCAGATTCTCGCGTCCGCGCGCACGGTGCGCGCGGCCGGCGGCACGGCATTGCGCGGCGGGGCGTTCAAGCCGCGCAGTTCCCCCTACTCCTTCCAGGGGCTCGGGAAGAAAGGACTGGAGCTGCTCGCCCTGGCGCGGCGTGAAACCGGCCTCCC
>JBDSVW010000089.1:0-38172 GCA_039927015.1 Gemmatimonadaceae bacterium | reverse complement strand
TACGACACCATGTAGATGCGACTCTGGTCGCTGGGGTCCACCTTGATCTGGGACGAGTACGCCGGGCGGGGGTTCCAGTCGCCCATGTTGCGCCACGTGTCCCCCTTGTCCTCCGAGCGGTAGACGCCGCCGAGCCGCTTGGCGTAGGAGATGGATGAGGTGTAGCGGTCCCCCTGCTCGAGCGAGATGTAGACGATGCGCGGATCCTTGCGATAGATAGAAATGCCGATGCGTCCGACCTCGCCGGCGGGCAACCCAGCCGTGATCCGTTTCCAATTCCTGCCGGCATCGGTGCTCTTGTACAAGCCGCCTCCCGGTCCTCCCCCCACGAAGCCGAAGGGAGCGCGGCGCCGTTGGTAGAGCGCAGCGTACACGATGGAGGGGTCGCTCGGGTCGATCGCCACGTCCACGGCTCCCGTATCCTCGTCGCGGGAGAGGATGAGCTGCCAGGTGCGCCCGCCGTCGGTGGACTTGTAGAGCCCCCGCTCCTTGTTGGGCCCCCACAGGTGGCCGGGCACGGCGGCATAGACGACGTCCGAGTTACCGGGGTCGATGACGATGCGGGCGATGTGGCGGCTGTCGCGCAATCCCATGTTTGTCCACGTCTTGCCGGCGTCGGTGGACTTGTAGACGCCGTCACCCCACCCGGAGCTCTGGCGATTCGTTGCCTCGCCGGTGCCGACCCAGACGATGCTCGGGTTCCGCTGGTCCACCGTGATGCTGCCTACCGAGTGGGTCGCCTCGTGCTCGAACAGCGGCTCCCAGGTGACGCCGTTGTCGGTCGTCTTCCAGACGCCGCCCGTGGCGCTGGCGGCGTAGAACTCGTAGCTGTTGGACTCGTTGACGGCGATGTCCACGATGCGCCCGCTCATCGTCGCGGGGCCGATGCTGCGTGCGCGCAGCGCCGTGAAATCGGGGGCCGATTGCGCAAACGCGGGCGCGGCGGCGGCGAGGGAAAGCGCGAGGAGTCGGACAGGGAATCGATGCATGGCTCACCGGGAAAGGCGTCAGGCCCAAGGCCCAAGGCTACCGCGCGCGGCGATGGGCGGGCAAGGTGCGGCGCGAATGGGCTACTTCGTGTACGTGCGGTACGCTGGCGACGTTAATGGCCCGCCGACGACCAGTTGCCTTCGTACTCCATGTAGCGGGCGGTCTCGCGCGCCAGGTCATCGCCTAACAAGCGCGAGACCATGTGCAGGCTCATGTCGATGCCGGCGCTCACGCCTGACGACAGCACGACCCGGCCATTGTCCACGATCCGCACGCCCTCTCGGATGTCCGTGCGAGGGGCCACCGCGCGCAATTCATCGAACGCGAGGTGATGCGTGGTCGCCGCGAGGCCGTCCAGCAGCCCCGCGCAGGCGAGGATGAGCGCGCCGGTACAGACGGACAGCAGGAACTCGCAGCCCCGGCCCTGCCGCACCACCCACTCCAGCATCACCGGGTTCTTCATCTCCCGGCGCGTACCGAAACCGCCCGGGACGAGCAGGAGGTCGGGGGAGGGGGCACTCGCGAACGAGTGCAGCGGCGTCACGATCAGCCCATTCCTGGCACGCACCGTCTGTCCGCGTTCGGAGACGGTATAGACCTCGAACGGATCGAGTTGCGAGCGGCGGCCGCACACGGAAAAGACCTCGAAGGGACCAGCGAAATCGAGGACCTCCACCTCGTCGAAGAGGACGATGGCTACCGTGCGGCGTTGCATGTGCGGCGGATCAGTTCGACGCGAGGGAAGCGGCCAACGCCTTCGTGAACGTGGTGTCGCTTGCCCGCATGGTGCCGAGATGCTTCCAGCGCATGACCCCCTTTCGGTCAATCAGGTATGACGCGGGCACGCCCATCGCCATGTACAGGCTCTGGACCCGCTCGTCGGGATCGAGCCAAATGGGATATGTCATGCCGAACTCGTCGCGGAACGCCGCCACCGCCGCCTCGGATCCCCGGGCGTCGACGCTCACGCCGATCACCTCGAAGCCCTCGGCCGCGTGTTGCGTATACAGTTGCTGCAGGTAGGGGATCTCGTCGCGGCAGGGATGGCACCAGGTGGCCCAGACATTGAGCAGCACCACCTTGCCGCGCAGGTTCTGGAGCGAGGCCGAGTCGCCGCTAAGCCGAATGGCCGCGTAGTCGGGCGCCGTGGCGCCAACGTCGGCCAGCGGACGGATGTCGGCCGTCGTGCAGCTGGCGACGGCGATCGCCGCGAGCAGGAGACGGCGCGTCATGGCAGCGCCTTCAGCGCGAAGCGCGCCACGTGGATGCGCGCCGAGTCGCCTGGCATCGTCCACGCCGCAATGAGGCGGTCGCCGCTGCGGGCGAGACGCGGGAAGCCGCTGGCGCGCGCGCCCGAGGAGCGCGCCAGCACGACGGCGTCGCCCCGCTGCCCGTCTGGTCGGACCCGGCGCAGGCGGACTTCGGCCGAGGTGCCGTCGGTGCGTTCAAGCCACGAAACCGCGGCCGAACCGTCGTCCAGCAACTCGATGTCCACGCGACCCGCCGGCGTGCCGCCGTCGATGCGCTGGGGTGGGCCGAACGTTGCACCCGCATCCGTCGAGAAGGCCGCACGCACGCGCGCGGTGTCCTGCGCGCCGGTAAACCACGCAATGACCACCGTGTCGCCCCGTGCCGCTACCGCCGGCCCATTCACCGGACACGCCGCGATCTGCCAGCCGTCGTCGTGCACGATGGCCGGCTGCGTCCATGCACCCTCCACGCGGCGCACCACGGCAATGTCGCGGATCTCGTCCGTCGTACGATCGCGATAGGCTACCACCGGCCCGCGCGCCGTCATCGCGGCCGCCACCTGGCAGCAGTCGCAGGTCCGCTGGTCCAGCTGCACCTCCTCGCCTAACGACCCGTCGGCGGCAATGCGCGTCGTCGCCACGTGCATGGCGCGTGCCTCGGCCGGCACGTTCACCGTACCGCGGCCATCCAGCCACGCGGCCTCCACGGCATCGCCGTCGGAGGGCCAGAGTGCCACAAACCCGTGCTCCGCCGGCACGCCGTCCCGGTGCAGCACCGTGCCCGGGCTCCAGGTGGCGCCGCTGTCGAGCGACTGCGAGAAACGAACGTCGTAGCTGTACTTGCCAGCGCCGCTGCGCTGTAGCCAGTGCGCCACCAGCCGGCCCGACGAACTGCTCACCACCGACGGAAAGTCGGCCCAGTTCACGAAGAAGTCCCCGCGCTCCACGATCGTGTGCACGGGGCCCCATGTGTCGCCCGCCAGCTGCGAGAATCGCAGGGCATAGGTGGAGTCGTCCTTCTTCTCGAGCCACGTCATGTTGACGCGGCCCTCCGCTCCGGCTGAGAGAAAGGGCTCTCCGCTGCCCGGACCGGCAGGTGATGGGAGCTGGGCGAGCGCGCCCTCCCCCTCTGGCTTCGAGGGCGAGCAGGCGAGCGCGAGGAGCGCCAGAGTTGCAGCGGTGGTGGCACGGAGGCGAGTCATGGACGCAAGCTGGGCAAGGAGGTGAAGCGCGGTCAAGGCGCTAACGGATGGCAGGGCGGTCGTGGCGGAAGACCTCGCCCCCCTTCATGACGAAACGGACCCGCTTGCTGGCGGTGATGTCGCGCGTGGGATCGCCCTCCACGGCCACCAGGTCGGCCCACAGGCCCGGCTTCACTGCGCCCAGGCGATCATCCATGCGCAGCACGCGCGCAGTGGTCGACGTGGCGCTGCGCATCGCCTCCAGCGGCGACATGCCGTAGTCCACCAGCAATAACAGCTCGCGGGCGTTGTCGCCGTGCGTGAACACGCCCACGTCGCTGCCGTTGCAGATGGTCACGCCGGCTTGTCGGGCGAGGGCGAAGCTCTCCCGCTTGGCACGCAGGCGAACCGGTTCGGGTTCCACCCCTTTCTTCCAGCCGGCATACTGCGAGGTCGCGTCGCCTGCCGCGAGGGTGGGGCAGAGCGCGACACCCTTTTCGGCCATGAGCTTGAAGACCTCCAGCGTCCCGCCATCGCCATGCTCGATATTGGTGACCCCCGCCATGGTGGCTCGGCGCATGCCTTCCGCCGTGGACGAGTGCGCCACCACGTGACGGCCGCTGCTCTCGGTGATCTCCACCGCCGCCTTCATCTCGTCGATCGTGAACGCCGGGCGTGCCTCTCCGTCGGGACCCCACCGATAGTCGGCGTAAATCTTGATCCAGTCGGCGCCGTGCTTGATCTGGTCGCGCACCACGCGCACGAGCTCCTCGGTATTGCCCGCTTCCTCGGCGCCCTGCGGTATGTCGATGTCGTAGGCATAGTTTCGCGGCGCGTAGCTTCCGCGCCCCACGATGGCCTTGGTTGTCACGAGCATGCGCGGCCCGGGAATGATTCCCTGGTCGATGGCCGCCTTGACGCCGACATCGGCGTAGCCTGCCCCTTCGGTACCGAGGTCGCGGATGAGCGTGAAGCCCGCCTGCAGGGTGTTGCGCGCGTGGTTGGTGGCGCGTGCCACGCGCAGCGCCGTGGGTTCCTTGAGCACCTGCTCGTCCCAGGCTGCTTCATTGTAGGGATGCAGCAGGACGTGCGAGTGCGCCTCGATCATCCCGGGTATCAGCGTCAGCCCCGGCAGGTCGATTGTGGACGCGCCGGCGGGCACCCGAACCTGCGCCGCGGGTCCGACGGCGGCGATCTGATCGCCCACCACGAGCACGACGATGCCTTCGCGCGGCGCATCGGCCATGCCATCCCACACGCGCGCCGGTCGGAGCAGCACGGCAGGTGCCGCGGCCTGCTGCGCCGGCAGCGGCGCCAGGGTCACGAAGCCGGTGAGGAGGGCAGCGCCTAACGCGCGAGAGAAAGCGGTCATGAGACTCCGGTCAGGGAATGACGGGTGGAAGCATGGACGGCGTGCCGGGCGAGGCCGGTGCGGCGGCGGGTGTGCGGGGGAGTCGCGGGACTTCGGTCACGCCTCCGGACACGATGAACGCCATGACATCGGAACTGTTGGCATCGAGCATGGTCACGGCGCGTGTCGGAAATACGTACATCTGGCCCGAGAAGTTGTAGGAGTGGGGCATGTACACCGAGACGTAGCCCTCCAGCCCCAGCTGGCCGAGCGCTTCCTGCGTGACGAAGCCCATCGCCCGGGCGTTGCCGTCCGGAAAGAGTTCGACGATCACCGGCTTGTCGAAGCGGCGCTTCTCTCCCACGAAAGCGTTGACCAGGTCGCGCGTGGACGAGTACAAAAATCGTACGAACGGCAGGCGCTCAAGCAGCTCGTCGAGCGCCGTGATGAGGCTCTTGGTGATGAAGCTCGACGCGAGGAAGCCGAACAGCGTGATGAGCGCCAGGGACACCGCAAAGCCGGCTCCCGGGATGGTGAATCCGAGCCACCCGTCGATGGCGCGAAAGACGACCACGCAGATGTAGGCGGTAATGCCGACGGGCGCGAGAAAGACCAGCCCGCGGAGAAAGTACACCAGCAGGCGTCGCGTGACCTCTTCGGCAGCAGTGCGAGGCTTCACTCAGACCGTTGAGCTGGAGGGATCCTGCACCACCGGCAGACCGGCCCGCTCCCAGGCGCCGTATCCGCCGTGCAGGTTCACGACGTTCTTGAAGCCGTGCAGATGCGCCAGGCTTGCGGCAATGGCGGAACGCGCGCCTCCCTGACATTGCATCGCCAGCGGCTGCCCCTTCGCCATCGCGGGCAGCGCCTCGGACAAGCGCCCGAGGGGAGCGTGACGCGCGCCGCTGATGTGCCCCGCATGCCACTCCCCCGGGGCGCGCACATCGACCACGCTGGCCTCACCCTTTCGCAACCATTCGTCCAGCTCCGTTGCCTCCACCTGCGGAATGGCATCGAAGGCGCGGCCGTTGCCGCCCCAGGCCTCGAAGGCATCGGGTCCGAACCAACCCCGCACGCGGTCGAGTCCGATCATCCGCAGCTCTCGCGCCGCGTTCTGCGTCTGCGCGCCGTCGCCGTCGGTCAGCAGGTAGATATCGCGATCGTACTCGGCGAGCCAGCCCGCCCATCCCACGAACGACTGGTTGAAGGGCAGGTTGAGGGTCCCCGGAATGAAACGGTGTGCCGCCACATCGGCGGGCCGCAGGTCGAGCACCAGCGCATTGGTGGCGAGCACCGTCGCCAGGTCGGATGGCGCACAGCGGGTGAGCGCCGTCGCCGCGCCAAGCAGGCGGGGGCCGGCACGATTGAGGCGCTTCATCGTCGCGAAATACCTCGGGGGGTCGGGCTGGCCCTTGAGCACCGTGGTGATGAACTGCTCCTCGTTGGTCGTCTGAAACGCCCAGTTGGAGATTTTCTCGTAGCCTAACGTCGTTTGCGGTACTGCCCCCAGCGCCTTGCCGCAGGCGGACCCTGAGCCGTGGCCGGGCCAGAGCTGCAGGTGGTCGGGATAGGTGGCCGCGAAGTGCAGGATGGAATGGAAGAGCTGCGCGGCGCTCGCGCGCATCGTGCCTTCCTGGTCGGCGGCTCGCTCCAGCAGGTCGGGGCGCCCCACGTCCCCCACGAAGAGGAAGTCGCCGGTGATCGCGCCCAGCGGATGGCTGGAGGACGGCGTATCGGTAATCACGAAGGTAAGGTGCTCCGGAGTGTGACCCGGGGTGTGCACGACGTCGACGCGCACGTTTCCGACCATGAACGAGTCCCCGCCACGCAGCAGCGTGGCACCATCTTCCACGGCAAAGTGATATCGCCACTCCTCGCCGCCCTCGTCCGAGAGGAGAAGCCGAGCGCCGGTGCGCGCGGCCAGCTCGCGGCCGCCCGACAGGAAATCGGCGTGGATGTGGGTCTCGCTCACCTGGGTGATGCGCACGCCCTCCGCCGCGGCCGCCGCGACGTACTCCTCCACCTCGCGATGCGGGTCGACGACCAGCGCCTCGCCAGTCTTCTGGCAACCGATCATGTAGCTCGCCTGCGCGAGCCCATCATGGTAGAATCGCCTCAATAACACGGGACCTCCGAACCATCGGACAAGACCTTGGCCGCGTGGCGCGACCACATCCATGTAAGGTCGCCACGAGAGGCCCCGGGACGTAAGCCCTGGATCACCCTGAACGTTGTCGGGAGAAGTGCGATGCTGCGAATGGTACGTGGAGTCTGCCTCGGCGCGCTGGTCACGATGTCCACCACCGCGGGTGCCCAGCAGAAACGTGTCCTCACCCAGGACACCTATGACACGTGGCGCCAGATTCAGGGGGCCACGCTGTCGCCTGACGGGCGCTGGGCGATGTACACGCTGACCCCGGTGGTCGGCGACGGCGACGTCGTGATTCGCGCCACGTCGGCGCCCACGGAGTTCCGCTTCCCACGCGGATGGACGGGCCGGCCCGTGACATCGGTGACCGTGGACTCCCCGTTCGTGTCTCCTCCGGCGCAGTTCTCCGCCGATTCTCGTTATGCAGTCTTCCTCGGCTATCGCCCCAAGGCCGAGTACGACCAGGCGCGGCGCGACAAGGTGCCGGCCGCGCAGCAGCCTCGTAGCTCGCTGACGATTGTCACGCTGGCCACCGGGGAGTCGACGAGTGTCGCCCGCGTGCGGTCCTATCGGATGGCGCGCGAGGATGGACGGGTGCTGGCTTACCTGATGGAAACCGACGATCCGCCGCGCGACTCCAGCGCGCGCGCCGGTGCCGCCGAAGCCACTCCGCGTCCTCCGGCGCGAAAGAAGGACTTCGGATCGATGCTGGTGATCCGCGACCTGATGGATGGCAGCGAGGCGCGCCTTGCCGACGTCACCAGCTACGCGGTGGACGACAGCGGCCGATACGTCGCGTATGCCGTGGGCTCCCGCTCGGCGCAGGGAGATGGCCTGTACCTGCGAACGCTGGCCAACAAGCAGACCGCGACCGTGATGGCCGGCGAAGGCAACTACCGGCAGCTCGCCATGGACCGCGCCGGCACCCAGATCGCCTTTCTCTCCGACCGGGACGACTTCAGCGCCGACAAGCCGCGCTTCACGCTCTATCACGCCACCATGCGGGAGCCGCGCGCGGTGGCCGTGGCCGCGCCGGGCGCGCTCGACAGCCTGAATCCGAGCGACAAGGGCAACGTGACCTTCACGCGCGATGGCTCGGCGCTCGTGTTCGGCCTTGCCCCGACGCCGCTCGACACCATCCCCGCGGATTCGCTCGCCGACAAGGCGGTCTTCGATCTCTGGCACTGGAAGGATCGCAAGCTGCAGCCGCAGCAGAAGCTCGATGCCACGCGGGACCGGAATCGCTCGTGGACCACCGTGTATTCGATTCGCAGCCGGAAGCTCGTGCGCCTGGCCAACGACAGCATCCCGCAGGCGCAGGTGAGCGACGACGGGCGTTTTGCCCTGCTCGAAACGTCGCTGCCGTACGCCATTGAGTCGATGTGGGGCGAGGGCGGCAGTGACATCTACGTGGCGAACATCGGCACCGGCAAGATGTCGTTGGTCGCGAGCCGGCAGGAGTTCAACCCGCAGCTTTCGCCCGGCGCGAAGTACGTGGTGTGGTTCGACAACAACCGCTGGCATTCGTACGCCACCGCCAGCGGGGCCCGCGCGGATCTCACCGGGAAGCTGGCGGGTGTGCGCTTCGCCGACGAGGAATGGGACTCGCCCAGCACCGCGCAGCCCTACGGCATCGGCGGCTGGACCCGCGATGACCGCAGCGTGCTGCTCTACACGCGCCACGACATATGGGAGGTGGATCCTGCGGGCGTGCGCGCAGCGCGCGTGGTGACCGACTCGGTCGGCGCCCGCAACACGCTCGTCTTCCGCGTGGTCGACCTCGATCGCGAGGATCGTGTGCTGAATCCCGCACAGCCGCTGCTGCTGCGCACCGTGAATGACGAAACGAAGGCCTCTGGCTTCTATCGCGACCGCCTGGACGCGGTGGCGCCGCCGGAACTCGTGATGATGGGTGACCGGAACTATGCCGCCCCGCAGAAGGCGCGACGTGCGGACCAGTTCCTGCTCACGCAGCAGACCGTCAGCGAGTTTCCGGACCTGTACGCCGGCGCATCCCTCTCCACGCTTACGCGCATCAGCGACGCGAACCCGCAGCAGCGCGAGTACCTGTGGCCCAGCGTCGAACTCGTGCGGTGGACGAGTCACGACGGGCTGCCGCTCAAGGGCCTGCTGTACAAGCCCGAGGGATTCGACCCGTCCAAGCAGTACCCGATGATCGTGTACTACTACGAAATCCTGAGCCAGGGCCTGCATAACTACCATGCGCCCACCGGCCGCAACGTCATCAACCCCAGCGTGTACACGTCGTTAGGCTACCTGGTGTTCATGCCCGACGTCGTATACGAAATCGGCTGGCCCGGACCGAGCGCCTCCAAGAGCATCCTGCCGGGCGTCGAGTCGCTCATTCAGCGCGGCATTGTGAACGTCAAGGCCATCGGGCTGGCGGGGCAGAGCTGGGGCGGCTACCAGACGGCATACCTCATCACGCAGTCCAACCTGTTCGCGGCCGCCGTGCCCAACGCGCCGGTCGCGAACATGACGAGCGCATACGGCGGCATCCGCTGGGGGTCCGGGCTCGCGCGCTCCTTCCAGTACGAGAAGACGCAGTCACGCATCGGCGGCTCCCTGTGGGAGTATCCCATGCGCTACCTCGAGAACTCGCCCCTCTTCCAGCTCGACCGCGTCAACACGCCGGTGTTCTTCATGCACAACGACTCCGACGACGCGGTGCCGTGGTACCAGGGCATCGAGCTGTATGTCGGCCTGCGGCGCCTGGGGAAGGAGGTGTACTTCATCACCTACAACGGCGACGTGCACAATCCGCGCAAGCGTGCCAACCAGAAGGACGTCGATATGCGCATGCAGCAGTTCTTTGCCAACAAGCTGCAAGGCGCGCCCGCTCCGGACTGGATGGTGCACGGCATTCCTTACCTCGAGAAGGGGCGCGACCAGCTCAATCGCATCGCGCCGGCGCAGGAGTCGCACGATCGTTGACGCGCCGCGAGATCGGGAGAGGGGTTCGGCCCTTTCCCGATTCGGCGGGATGGAGTGGCAGGCGGAGCGCCCTCGCGCAATGTTTCCCCACTCGCCGTCCCCCTAGATTGCGCGGATGCCAGACGCCATAACAACCGAAGCGCTACGCAAGGTGTATCCCGCTCCGTCCGGACGGCGTCGGCCCGCCGCGGGCGGCCCCGGCGGCCCGGGCGGCATCGCGCCCGCCGTGTCCTCTACGCGTACCTCGGCGGCGGGCATCATTGCACTCGACGGGCTCGACCTCTCGGTGCGTCGTGGCGAACTCTTCGGACTGCTCGGACCGAATGGGGCAGGGAAGACCACCACGATCGGTATCCTCACTACGCGAGTCTCGGCCACGTCGGGACGTGCCCTGGTGGCGGGTCACGACGTGGCGACCGCGGCCGTGCGCGTGCGGCAGCACATCGGGGTCGTACCGCAGCGCCCGAATCCCGACCGCAGCCTGACGACCGTCGAGAACCTTGTCTTCCACGCGGCGTACTTCGGCTTTCCCTTCGACCGCGCGAACCGCAGCGCGCTGGAACTGCTCGAGCGGCTCGGCATTTCCGACAAGGCCGATGCCAAGGTGGAGTCGTTATCGGGGGGACAGCAGCAACGCCTGATGATCGCGCGCGCGCTCATCCACGAACCGGAAGTGATCTTCCTCGACGAACCGACTGTCGGGCTCGATCCCAAGGCGCGCCTCGACTTGTGGGGTATTCTCCGGGAGATGCACGCGCAGGGTCGCACCATCGTGATGACCACGCATTACATGGAGGAGGCGGACCAGCTCTGCGAGCGCGTCGCGATCGTGGACCGCGGGACATTGCTGGCCTGTGACACACCCGAACGCTTGAAGGCGAGCGCCCCAGGCGGCACCCTCATTGAAGTGACGCTCGACGGACCTGCGGAACGCGTGGTGGCAGGCGTCAAGGCGCTGCCGCACGTATCGCGCGCGGAAGCGCATGGCGACGTGCTACACGCCTACAGCGACCGCAGTGGGGAGGGCATTCCCGCCATCATCGCGGTGGCGCAGGGCGCGTCGCGCGGCGTCACGAACATCCACCTCACGTCGCCCAGCCTCGAGTCGCTCTTCATCTCCATGACGGGACGGAAACTCGATTGAACGCAGCCCCCTTCGTGCCCGACAACCGGCCGCCGGCGTCGCCCGCGGCCGTGTTCGCCGCGCTGCTGCGACGGGATATTCGCGTCGCCCGACGCGAGCTGCCGTCATTTCTCGTGCGCACCATCATGCAGCCGGTGCTCTTTCTCATCGTGTTCGGATACCTCCTGCCGAAGATGGGATTCCTGCGCGCTGACTACTCCGGCGCGCTCCTTCCGGGGATCATCGCCGTCTCGCTCACGCTGTCGTCGGTGCAGTCGGTAGCGCTGCCAATGGTGCAGGACTTCGGCTTCACCCGCGAGATCTAGGACCGGCTGCTGGCGCCGGTGCCGATGCGGCTGATCGCGATCCAGAAGGTGGTGTCGGGCGCCCTGCAGGGCGTGCTCGCCGCGCTGGTCGTCCTGCCGCTGGGTCGCCTCGTGATGGGGCCCATTCCAGGACTCACGCTCCAGAACGCGGGGCTCGCGCTCGGGGTCACGCTGCTCGGATCTGGCGTCTTCGCATCGTTAGGGCTCCTGATGGGTACCATCGTCTCGGCGATGCAGATCGGACTGATGTTTTCCATCGTCATCGCGCCCATGCTGATGTTCGGCTGTGCCTACTATCCGTGGCGGGGACTGGACGCGGTGCCGTTCATCAAGTACGGCGTGCTCGTCAATCCCCTCGTGTATGTCGCCGAGGGCATGCGGGGGGCCATCACGCCCAGCCTGCCGCACATGCCGCTGCCCGTGGCGGTGGGGGCGATGGCCGTGCTCTGCGCGCTCTTCCTGGTTCTGGGCATCCGGCAGTTCGAACGCCGGGCCATGGGCTAGGCTTCCCGGAGCGGCGCGGACTGCATCTTTCCCGCGGGGACGGTACCGTCGGCGCCCGCAATGCCCTACTATTTTTTTTCATGACGACTCGCATTTCGGTCGACGGCCCGCCCGCTCCCACCGGCCCCGCCGCTCCCGACGCCGCCGCCTGGAGCGTCCAGGACGCCAAGGCTCTCTATAATGTCGATGGCTGGGGCGCCGGCTTCTTCGACGTGAACGCCGACGGGCACGTGATCGTGCGGCCCGACCCGGATGCGCCGGAACGGACGCTCGACCTCTACGACCTCGCGGTGGACCTCGAGGCGCAGGGCGTCCCGCTGCCAGTACTGCTGCGTTTCTCCGACATCCTCAAGCGCCGCATCGAGACGCTGAGCGAGTCGTTCCAGGCCGCGATGCGGGAGTTCCAGTACACCGGCGGCTACACCACGGTGTATCCCATCAAGGTGAACCAGCAGCGGCATGTCGTCGAGGAAATCGTCGAGTTCGGCCGCAAGCATGGCGTCGGCCTGGAGTGCGGATCCAAGCCGGAACTGCAGGCGGTGCTGGGTCTTTCCACCAGCACGGAGCACATCATCGTCTGCAATGGCTACAAGGACGAGGAGTTCATGCGCCTCGCCCTCATGGGGCAGAAGCTGGGGCACAATGTCTTCATCGTGCTGGAGCAGCTCAGCGAGCTCGACGTGCTCTTGCGTGCGGCTCGCGACTTGGGCGTGTCGCCGCGGGCGGGCGTACGCATCAAGCTGGCGGCCGAAGGGGCGGGGCGCTGGGCGCAGAGCGGCGGCGAAAAGTCGAAGTTCGGGCTGAACACCGCCGAGCTCATGAAGCTCATCGACCGGCTCAAGGAAGAAGGAGAACTCGACATCCTCCAGCTGGTGCACTTCCACCTTGGCAGCCAGATCACCGACATCCGCTTCATCAAGGCGGGGCTGCAGGAGATCGCGCGCTATTACTCCGAACTGCACAAGCTGGGCGTGAACATCACGCACGTGGACGTCGGCGGCGGGCTGGGCGTGGACTACGACGGCACGAACTCCGTGAATCACGCCAGCGTGAACTACTCGCTGCAGGAGTACGCCAGCGACGTGATCTACGGACTCGCGGAGGCCTGCCGGGATGAGGACCTTCCCATGCCGCACATCATCAGCGAGTCGGGACGCGCGCTCACGGCGCATCACGCGCTGCTGCTCCTGCGCGTGATCGACGTGGAGTCGCAGGCGGAGCCCCAGCTGCCCTCGCTGACGGATGACGATCACGCACTGCTGCACGAGATGGTGGGGGACTTCAACCTCCTGGCCAAGAAGAAGCTTCCGCGACGGAAGCTCATGGAGATCTTCCACGATGCGTCGTTCGACAAGGATCGCGCGCAGCAGTTCTTCAACAGCGGCGTGCTGTCGCTGCGCGAGCGCGCGCTCGCCGAGACCATCTACTTCGCAACGATCAATCGCATCGCGGCCGTCATCGCCGACAACCGTGGCGCGTACGACCAGATCCTGAAGGAAGTGGATGCCACGCTGGTCGACCGGTATTTCTGCAACTTCTCGCTCTTCCAGTCGCTGCCGGACAGTTGGGCGATCGACCAGCTCTTCCCGATCATGCCGATTCACCGGCTGACGGAGCAGCCCACGCGCCGCGGCACGTTGCAGGACGTGACCTGCGATTCCGACGGCAAGATCGACCGCTTCGTCGGGGGTGACAACGGACGGCCAAGCCTCGAGTTGCACACCTTTCGCGATGGTGAGGACTACATCCTCGGCATTTTCCTCACGGGCGCGTACCAGGAGATTTTGGGCGACCTGCACAACCTGTTCGGCGACACCAACGCCGTGCACGTGCGCCTGACGGACACCGGGCACGAGATGACCGACATCGTGCATGGCGATACCGTGACGGAGGTGCTGAACTACGTCCAGTTCTCGGCGTCGCAGTTGCTCGCCACCTTCCGCCGGAAGGTCGGCGCGGCTGGCAGCATCACGCGGCAGGAGGCGAACACCTTCATCGCCGAGTACGTCGCGGGTCTTGAGGGCTATACCTATCTCGAGGGCGAGGCAGCGCGTTAGGCACCGCGACCGCTGTGCGCGGTACGCTACGCCGGGAACGGGCGCGTTGGAACGAAACGGGGGCCTCGCTGTGACAGCGGGCCCCCGTTCGCGCCTGCGTTGCGCCTGCGTTGCGCCTGCGTTGCGCCTGCTTGTTGACTACTTCGCGCCGAAGCGCGCGTCCACGGTCTGCCAGTTCACGACATTCCACAAGGCCGTGATGTAGTCGGGCCGTCGGTTCTGGTACTTGAGGTAGTAGGCGTGCTCCCACACATCGAGACCCAGCAGGACGTCGCTCGCGTTCTTCCCGTCCATGAGCGGGTTGTCCTGGTTGGGCGTGGAGACGATGGAGAGCTTGGTGCCATCGCGCAGCAGCCAGGCCCACCCGGAACCGAAGCGGGTCGCGCCCGCGGCGGCGAACTGTTCCTTGAACTTGTCGAAGCCGCCGAACGAGGCGGTGATGGCCTCACCCAGCGCGCCCGCCGGCTCTCCCCCCGCCTTCGGTCCCATCACCTGCCAGAAGAGCGAGTGGTTCCAGTGGCCGCCACCATTGTTGCGGACGGCCGTGCGGATATCGTCGGGCACACCCGCCAGCTTGCCCAGCAGTTCTTCCAGCGACTTGTCCTGCAGGCCGGAATGTTTGTCGAGCGCCGCGTTCAGGTTGTTGACGTATGCCTGATGATGCTTGTCGTGGTGGATCTGCATCGTCTGCGCGTCGATGTGGGGCTCCAACGCGGCAACGTCGTACGGAAGAACAGCTAATGAATGAACCATGGCAATCGCTCCCTGGTGTCGAAAATGCTGCTCACGCATCGCGCGCTGCGATGCGGGGTCCTTCATGTGGTGCGGTGCAGCAGCTGACGGTGGCGGCCACCGTCGCCTTCCGGCAATGCAAGTAAACCAATTCGCGCCGTGGAATGAAGCGCGTTCCGTCGACGAACGCGCGGGGCACCGCGTATGATCCCGGTGTCATGGGCGCGTATCGCTGGGCCTGCCGGACGGCGACCCTTGCCTCCGCTGCCTCCCCGGCTCAGACTCCGCGACCATGCCGCCTGCCCAACACTTTCCGCTCGAAGTGCACGTCGTCACGCACACCCACTGGGACCGGGAGTGGTATCGAACCGCCGAGCAGTTCCGGTTGGCGCTGGTTGACCTGGTGGATGAGGTACTCGACGGCACGGCGGGGCCTCACTTCCTGCTGGACGGACAGGCGATCGTGCTCGAGGATTACCTCGCGATGCGGCCGGAACGCACGGCCGATCTCGCGCGCGCCTTGCGCGAGGGGGCCATCGAGGGCGGTCCATGGTACGTGCTGGGCGACAACCTCATTCCATGCGGAGAGTCGCTCGTGCGCAACCTGCTCGCCGGCCGCGACGTGTTGCAGCGCTTGCGGGCGGCGGCGCCCCCGGTGCTGTACTGCCCCGATGCCTTCGGGCACCCGGCGGCTCTGCCGCAACTGGCGGCAGGCTTCGGCTTCGCGGTGTGCGTAGTGTGGCGGGGATTCGGGGGCGCGGCGTGGCCCGATACCGACGTGGCGCGCTGGCGATCGGCGGATGGCAGCGAGGTACTGCTCTATCACCTGCCACCGGGCGGGTATGAGGTCGGCTCCAACCTGCCGGTGACTCCGGAGGATGTCCAGGTGCGCTGGACGGCGCTGCGCGCGACGCTCGAGCCGCGCGCATCGTTAGGCCTGACGCTCCTGCCCAATGGGGCCGACCACCATGCCGTGCAGCCGCAACGCGCGCAGGCGATGCGGGTACTCGCCGACACGGCGGCGCCCGCGGTGCTCGTGCAGGGCACGCTGGAGGGTTTCGCATCGGCGCTGCGATCCCGGGCCGCCAACTGCATCCTGCCGCTGGTCACGGGGGAACTGCGGGATTCCCGCGATTATGTGTGGTCGCTGCAGGGGACGTTCGGCTCGCGCGCGGCCCAGAAGCGCGAGAACGCGCGCGTCGAACGGTTGCTCCTGCACCACGTCGAGCCGTTTGTCGCCATGGCGCGGTGGAGGGACGGCGCGTCGCGGCGTCACGAGGTGCGACTCGCCTGGCGCACGCTGCTGGCCTGCCACCCGCACGACACGCTGTGCGGCTGCTCCAGCGACGACGTGGCGCGCGCCATGACCGAGCGGCTCGCACAGGCGACGCACGCCGGGCATCGCGTGGCGGAGCGGGCGCGCCTGGCGTTGCTGGGCCACGAGGGTGGAGCGGCGCGCGCACGGATGGCCGAGTGGTCGCCCGTCGTCGTCGTGCACAACGGCGTGCCGTATGCACGAGGGGGCGTGTGCGAGTTGACGATCGACGAGTTCATCGACGTGGTGCCGGTGGGTCCCGATTCGGCCGGTCACGCGCCGCGCCGAACACGCTCGCGCGCCGTCACGCTGGGAGACGGAACGGTGCCAACGCAGGATCTCGCGCGCCAGCGCGTACACGTGCGGGAGGAATCGCCGCGACACTATCCGCGAAACGCGCTCGTGTCGCGCCGCACGGCACTGGCATGGATACCGGAGGTGCCGTCGCTCGGCCTCGCCACCCTGCCGCTCGCCCACCGCCGCGCAAGGTCGTCACCCGTTCCGCATCCGGTCATCGCCAGCGCTGACGCGCTGGACAATGGACTCGTGCGCATCGCCGTCGACGAGCGCGGAGGGCTCACGATTGCAACGCACGGGCACGCCCCGTTGTGCGACGTGCTGGTGCTGGCGAGTGAGGGTGAGCGCGGCGACTTGTACACGCACTCCGCCGTGCCGGGAACCGAGCGGCGTGCGACGCTGGTGAAGCATGCACTCACACGCCGCGGACCGCTGCGGGGCGAAGTGTCCCTTCGCTATCGACTTCCGGTGAGTGCGCGCAGCATCGCATTGGCCACTGGTGCGACGGTACGGCGTCGCGCCGGCACGCTCGACCTCACGGTGCGGGTGCAACTCGACGCCGACGCATCGGTCGTGCGGCTTCGCGTCGAGGGCTGGAATACCGTGCCCGATTGCCGCGTGCGGCTGGCCATCGCCACCGCGATTCCGCGACCCGCTGTGTGGGCCGATGCCGCATTCGACGTCATCGCGCGGACGCCTTCCACTGCGAACGATCGGCCGGACGCAGGGACGGTCGCTGCTACCGGCGGGGAACAGACCGCGCCGGGATCTCCGCTCCATCGCTTCGTGTCGTGCTACGATGCTTCACGGGGCGTGAGCGTGATCAGTGACGGCCTGTGCGAGTATGAAGTGTTGCCGGATGGCGCCGTGGCGCTCACCCTCTTTCGCGCAGTCGGCGAACTGTCGCGTCCCGACCTGCCGGAGCGGCCGGGGCATGCGGGCTGGCCCATGGAAACGCCCGATGCGCAGTGCCGAGGACCCTTCGCGGCCACTATCGGCGTAATGGCGCATGGACCCCGCACGCCGGAGGTGCAAGCGCGCGTCGTTCGCGCGGCGGACGAATTGCTGGTGCCGCTGGTTGGTGAGACATTGCTTTCCGGCCTCGGCCCTCCCCACTCGATCGCGGGACCATCCCTCGAGGGCGATGGCCTGCGATTCGAAAGCTGCAAGGAGAGCGAGGACGGACGGGGCATCGTACTGCGCTGCTGCAACCCCGGCGACGAAGTGGTGGACGGCGCGTGGCAGCTGACGGGCATGCACGACGCATGGCTCGCGCGCCTCGACGAGACGACGCTCGGTGCCCTGGAGATTCGCGACGACCGTGTGCGTTTCTCCGCCGCCCCCCACTCGGTCGTGACAATCGTCGTGCGGCCGGCAGTCAGTCCTTGAGAATGAACGTCACCTTGAGATTCACCCGATAGTCCGTGATCTCGCCGTCGGCGATATCCACCTTCATGTTGCCGACCCACGCGCCCTTCACGTTCTTGAGGGTCTTGTTCGCGCGACGAATGCCGCTGACGATGGCGTCTTCGAAGCTCTTCTTCGACGTGGACGTGATTTCCGTGACCTTGGCGACGCTCATGGTGTGTTGTCTCCCAAAAATGTGTAAGGCGCGCGGCGCACCCTTGCGCGTCGCGCATTGGCAACGTGGTGTGGTTGTCCTGCCGCTCGGGCGCCGACGCGTGCGTCGCCACTCCGGATGTGTTGGGGCCGGCAAGGTCCAGCGTGCAACGAACGGATGCCGGGACCAAACTGTTCCTGCGAAAGTGCATTCGCACGCTAGGCACGATCGGCGAGGGACGCTGCGGTCTCGCCCGCCAGCCGGTCGCGGAGGGCGTCTCCCAGCACGTTGCAGAGGAGCACGGTAGCGATGAGCGCCATGCCAGGTGCAAGCGCAACCCATGGGGCGCTGACGATGAGGTCGCGTCCGCCGGCGATCATGTTGCCCCAGCTCGGCGACGGCGGCTGCACGCCGAGCCCGAGAAAGGCGAGCCCGCTTTCCAGCAGGATCGCGTTGCCGACCCCAAGCGTCGTGGCGACGATGGCCGGACCCAGCGCGTTCGGCAATACGTGTCGCGCCAGCATGCGCCACTCGCCCACGCCGAGCACCCGCGCCCCGTCCACGAACGAGCGCGACGACACCGACATCACCTCGGCGCGCACAAGACGCGCGATACCCATCCAGCCGGTGAGCGCCAGCACCGCGAGCACCGTCGTCACCCCCGGGCGCCACAGCGAGGCGCACAGCAGCAGCAGGATCAAACGCGGAATCGCCTGGAGCGTGTCGGAGAGCGCCATCGCGAGCCGATCCGTCGCGCCCCGCCACCATCCGCTCAGCGCGCCCACCGCCACTCCCATGGCACTCGCCAGCAGGGAGCCGCCGATGCCCACCGCGAGGGAGATGCGCGCGGCCAGCATCATGCGCACGAACACGTCGCGACCGAAGCGATCGGTGCCCAGCGCGTGCCACTGTCCGTGCGCGTCGCGCGCCAGCGGCGGTATCAGACGGGCCGCGAGCACGTCGTCGATGGCCAGCGGGTCCACCGTCGCCAACGCCGGAATGAGCGCCGCCGCCAGCCCCAACGCCGCCAGCGCCCCCAACGACCACTTGGCGGCGCGCGTCACGTGCGACGACGTGGGTCGAGCCATACGAGCGCGGCATCTGCCAGCGCGTTGGCGACGATGACGAGAGCCGCGTACAGGATGGTGGCGCCCATGATCACGGGATAGTCACGGGCGGCAATCGCGCCGAGCAGCGTGCGACCCATTCCCGGCCAGGCGAAGATGCCTTCAACGAAGACAGATCCTGCGACCACGCCGGGAACAGAAAGCGCCAGCAGCACCACGAGTGGTGACAGCGCGTTGGCCAGCACGTGCCGTGACACAATGTCGCGCTCCCGCACACCCTTGGCGGCGGCGGTGCGCACCCACTCGCTTCGCATCAGGTCGAGCGAGGCGGCGCGCGCATAACGGGCGATACCGGCCGCGCCGATGGCCGAGAGCACGAAGACTGGCAGCACGGCATGGCGGATCACCTCGCCCAGCCATGCCAGCCCGCGGCCGGTGAACGCCGGCCCCGTCAGGCCGAATGCGGGCAGTCGTAGCCACGCCGGAAACCCCCACTGCGACGCGCCATAGGTGAACAACGCCACCAGCGCGAGCGCGAGCCAGTAACTCGGTGCCGCAAACAGCGAGAGGCTGCCCACCGTGAGCAGCCGGTCGCTCCATCGCCCGCGTCGCGCCGCCTGGAAAAGTCCCACGCTCACGCCCACCGCGAACGTCAACGCGAGGGAGACGAGTCCCAGCCCCAGTGAGACAGGTAATGCGCGTCCGAGCACCCGGCTCACGGGTTCATTGGTGGCGAATGACTCGCCCAGATCGCCTCGCAGCACGCCTCCGATCCAGCGTGCATATTGCTCGACAAGGGGGGCGTCCAGCCCGAGGTCGCGCCGTATGCGCGCGACGTCCTCCGCCGCCGCCGCAGGCGGCACCAGGAGGTCGGCCGCATCCCCGGGAGCAAGATGGGCGAGGAGAAACGTGAGGGAGACGACGAGCCAGAAGAGGAGCAACGACTCGGCGGCTCGTTGGGCGAGCGCGCGCACGACGTCATAATGCCCGCGGGCCGTTCCACGTCAACGCCCCCCGCGAGTTCTCCTCTGGTCCCGCGCACCCTGGGTGGCATGACGAGTGGCATGACGAGTGGCACCACGCGTGGCACCACGCGTGGCACCACGCGTGACACCACGGGCGGCACATCGCGCCGCATCCGCCACACGCACGCCACGGCCCGCTGGCTGGCGGGCGCGTGCACCGCGCTCCTTGTCTCGGCGTGCACCGCGCTCCTTGTCTCGGCGTGCGCCGCGTCGGCGGCGAGTCGCGATACCGTCGTGGTGGCGTCGGGGGCGGACCTGGAGTCGGGCAACCCGCTGGTGACGGTGCATCCCCTGGCTCGGCAGGTGCAACGTTTCGCGTTGTTCGTGACCCTCGCCCGTTATGACTCGGCGCTGACGCCGGTGCCGTACTACGCCCGCGCGTGGTCGTGGTCGCCCGACCGTCGGGAGGTGACGCTGGCGCTGGAACCCGCGCTCACCTGGCATGACGGCACGCCCACCACGGCCCACGACGTCGCGTTCACGCTCGATGCCGCGCGCGACCCGGCCACGGGCTTCCCCCGCGCGGCCGACCTCGCGTGGCTGCGGCAGGTGATCGTGCACAACGACACCTCCATCACCCTCGTCTCGTCGCGTCAGCTGGCGGAGCTGCCCGCCGTGTTGTGCGAGCTGCCCATCGTGCCGGTCAGTCGGCTGGGTACGGTGAAGCGGGGCGACTTCCGGCGCGATGCCTTCGCCACCAACCCGTTAGGCAACGGCCCGTTCCGCTTTGCACAGCGACGGGCGGGTGAGCGCTGGGTGTTCGATCGCGTCCCCTCGTTCCCCGTGTCCATGGGCGGCGCGGCGCATGTCGCCCGGCTCATCGTGGCCGTGGTGGACGAGCCGACGACGAAGTTCGCGGGCTTGGTGAGCGGCGATCTTGATCTTGCGGGCATCTCGCCGGTTATGGCGCCCCTCGTGTCCCGCGATCCGACGCTGGACGTGCTGACGTATCCGGTGAGCTTCTCGTACGCGCTCGTCTTCAATGCGTCGCGCCCGCCGTTCGACGACGTCCGCGTGCGACGCGCGGTGAATGCGGCGATCGATCGGGAGCGCATCGTACGCGTGGCGCTGGCGGGCTACGCCACGGCAGCAACGGGCGCGGTATCGCCGGAACATCCATTCGCCGACTCGGGCCGCGTGCCGCCGTTGCGGTCGGGCGCGTTGCTCGATGAGGCTGGATGGCGCGCCGGCAGCGACGGGCGCCGCGTGCGTGAGGGCCAACCGCTGCGATTCACGCTGCTCACCGTGGGCAGTGGGGACAACGCGCTGGAGCAGCTGGTGCAGGCCGACATGCGTCGCCTCGGCATCGCAATGGAAATCCGGCAGCTGGAACTCGGCGCGTTCCTCGTTCAGGCTCGTGCGGCACCGAAGCGATTCGACGCCATCGTCACCGGGATACCCGGCGACCTGACGCTCGCACACCTGGCTGGCATGTTCGACTCCGCGCAGCGTGGCGGAGCGCTCGACTACGCGGGGTTTCACCGGCCGCGTCTCGACACGCTGCTGTGGACGGCACGCGATGCAGCGACTGCAGCGCAACAGCGGACGGCGTGGCGTGAGGTGCAGCGGGAACTTGCGCGCGACGTGCCCGTGGCCTGGCTCTATCACGCGCGCGGCGTGCAGGGCATCAGCCGGCGCCTGCTGGGTGTGCGCATGGACCTGCGCGGCGAACTCGCGACACTCGCTGAGTGGCACATCGCGGGACGGGGCGTTGCCCCATGAGCGTGCTCCTCGGCGTTGAGGCGCTCGCGCGTCGGCGGGCGGTAGCCGGGGATTCCCTTGTGCCGCTGGCGGCGTCGCTGCGTAGCGACCTCGCGCCGCTGCTGGCCACCGGTGCGCCGTGGATACCGCCCGAAAAAGCGCGGATGACGCGCACCGGAGGTCGCTGCCCCGATCACGGCGTGCTGCTCGAGTTCGATCCGCAATCGCCGCGCTCGCATCGCTGTCCGTCGTGCGCCACACGCTTCGACGACGACGTGCACTACCGCTGGTGGATCATGAACTACCAGCTCTGGCTCGCGGAACGCGCCGTCCATGCGTCGGTGTTGCACGCGCTGGGAGATGATCCCGCCGCCGCGACCTTCGCGCGCGACGTGTTGTCTGGCTACTGCTCGGCGTACGACGGGTATCCCAACCGCGACAACGTGCTCGGGCCGACGCGACTCTTCTTCTCCACGTACCTCGAATCCATCTGGCTGTTGCAGGTGGCGACAGCACTGGACTTGCTGGAGTCGCGCGATGGCCGCTCGCCGCTGGGGGACGAGGTACGGGAGCGGGTGCTGCGGCCAAGTGCGGCATTGATCGCCTCCTACGACGAGGGAATGTCCAACCGTCAGGTCTACAACAATGCAGCGCTGGCGGCGGCGGGTGCATTGCTGGGCGACGACGAAATGCTCGACCGCGCCTTGGATGGTCCGTCGGGCTTGCGCCTGCACCTCCTGCGTGGCCTGCTCACCGACGGCACGTGGTACGAGGGGGAGAACTATCATCTCTTCGCGCATCGCGGACTCTGGTACGGCGTGACGATTGCCGAGGCCAACGGTCGCGTGGTGGCGCCGGCGGCGCTGGACCGGTTTCACGAGGCGTTCGCCGCGCCCTTCGCCACCGCGCTGCCCGATTTCACCTTCCCCTCGCGGCGTGATTCGCAATACCGTATCTCGCTGCGGCAGTGGCGCATGGCCGAGTCGTGCGAGCTCGGGCTGGTGCGCACGGGTGACGCGCGCCTCGAGTCGGCGCTGGCGGAGCTCTACCGGCAGGACGTGCCCACGGGGGTGAGCGGGCGGCAGCGGTCCACCGCCGAGGCCGACAGTCATGGTCCCCCCGTCCGGCTGACGCGAGCCTCGTTAGGGTGGAAGTCACTGCTCTTCGCGCTGCCCGAGTTGCCGCCGCTGGTCGATCGCGTGCCGGAGTCTGCGCACCTGGTGGGCCAGGGCATTGCCGTGATGCGGCGCGACGAGGGGCGCGTGTACGCGGCACTGGACTATGGCGAGTCGGGGGGCGGACACGGGCATCCCGACCGGCTGAACCTGTGGCTCGTGGTGGGCGATGCCCGCATCCTCGAGGACGTGGGCACGGGGTCGTACGTAGACCCTACGCTGCACTGGTATCGCAGCACCCTCGCACACAACGCCCCGGTCGCTGACGGGCGGTCGCAGTGGAGGGCCGATGGCGAACTCCTCTCGCACGACGAGCGCGGTCACGCGGGCCTGGTGGCGGCCGCGGCGACCATCGCCCCCGAGGTGCGCGTCGAGCGCACGCTGGTGGTGATGCCGACGTACGTGATCGACGAAGTGCGGTGGACGGCCGATCGCACGATTACGTTCGACCTACCCTGGCACCTGGACGCACACTTCGCGAATGACGAGCGATGGCGCGCCGCGCCGCTCAGTGGCGGTCGTGGCGTCGAGGATGGGTATGACTTCGTGCTGTTCAGCGAGCACGCGGCGGGAGAGGGGGGGGCCGCGCTGCTCGCCACGGTCGGCGATGTGTCCGTACGGGCATGGATCTCGGTCGACGTGCCACATGAATGGTGGCGATGCGTGGCACCCGGCCCGCCCGGGGAGGATCGGCGCCGCTTCCTCATCCTGCGCGCACGGGAGCGTGCCGGGTGCATTCGCAGCGTGTGGAGTTGGCACGGCGACTCGGTGAACGCCGTGTTCGCCGGCGACGTGGTGCACGTGTCGCTCGAGGACGGACAGCGACACGAGCACCGTCTCCAGTCGAACACATGGCAGGTCGTGGTGACCCGCGGCGAGGAGCAGGAGCGCATCGACCTCTCCCGGGTCGCGCAATCTCCCGAAGGGCAGGCCGGCGCGCTCATCGATTCGGAGCCCGATGCCCCGCCTGACGGCCAGGCATCGGGGCAACCGCTGCGGGTGCCGGTGAGCGAGTGGTTGCCGGAGGCGCTGGGGAGTCTGGTGTTGACGGATCCGAGGGACGCGCGAGCCAACGGAACCGGGGAGCCTCGCGGCATTCTGGAGGCGGTGCACTTTGAGCTCACCGCCCAGAGCTACCGCCGTTCCGAGGATTCGTGGTCGGAGGCAGGGGAGCCGCAGGCGGTGGTGGCTATCGCGGCGACACCCGACACGCTGGCGGTCGAAGTTGCGATGAGGAAGGCCGAGCCGACCTTCGCGCCGCGCCGTGAGAGGAACGAGCTGGACAACGAAGACCCCGACATCAACTCCGACGGCGTGCAGCTGCACCTCGGCGCCCAGCACGGGGGAGGGCGCTACTATACGTGGATTCTCGTGCCGGAGGCCGACTCGTCGCAGGTGCGCGTCACGCCGCGCGGCGCCTTTGGACCGGCGGCGGTCGTCACCGCGCGCTGGCGCCTAACGTCATTCGGCTACATCCTGCGGGCGCTCATTCCGCGCTCGAGCCTTGGCGAAAGTGGCGCGCAGGACTTCACACTCGATGTGATCGTGAACGAGATTTCCCCCGGTCGGGAACGCCGGAGGGGACAGCTGGTCCTCAGCGGTGGCTTCGACGAATGGATCTACCTGCGCGGCGACCGACAGGATCCCTCGCGCGCCCTTTCGTTCCACTTTGATGACACCTGAATCAGTGCTCCACCGCGTGCGCGTGGTGCTGTTCGAGCCGCAGGATCCCGTCAACATCGCCGCCACGGTGCGGGCGATGAAGAACATGGGGGTGCGGGATCTCGTGCTTGTGCGACCCGTGGAGATCACGGCCTACCGTATCGAGGGCATTGCCCACGATACGTACGACATCATCGAGCGCATCCGCACGGTGGAAACCCTCGACGAGGCGTTGCAGGACTGCGTGCATGTGGCGGCGTTCTCCGCCCGCCGCCGCAGGCATCGGTGGGCCCTGGCCACGCCGCGAGAAATGGCCGGCTCGCTGCTCAATCACGCCGACGAAGGCCCCGTGGCCCTGCTGTTCGGGCGGGAAGACCACGGGCTGCCAAATGAGGCGCTCGACCGCTGTAACACGCTGGTCTCGATTCCGACCACGAATCATGCCTCGCTCAACCTTGCGCAGGCCGTGCTCGTGGCGCTGTATGAACTCCATCTCGCGGCTGGCGATGCCTCGCGCGTGGTGAAGGGACCGCGACACGATGCGCCTCCCGCGACGGCGGAGGCCTTCGAACGCCTGTTCAAGGATGTCGAGCGCGCGCTGGCGGATATCCAGTTCTTCAAGACGCGGTACCGCGATCATATCATGCGCAGCATCCGGTCCCTCTACTTCCGTGCGGCACCGGATGCCCGCGAGATCGAGCTGCTGCGGGCCATGCACATCGAGGTTGTCCGCACCATGGAGCGCATTCGGAAGCAGATCGCGACCGACGGCGACGGCGAAGACCTCAGCGAGACGACCATCTCTCCCGAGCGCACGGGGGAGTCGCCCGACGCAACAGGGGGATGATGCCTCACGAGGCCAGACATCGCCTTCGTTCTTTCACTTTCCTTTCCTGAGCGCCCATGCCCTTCAAACGGTTATTCGGACTCGGTGGTGCGGCGGAGCCGTCGCAGCCCCCCGATGACGTCGAAGAAGACGTTCCTGAGGCACACGAGGAAGGCGAGCCGGAAGGCGCGCTCGATGCCGACGGCGTCGAACGCGACTGGCGCCAACGCGCGGCGGACGTGATCCCCGGCGGCACCTCCACGGGCAGCAAGGGACCGGCGGCGCTCTACGGGCCAGACACCGAGCACGGGCCGACGCACTTCGTGGCGGCGCAGGGATGCCGGCTCACGACGCCCGCGGGGCGCACGCTCATCGATTGCACCATGGCGTTAGGCTCGGTGGCAGTCGGCTACGCCGACGAGGCCGTCGGCCGCGCAGTGCTGGCGGTGGTGGCCAACGGCCACGTGGCCGGGCTCGCGAGCACGCTGGAGGTGGAGGTGGCCGAGCGACTCTGCGACGTGATTCCCTGCGCGGAGCAGGTGCGATTCCTCAAGAGTGGCGCCGAGGCGGTGTCGGCCGCGGTGCGCATCGCGCGTGCTGCCACGGGTCGCACCAAGGTCATCGGCTGCGGATACTTTGGCTGGCACGATTGGTCCAACTCGGGCCCGGGCATTCCGGACGGCGCCCGCGCCGACTTCGCCGCCGTGCCCTTTGATGATGTCGCCGCGCTCGAGCGTGCGGCGCGCGCCGCGGGCAGCAGCCTCGCCGCCATCATCCTCGAACCCGTGATCGACCGGCTTCCCTCGCCGGAATGGTGCGTCATCGCGCGCCGCCTGTGCGACGAACTCGGCGCGGTGCTCATCTTCGACGAACTCAAGACGGGCTTTCGGCTCGCGCCGGGAGGCTATCAGGAGTATGCGAAGGTCGAGCCAGACCTCGCGGCCTTCGGCAAGGCAATGTCCAACGGCTTCCCCATCGCGGCGGTCGTGGGGCGCGCCGCCATCATGGCGTCACTCGCCTCCACGTGGGTGTCGTCCACGCTGGCTGGCGAGTCCATGGGGCTGGCCGCCGTGGGCGCTGTGCTCGACATCCATGAGGAAGTGAACGTCTGCGAGACGCTCTGGCGCGCCGGTGCACAGATGCGCGGCGCCGTGTCCAACGCGGTGGAAGCGAGCGGCTTCGGTGGCGTGCAGGTGACGGGTATCGATCCCATGTGGACGATCGCCTTCGAGGATGCCGGGGTTCAGCGCGGGTTTTTGGAGCGCGCCGCCTTCCACGGCGTGCTCTTCAAGCGCGGCGCATACAACTATGCCTCCGTGGCCCACGACGATGATGAGATCGTGCTCGAGATCGAGCGCGTGGCCAGCACGTCGCTGGTCGAGCTGCAGGAAGAGCTCGCCCGGTGAGTCCAGACGCGCCGCTGGGCGGCACCGGACCGCTCATCGATGTGCACGCGCATTTCTTTCAGGCCGGATGCGGCCGGCACGACTGGGACGCGCTCAACACGAGCCGCCTGCGCGGGGGCGCGCGCATCGGGATCACCTGGCACGTGGCGTCGGTGCTGGGGAGCTGGGGCGCCACGTCCCCCGTCTATTTCCAGTCCCCTCGCGACACCGCGGCGGGCAACGACGCCATGCTGGCCTTGCAGCGCGGTCACGCCGGCGTGGTGCGCTCCTACGTTGCCGTCAACCCGAACGATACCGCGGCGGCGTGCATCGAGATCGACCGATGCGTGCCGTTAGGCGCGGTGGGACTCAAGCTCGCGGCGGCCCGCCGGTGCGATGATCCCCTGCTCGATCCCGTCATCGAACGCGCCCGGCACCACGGGCTGCCGGTGCTGCACCACATCTGGCAGCACCGCACGCGACACTGGCCCTCGCAGGACATCTCCGACGGCGCGGACCTGGCCGTGCTCGCGCAGCGGCACCCGGCGGTGTCGTTCATCCTCGCACATATCGGCGGGGGAGGGGACTACGCCCATACCTTCGCGGCGGTGCGCGACGTGCCAAACATCTTCCTCGACCTGTCGGGCAGCGGCACGGACCGCGGCATGCTCGATGACGCGCTGCAGGCCGTAGGCCCGCGCCGGCTGCTCTGGGGCGCCGACATTACGCTCTGCACGGGCCTGGCGAAGTTGTGGGCACTGGAGGCCGTCGGTCTCGACGACGCCCAGCTCGCCGGCGTACGATGGGCGAACGCCGCCCGCATCTTCCCGTCGGGCGCCTTTCCGGGACTGCCGGACGTGCCAGATGCCTAACGAACCGGTGATAACCGCCGCCGCCGCCTCGCACACGGGCGCCGCGCAGGCGGGCGACACGCAGGCGGGCGACACGCCGCGCATCGCGCGCGACGTGAATACCTTCATCGGCGGCTATCCCTGGCGCCACATCCCCCATCCCGAGCCCGACGTCCTGGTGCGCGTGCTGGCGCGGGAAGGGGTGCGGTCGGCATGGGTGGGTCACCTCCCCTCGGCGTTTCACCGCGACCCGTCGCACGGCAACGCGCAACTCCTCGCTGCGCTCGAGCCGCACCGGGGCACGCTGCATCCCGTTCCCGCGGTGCGCCCCGGCTGGCCGGGCTGGCGCTCGGCGTTGCGCGACGGCGTCGCCCGGGGAGCGCCGGCGATCCGCGCCTATCCCCAGCTCTGGAACATGGGTGTCGGGGACGCGCAGCTCGTTCGGCTCGCCGAGGGGTGCGCCGAGGAGGGGGTCGCGTTGCTCCTCACCACTCGGTTCGAAGACCTGCGGCAGCGGCATGTGCTCGACACGGCGGCCGACCTGTCGGCCGCACACGTGCGAGCGATCGCCCGGGCCGGCACTGGGGCTCGCCTGGTCGTCACCGCGGCGGGACGCGAATTCATCGAGGAAGTGCACTGGGGACTGACGCCGGCGGAGCGGGCGCTCGTAACGTACGATTTCAGCTGGGTGTGGGGGCCTCCGACGGATGAACTCGCGTCGCTCGTGCGGACGCTTGGCCCGGAGGCGTTCGTGTACGGCACCATGTGGCCGCTGCGCCTAACGCAGGGTCCGCGAGCCAACCTGGAGCTCCTTCCAGATGCGCTCCGTGCATCCATGCTTGCGCATCTCGCGATGTAATGCGAGGGTGCAGCGCAGCGTGCCCGTGACACTTGATTGTGAGCCTTCCTTCACCTCGTGCAACGCGCTTCATGAGGCATTCGATTCGCCACGCAACTCCGGGCGCACGCGACTCTTGCGAGTCGTGCGACGCCTGACCATTTTTCGCCGCGGTTTCGCGTATTTGTGAAATCATTCACAAGCCCGAGGCTTTCTGTCGGATTCCCCTCCACCCCAAGTCTTGATGACGAGCAGGCGTAAGTGGGCGCTCGTTCCGGCGTTCTTCGCACTCGCGACCGCAGCCACGCTGCTCTCGGCGTACAGCGGCGCATCGTCCTCGCAGGGGTTTGCCCCCGAGCAGCCGATCAAGTTCCCGCATCCGGTGCACGTCCAGACGCTGGGAATGAACTGCCTCTATTGCCACTTCAGCGCCAACAAGTCGCCCGACCCGGGACTGCCGGCGGTCGGGACGTGCATGGGCTGTCATACGGTGGTCGGGGCCAATCGTCCCGCCATGGACGGCAAGCCGGCGCGGGAGAGCGAGGAGCTGAAGAAGCTGGCCACGTATGCTCCGCTCGGGCAGCCGGATAAGTGGACGGCAGTGCCATGGGAGCGTATCCACAAGCTGCCGGAGTACGTGCACTTCCCGCACATGCGCCACGTGAACGCCGGCGTGACGTGCCAGAGCTGTCACGGACCGGTGCAGGAGATGGCGCAGGTGGAGCAGTACGCGTCGCTCAACATGGGCTGGTGCCTCGACTGTCACGTGAAGGGCTACAAGCTGAGCGATGGTCTGATGGCCGCGGGCGACACGGCGGGTGCGCGCGCCGCTGCCAACGTGGCGCCGAAGAAGGCGCGCTACGATTGCGCCATCTGCCACTACTGATGACAGCGTTCGCCGTTACTCCCTGGCGCACCGCCACCGGCTGCCGCTGCGTGCGGCGTCGCGGCGCGTGCGCCTCGGTTGATACACGCAGCATCGCGTTCGCCGCGGCGCCGGGCCTAACGAGCATGGCCGGGGATTCCGTGGTTCGTCTCGACGATCGAGGAAGCACTGCATGAGCCAGTCGACGGGGTCCGCGGGCGTCAAGCGCCGCGAGTTCCTCAAGGTGCTCGGCGCCGCCGGCGCCGTGACCACTACCATCGGGTGCGGCCAGGAGAAGGTCGAGAAGCTGATACCCTACCTGGTCTCCCCAGACCAGACGGTGCCCGGCGTCTCGACCTACTTCAGCACCACCTGCCGCGAATGCGCCACCGGCTGCGGTGTGGTGGCCGAAGTGCGCGATGGGCGCGCCATCAAGCTGGAGGGAAATCCTGAGCATCCCGTGAACCACGGCGCCCTCTGCGCCCGCGGGCAGGCCGGCCTCCAGGGCCTGTACAATCCCGATCGCTACCGGCAGCCGATGGTGCGTGAGGGCGACAAGCTCGTGCCCACCACGTGGGAGAAGGCGATTCCGCTGCTCAGCCAGAAGCTCGGCGAGGTCCGCTCGACGGGCCGCGCGGCCAACGTGGTCTTCATCGACCAGCACGCCTCGGGCTCCTTCGGCAGCTTTCTGGATTCCTGGTTAGGCGCCTTCGGCGCTCCGGCGTACCTGGCGTACGACTCCGAAGCCGACCTCGCCGTGCGCTCGGCCAACACTGCGGCCTACGGCGCCGCCATGCCGACGCTCGACTTCGCCGCCGCGCAGCTCGTCATATCCTTCGGCGCGGACTTCCTCGATGGGCGTGGTGCCGGCGTACCGCACCAGCTCGCGTTCGCCGATGCGCGGGCCAAGCTCCAGAACGCGCCCCGCTTCGTCTACGTCGGACCCCGTCGCTCCCTCACCGGCCTGAATGCAGACAGCTGGATCGCCTGCCGGCCCGGGAGTGAGGAAGTCATCGCGCGCGCCCTGCTCGGTGCCGTGGGCGGTGCCGGCGGCACCTCCATCAAGGACGCCGCCGACGCGAGTGGCGTGACCGAAGCCACGCTGCAGGAGCTGGCGAATGAGCTCCGGAGTGCCTCACCGAGCCTGGTGGTCTCCGGTGTCAGCACGCCTAACGCCGGTGTCGTGGCGACGCTGGCCGCCGACATCAACAAGGCCTCGGGCAGTGTAGGCGTGACGGTCAAGCCCGCCGAGGCGATGGGCGGCTTCGACGGCGCCGTGGGCACGCAGCGCATGGACGCGGTCGCGCGCGCGGCCGAGGGCGGCAGCGTCTCGCTGCTCCTCGTGCGCGGGGCCAACCCGGCCTACGACACGCCCAAGTCCATCAAGTTCGCCGAGGCAATGGCGAAGATCCCGTACAAGGTCTCCTTCTCGAGCTATCCCGACGAGACGACGGAACTCTGCGACCTGGTGCTGCCCGACGACCATTACCTGGAGTCGTGGGGCGATGCTGAGGCCAGGCCGGGCGTCGTGTCGTTGCAGCAGCCGGTGATGGAGCGGATCTTCGACACGCGGGCCACGGCCAACGTGTTGTTGCAGCTGGCGCAGGGCGACACCGCGGCGGCGTCCCGGTTCCCCTGGAAGAGCTATCGCGACTACGTCTCAAGCCGGTTCGGAGGTGGAAGCGCCGCGTTCACGCAGGCGCTGGCCGCCGGCTTCGGTAGCGGATCGATTCCCGCGCGGGCATCGACGCCCGCGGCCGTCGTGGGCACGCCCGCGGCACCCGCCGCGATCGCCGGGGACGGCGAGTACTTCCTGGTCGTGTACCCGCACGCGGTGCTCGGTACGGGCGCCGCGGCCAACAAGCCGTGGTTGCAGGAACTCCCCGATCCCGTCTCGAAAATCTGCTGGCAGTCGTGGGTGGAAGTGCATCCCGCCACAGCCCGCACGCTGGGTGTGGTCGCCGGTGACCATGTCACCGTGCAGACGGCGGCCGGCAGCATCACCGCCCCGGTCTTCGTCTATCTCGGCATCCGCCAGGACACCGTCGCGGTCGCGTTAGGCCAGGGGCATACCGCCTACGGCCGCTACGCGAAGGACCTCGGCGTCAACGCGCTCGACGCGCTGGGCGCGACCTGGAATGGCTCGGGCGGCGTGGCATACACGCAAGCCAAGGCGCGCGTCACGAAAGAGGCGGGCGCCTCTCCGCTCGTCACCACCGAGGGCTCCGCACGCCAGCACGGCCGCGGTATCGCGCAGGCGCTCACGGTCGCCGATCTCGTGGCCGGCCGCTACAAGGAGGAGGCACATCACCTCCCCGGAGACGCCAGCCACGAATTCCTGCCCGGGCTGCGGTCGCCGGTTGCCGCCGATGCGCAGGGTGACCTGGCGGATTCCACCGCCAAGGAGCAGGGACAGTACGATCCGAAGCACTGGAGCGGGATGGCCAAGCGCCGCTGGGCGATGACCATCGACCTGGCGCGCTGCACCGGCTGCTCCGCGTGCGTCACGGCGTGCTACGCCGAGAACAACATTCCCACCGTGGGTGCGCGCTGGCAGGGGCGTTCGCTGCGACCCGGCTCAGGCTCGAGCGACGCGGCGTGGGATACGCGCCCCGGCGCGAACATCCTCAAGGGTCGCGAGATGGCCTGGATCCGCATCGAGCGCTACTTCGAGGGCGGCGAGGACGGCTCGACCGATTTCGAGGCGCGTTTCGTGCCGATGATGTGCCAGCACTGCGGTAACGCGCAGTGCGAGCCCGTCTGTCCGGTGTACGCGACGTACCACTCGCCCGACGGCCTCAACGTGCAGGTCTACAACCGGTGCGTGGGCACGCGTTACTGCTCCAACGGCTGCCCCTACAAGGTCCGCTACTTCAACTGGCACGGCTTCGGTGAGAAGGACCGCCGCCAGTATGCGTTCCCGGAACCGTTGCACCTGCAGCTCAACCCGGACGTGACCGTGCGCGGCAAGGGTGTGATGGAGAAGTGCACCTTCTGCGTGCAGCGCATCCGCGACGCCGAGAACCTGGCCTCGCTCGAACATCGCGAGCTCAATCCCGACGAGTTCACGAGCGCGTGCGCGCAGGCCTGTCCCTCCAAGGCGATCGTCTTTGGCGATGCCGCCGACGAGAACTGGATGGTGGCCAAGCTGGTCGACGACGCGCGCGCCTATCACGTGTTCGCGGAACTGAATACCTACACCGCGGTGGTCTACTTGAAGCGCGTGAATCACACGACGGCGGTAGGCGGCGCTGCGGCGACCGCTGCAGCCCCCACGGCAGCACCGGCGGCGGAGGGAGCGCACTAATGGGGACGCTCGCCGACCCGGTTCGCCGGAATCTCGCCACGGCTGATATTCAGCTGCCGGGCGTCCGCGACTACGAGCAGGTGGACAACGAGATCATCCGCACCCTCGCACCCACCAAGGGATGGTTCGCGGCGTTAGGCGTCGCGATCGCCATGTTCCTCATGGGCGCGGCGGCGTGGATCTACCAGATCTACTGGGGACTGGGCAATGCGGGGTACGCGCCGCCGGTGATGTGGGGCGTGTACATCATCACGTTCGTGTTCTGGGTCGGTATCGGACACGCGGGCACGCTGATTTCCGCGATCCTTTTCCTGTTCCGCGCTGGATTCCGCACCACGATCTACCGCTGTGCAGAGGCCATGACCGTCTTCGCCGTCATGACCGCGGGGCTCTTCCCGATTATTCACATCGGGCGTCCCTGGAAGTTCTTCTGGCTCATTCCGTATCCCAACTGGCGGTTGATCTGGCCGAATCCGAAGAGCCCGCTGGTGTGGGACGTCTTCGCGATTCTCACCTACCTGACTGTCTCCGCCACGTTCTTCTACGTCGGCCTCGTGCCTGATATCGCGGTGCTGCGTGACCGGGAGACGAACCCCACGCGCAAGCGGATCCTTGCAATCCTCTCACTCGGCTGGCGGAACTCCGAGCCCGAGTGGCGCCACTTCATGAAGATGTACCTGTTCCTGGCGGCGTTCTCCACGCCCCTGGTACTCTCGGTGCACTCCGTGGTGTCGTTCGACTTCGCCATGGCGCTCACCCCGGGATGGCACGCGACCATCTTCCCGCCCTACTTCGTGGCGGGTGCGATCTTCTCCGGCATCGGCATGGTCTTCACGATCATCATCCCGATCCGGAAGTTCTTCAAGCTGCAGCACTACGTCACGATCAATCACCTCGACGCGGCGGCCAAGCTCTGCCTGTTCACGTCGCAGGTGGTCGGGTGCGCGTACATCATCGAGTTCTTCATCGCCTGGTACAGCGGCAACGCGGTGGAGCAGGACTACTTCTGGAACCGCGTGTTCGGCGAGTGGTGGTGGGCCGCGTGGATCATGCTCACGTGCAACATGATCTTGCCGCTTTCGCTCTTCTCGCAGAAGCTGCGTCGCAACCCGTCGTGGCTCTTCATCCTCTCGATCTTCATCAACCTGGGGATGTGGTTCGAGCGCTTCGTGATCATCGTGCCGTCGCTCTCGCATGAGTTCGAGCCCTGGCAGTGGGGCACGTACCTGCCCAGCTGGGTGGACGTGTCAATCCTCGTCGGCAGCTTCGGCTGGTTCTTCATGTGGTTCCTCCTGTTCATCAAGCAATTGCCCGTCGTGGCCATCGCCGAGGTGAAGGAAATCGTGCCGCCCAAGCTGCGCTCGCATGCCCGCGGCCACGGCATCGATGCATCCGGACACCACCGGGACTACGGCACCGAGACTCCAGGGGAGTTTGACTGATGCGCAGCGGACTCGTAGCAGCGTTTCGTGAACTCGATGCCACATGCGATGCCATCGAAGCGCTGAAAAAGCAGAAGTTCCAGTTCACCGTGTACACGCCAGCGCCGCGGCACGAGATCGAGCACGCGGTCGCGCCGCCGCCGAGCCCCGTGCGCCAGTACACGCTCATCGGCGGCCTGCTGGGTCTCACGTTTGGTTATTGGATGGCGATTTGGACCTCCGAATATTGGCCCCTCGTCGTCGGCGGCAAGGCCATCGCGAGCTGGATTCCCTATACCATCATCGGATTCGAAATGATGGTGCTCGTCGGCGCGCTATCGACCGTGGCGGCGATGTTCATCCATTCCCGCGTTCCCAAGATCACGGCCACGGTGGGCTTCGACCCGCGCTTCAGCCACGGCGATTACGGCATCTATGTCGAGGCACCTCCCGAGCGGCTCAAGGATGCCGAAGCCATGCTCCGCGCCCATGGCGCGGTGGAGGTGCGTGGTGAGAGGTAACGCGCAGAGCACCCGGCTCATGCTGCTGGTTCCGGCGATCCTCTCGCTCACCGCGTGTGAGTGGTTCACGGATTTCAAGCGGCAACCGATGGTGACGGTGTGGGAGCAGGACTCCATCCTGAAGCACGTGCGCGGCGCCCCGCAGGGCTCCGTGCCGCGCTCCGGAACGATGGTGTCCGAGATGCAGGTGTCGTATCTCGCCGGTCCGGGCCAGGTGGATTCCATCGGGAAGATGGTCACGAACCCGACGCCCATCAGCGAAGCGTCGCTTGCCAACGGCCACATGTACTATGAGCTCAACTGCGCCGTCTGCCATGGCGAGAAGGGCATCGGCGACGGGCCGGCGGTGAAGTACGGCATGGTGGGCATCAACATCGTCACCGAACTCTCGGCCAACCGCACCGACGGCTACATCTACGGCATGATGCGCAACGGTCGCGGCCTGATGCCGACCTACAACCGCATCGAGGAGATGGATCGTTGGGACGTCGTGAACTACGTGCGGGCCCTGCAGGGCAAGGCCGGTGGCGTGGCATTCGCGACGGGACGGCTGGCCATGCCGGGAGTGACCGGAGACAAGGTGCCCGGCGCCAGTCGCATTGGACCGAATCGCTGGACGCGACCCGTGCTGCCGTCGATGATCGGCACCCCGGGGAGCGGTGGCATGCAGTCGTCGGAGAGACCTAACGCGCAGCCCGCCGAAGGCGCGGCGCTGCCGGTAAAGACGGGAGAACACGAGTGAGCGCACATCACGGATCGGATATGCCGACGCGTGAGGAACTGGTGTCGCTCATCCAGCGAAACCCGGTGTCCCCGCGCCTGAAGATGGCATCGCTGGTGCTGGCGGTGCTCGGCTTCGCGGTGTTTGTCATTTATGCGGCCATGGGCGAGGATCGCGCCTGGCAGGCGTTCCACGTCAACTGGCTCTACTTCACCATTCCGTCCTCCGCCGGCGTGATGCTGGCGGCCGTGCAGCGCATCACCACTGCCCGCTGGTCCCGCGCCGTCATAAGGCTCGTGGAGGGCTTCGTGGCCTGGATGCCGGTAGCGTTCGTGCTGCTGCTCGTGACGATCTTCGGGAAGTCACACATCTTCCCGTGGACCCACGAGACGATCGCGATTCCAGAGAAGGCCAAGTGGCTCGACCCCACGTTCTGGAGCATTCGCAGCATCGTGGTTTACGGAATCCTCACCGCGCTCAGCGTCTGGTACACGTACACGTCGGTGCGGGTGGACGTGGGACTCCTGCCGGAGTGGGGCGCCTCGTGGGCGCGCGGCATTCGCGAACGCATGCGGCGTGGCTTCGGCGAGGAACGCCGGGAGATGCATTCCACGCACTCGCTGCAGGGCAAGCTGGCCGTCTTCCTCGCCCTCGCCTTCGGCTTCGGCTGGACGATCCTGGCCTGGGATCTCAGCATGTCGATGGACTACCACTTCCAGAGCACGATGTACGGCTGGCAGGTGTTCATGGGCGGCTGGCTGGTCATGCTCATGGTGTTCGCGCTGCTGCTGCGCGTCTGGCGCAATTTCCTCGGTGCGCATGACCTCATCACCGAGACGCACCTGCACGATGTGGGCAAGCTCTGTTTCGCCTTCACCGCGTTCTGGGGCTACCTGACCTTCTCGCAATACCTCGTGATCTGGTTCGGAAACGTCGGCGAGGAGACGCACTTCCTGCGGCAGAAGCTCGTCGAGCCGTGGACGCCGCTCACGGTGACGGTGGCCTTCCTGGTGTTCGGGGCGCCGTTCTTCGGCCTGCTCGGCAAGGCGCCGAAGCTCTACACGCCAACCATGGCGTTCTTCGCCGCCTGCGCGATGGTCGGTATGTGGATCCATCGCTACCTCGAGATCTACCCGCCGATCTACCTGCAGCTGGTGACGTCGGTGCCGTTCGGCCTCGTGGAGATCGGCACGACGGTGGGCTTCCTGGGTCTCTGGGGCTATACGTACCTGAGCTTCATGGATGCCTTCCCGCGCATGCGCGTGGTGTGGATGACGTCTCCGTATCGCGACGAGATGCAGGTGCCGGTGGACGCCGAAACGATGGAACCCCTCCCCGCCCACGAGTAACGCACAATGTGACTCTCGGGCAGGAGAAAAGCGGGGCGAGCTCCTTCGAGCCCGCCCCGCTTCCTTGTCCTCTCGTCGTCTCGTCTTCTCATCTTCTCGTCTTCTCAAATTCACCCTATATACTGCACACTGTACCCCCGCTCCTGCGCCCGATTCACTGCGACAATGCCTGCCGCCGCGAAGTGCGCATTGCCAAGCACACTCGCCTTCAGCTCCGCGTAGACGTCGTCCGACTTGCTGCCCGTCTTGCCGGCGATAATGCCGGCGAACGCGCGCGCGGCCATGTCGCAGATCGCGAAGTGCGTGCCGCGCGCCACCATCGCATCGAGTGTGGTTCCCCGGTTCGGGAGTTGCATGCCGTAGTTGGTCGCCTGGTAGACATTGAGCAGGGGGGCCGCCTGCGTCGCGGGATCGTTGAACTTGATGCGCTCCGCCATGAAGGTCCCGTACTTCTTCCAGATCGCGTCGTTGAATGCGAACGGGGTAGCCCAGTGACGCAGGCAGATGACGACCGCCAGGTCCGAGGGCTCCAGCCCGTAGCCGCTCTTGTTGGCAACGTAGTAGTTGGACGCGAAGGTGATGGCTTCGCCCGCTCCCGTGGGCGTGGTGGCGTCGAAGAAGAAGCGATGCGATCCTGGCACCGCGTCCAGCCAGTCATCCTGCGCGTGACGGGCGGGCCGGAAGTCGTCCGCTCGGCGGGAGGGCCGCGCCTCAAGCGGCGACGGCGAGGCGATGACTCCCGCGGAGAATGCGGCAACGGCCGCGCTCACCCGTCCGAGGAACGAGCGACGGGCCAGCGCGGGATCGGGACGCGAGTCGGTGGGGGCGAGGGGCATTTGAGAGTGAGGAGTGGGAAGAGGAGCGTGTCCTGCTCGTGAGAATACGGCCCGCACCGCTCGCGCGCTGGCAACGGTGCGTGGCGTCAGGCCATTGGGGCCATGACCTGCTTCAGCATCGCCTCGAGCGCCTCGTAGGGAAGGGCGCCGCTCTGGCGCGCGATTTCCTTGCCGCCGTGGAAGACGATGCTCGTGGGAATGCCGCGAATGTCGAACGATCCCGCAGTCTTTGGTGCGCGATCGGTGTCCAGCTTCGCCACCAGGGCGCGGCCGAAGTACTGGGCGGCGAGCTTGTCTACCGCCGGCGCCATGATCTTGCACGGTCCGCACCAGTCCGCGTAGAAGTCGACCAGGACCGGGACCACGGACTCGTTGACCGTGCGGGTGAAGGTGTCGTCGTAGAGGGGCCACGGCCGGTCGAGCAGGATCGGCTTCGCGCACTTGCCGCACTTCGGTTTCTGGGCCGCCCGGGCCCCATGCACCGTGTTCCACGTCAGGCAGAATTGGCAGCGAAGGCTCAGCGTTTGTCCTGGACCCGTCATGGCAGTTTCCTCTCCGTCAATCGTGTGGGTATATTATCTCATCTCACCCGGGGCGTTAGCTCAGCTGGGAGAGCACCGCCTTTGCAAGGCGGGGGTCAAGGGTTCGAACCCCTTACGCTCCATAGACTTAGCGATTCGCGAGGTAGCTCTGGCACTCACCTTGGCACTCACTGCGAGAGATGGTTCACACGAATTGGGAGATTCAGAGTCAGAAAAGGCCCTCATCTCAGCCCCCTCTGGCTCACATAGTATGCATGATTATTCATTCTACGGCAGGTCCGGCCCCGCC
>JBDSVW010000088.1:0-2884 GCA_039927015.1 Gemmatimonadaceae bacterium | reverse complement strand
GGTGTTGCGGCGCGGCATGCGCGATCCCGATGAGCAGGTGCGCCGCACCGCAATGGTGGCGCAGGGGGCGGTGAACGACAGCGCGTGGCGTCGCGAACTCGTCGCGAGCGGGCTGCGCGATCCTTCCTCGATGGTGCGCGTGGAGGCCGTGCGCGCGTACGCCGGCCTGCCGGGGCCCCGCCCGTGCCTTCCCCTGCTGGCGGCGGCCCGGGACGCCAATCCGCACGTGATGCTGTCGGCGATCGACGCGTTAGGCGGCGGCTGTGACGATCGTGAGCGGGCCGTGGACACGCTGCTGCGCGTGATCGAGACGCACGGCGCGTCCAGCGCGGCCCGCGCGCGGGGGGCGGTGTCCTGGCATCCGCGGGCCCACGCGATGACCGCGCTGGCGCGGCTGGCGCCAGCGCGCGTGGTGCCGCTGCTGCGGCGCGACGCGCACCATCCGCTGTGGCAGGTGCGCCTGTACGTGGCGCGCGCGGCGGCCATCGCCCGCGATACCATGACGCTGTCGGCGCTCGCCTTCGACGGCAGCGGGAATGTCCGCGAAGCCGCCCTGGCCGGCATCTCGGCCACAGTAGGCCATCTGGCCGACCGGGTGTTCGTGGCGGCGCTGGCCTCGCCCGACTACCACGTCGTGCGGCAGGCGGCGGCTGCGCTCAAGGGGGCACCGCTTCCCGACTCCGTGCTGCCGTCCCTGCTGGCGGCGCTCGACCGCATCTCGAAGGAGCTGCGCGAGAATTCCCGGGACCCGCGCGTGGAGATTCTCGACCGCATCGGTGAGTTGGGCTCGGCGCGCAACGCGGCGCGGCTGGCACCGTACGTGACCGATTTCGATTCGACCGTCGCGGGGAAGTCGGCGACCATCCTGGAGCGCTGGACGCTGCGGCGTGTCGTGGCGCAGCCTCGCCCCGCGCCTGTCGCCGAAGATCAGGTCGAGACCGTGCTGGGCGGTGACTTCCGCCTGCTGGTGCGCATGACGGCGGCCAGCGGTGGGGGGTCGTTCCTGGTGCGACTGATGCCTGACGAGGCGCCGCTGACGGTCGCGCGCATCGTGCGGCTCGCACGGGCCGGGTACTATGCGGGACTCACCTTCCATCGCGTCGAACCCGGTTTCGTGATACAAGGGGGAAGCCCGGCGGCCACGGAGTACGTGGGGGACGGGCCGTTCATGCGTGACGAGGTGGGGCTGCCCAGTCACCTGCGGGGCACGCTCGGCATTTCCACTCGGGGTCGGGACACCGGCGATGCGCAGCTGTTCGTGAACCTCACAGACAACTACCGCCTCGACCATGACTACACCGTGTTTGGCGAGATCCTGCAGGGGCGTGAGGTGGCGGAGGGGGTGCTGGAAGGCGACGTGATCGAGCACGTGGATGTGGTGCGCGTGCGATCCCGCTAGTTTGCGATGGTGCCCTTCACTTCGACGCGAGATGCCTGCCGACGATGAGTGACGCCCTGATCCTGTCCGACCTCGACCGTGGCGTGCTGCGCCTCACGCTGAACCGACCCGACGTGCTCAACAGCTTCAACCTGGACATGGGCCGCCAGCTGCAGGATTTGCTCGATGCGGCTGCGGCGGACGCCACGGTGCGCGCGGTGTTGATCACGGGCGCGGGCCGGGCATTCTGTGCGGGCCAGGATCTCGCCTCGGTGTCGCTGGATGACCCCGACGCCATGCCCGACCTTGGGGACGTGGTGCGCGAGCAATGGAATCCCATTGTGCGCCGCATCCGGGAGCTGGAGAAACCCGTCGTGGCGGCGGTGAACGGCGTCGCGGCGGGCGCGGGGGCCAATCTCGCGCTCGCCTGCGACCTCGTGCTCGCGTCGTCGTCGGCGTCCTTCATCCAGTCCTTCTCCAGGATCGGCATCGTGCCCGACAGCGGCGGAACCTTCACGCTTCCGCGACTGGTGGGGATGGCGCGCGCCACGGCGCTGATGATGCTGGGCGACAAGCTGCCCGCGAAGACCGCACTCGAGTGGGGCATGATCTGGCAGGTGTGCGAGCCCGACGCGCTGATGGAGACGGCCGGCGCGCTGGCGTTGCATCTGGCGACGCAGCCGACGCGAGGATTCGCGCTCACCAAGCGCGCCTTGAACGCCTCGGCCACCAATGACCTCGCGGCGCAGCTGGAGTTGGAAGAGACGCTGCAGCGTGAAGCAGGGCGCACGCGCGACTTCGCGGAGGGTGTGAGCGCGTTCCTCGAGAAGCGCGCGCCGTCCTTCACCGGCAGCTGACCGCCGCCGCTTCACTCTCATGACTGCCGACTCGAGATGACAGCACACGCGTTGAACGGGGACACCGTAGTCGGTGTGGTAGGTGCCGGCGCCATGGGCACTGGTATCGCGCAGGTCGCACTCAAGCACGGGCACCGCGTGCTGCTGACGGACTCGCAGCTGTCGGCGGTGCGCAACGGACGCCAGGTGATCGAGAAGGCGTTGCAGCGCGATGTGGACAAGGGCCGGCTCACCGCGCCCGCGGCCACCAGTGCGCTCGAGCGGCTGGAGACCGTGGAGCCGCAGGATGGACTGGCAGCGTTGCGCGCGTGCGGCATCGTGATCGAGGCGATCGTGGAACACCTGGACATCAAGCAGGCGACCTTCCGCGCGCTCGAGAAGATCGTCACGCCGGAGTGCGTGCTGGCGACCAACACGTCATCGCTCTCGATCGCGTCCATCGGCGCGGCGTGCGAGCAACCCGAGCGGGTGCTGGGCGTGCACTTCTTCAACCCCGCCACCATCATGCCGCTGGTAGAGGTCGTGCCGGGCCTCCGGACGGATGGCGCACTGGCCGATGCGGTGCTGCGCTTCATTGGCCACTGGGGCAAAACTGCGGTGCGCGCCGCCGACACGCCTGGCTTCATCGTGAACCGCATCGCGCGCCCGT
>JBDSVW010000087.1:0-15738 GCA_039927015.1 Gemmatimonadaceae bacterium | reverse complement strand
ACGCCGCGAAACTCGCCGGCGCGCTCGATCGCACCGATATCGGAGGCTTCCTCCACTGCGCAGATCACAGCTGCATCACGGCGCGCATCGCGACATATCGAACAAACTTCGTCCTCCGTGAGGTTGTAGCACTGACTGCATGGGCGCACTTTCTCCGAAAGAATGACGAGTGCCTCGGCAAGCCGTCTGCTCTGTTCGGTCGGCTGCTTCAGCAGATGATACGTGAGGCGCATCGCGGTCTTTCGTCCAATGCCAGGAAGCTTCGCCAGCTCTGCCGCGAGCGTGTCGATAGCCGACACCCTAGAACGGCAGCTTGAACGGAAGCCCGATGCCGCCGGTAAGCTTCGACATCTCCTGCTTCGCCAGCTCGGCTGATTTCTGTTGAGCCTCACGCAGGGCCACCAGAAGCAGGTCCTCGAGCATCTCGACGTCGGATGCACTCACTATAGACGGGTCAACCCTCACCTTCGTAATCTGGCCCTTTCCATCCGCGTCCACGGTGACCATGCCGCCCCCGGAGCTACCCGTGACCGTCATGCCCTCCAGCTCCGCCTGGACCTTTTCGAGGCGCCCCTGCATCTGCTGCGCCTGCTCGAGTATCTTCGAAAAATCAGCCATCGTTCGTATTGTGGGTGATGTGTGGCGAAATCAATCCAGCAGATCCAGATCGAGCTCACGGACAGCCGCATCGAACACGGGATCCTGTGCACGCAACATCGCGAGACGCTCTTCCCTCACCGCCTCAGTAGTGAGCCGCGGACGCTCGACGCTGCTCGCGGCCTGATCGAAGCCCGCCTTCCAATCCGGCGCGTCCGGTCTCGCAGGAGAGGGATCGCTGGCGTTTTTCCCCGCGGGATCCGCGGCCGGACGTGACTCCGACAGAGTACCCGGTGCAACAGCAGTGCGCGATTCGGCCTGAAGAGGCCGGGGCCGGAGCGGCCTCGTGATTGTCCCCTGCGGACCTCCCGCTCCGCCAAGCGTCTGGAGCACGTCCTCCAGCGAGACCGACCTGTCGAGAAGCGCGAATCGCACCAGCAGCATCTCCACCAGCAGCTGCTGCTGCGAGCTTCGGCGGAACTGGGGCTCGATCCCGCTCAGCATCGAGAGCATTCGCAACAGGTCGCCGGGCGAAAAGTCGTCACGGTGACTCTCGAGCACGCCGAGAGCATGAGGCGAGACGCCCGATGCGCGAGCATCGAGCACTATCGCCAGCTGCGCTCGCAGAATGTCTCCCAGCCCTGACAGAAAAACGGCAAAGTCCACACCGCCATCGGCGAGCTTTCGCACAGCCTCGAATATTTCTCCCGCACGCTGTCCCGCAATGATGTCGATGAGGTGGAGGTATTCGTCCTCCGGAACCAGGCCGAGCGCTTCGCGAACGCGCTCGGCGGTGATGTTTCCATCACCTATCGATATCACCTGGTCGGTAAGACTGAGCGCATCGCGCATCGACCCGTCAGCGGCACGCGCGATCATCGCCAGTGATTCCGCTGTGGCAGCAATCCCCTCCGATTCGAGCACGGTCTCGAGCCGCTTCACGATCTCGGAGACGCCGATGCGCTTGAGGTCGAAGCGCTGCAGTCGGCTCAGCACCGGCGCGGCTGACTGGGCGATCTTCTGCGGCTCGGTGGTGGCGAAGACGAACACGACGCGCGGGGGCGGCTCCTCGAGGATCTTCAGCAGCGCGTTCCACGCCTCGCGCGTGAGCATGTGCGCCTCGTCCACGATGTAGACCTTGTAGCGATCCTCGCCCGACGGCGCGTACATCGCGCGCTCGCGCAGCTCCCGGGCGTCATCCACACCGCGGTTGGATGCCGCGTCGATCTCCACCACGTCCATCGACGCCCCCCCGCTCCAGATGCGGGTGCAGGAGGTGCACGCACCGCATGGCTCCCCATCGTCCTGCTTGTTCTCGCAATTGAGCGCCATGGCCAGCACGCGCGCGAGCGTGGTCTTCCCCACCCCGCGCGGACCGCACAGCAGGTATCCATGCGCCACCCGGCCGCGCGCGATCGCTCCCTTGAGCGTATTGGAGACGTGCGACTGCACGGCCACCGTGGCGAAGTTCTTCGGACGGTATTTGCGGGCGAGGGCGATCAAGGCAGCAGTCGCGAGGACGAAGGAAGGGAGTGCTGGCGAAAATTGGGTCGCGGGCGTGATCGGCGCGAGGTCACCCGAGCATCACCGCGCGCTCCGGGCCGGAACGACCAAGGCGGCGCGACCATTGGTGGAACGACCGCGGGCGCGTCCACTCGTCGAGTGAATCGCGCCCGCGGCAATACTCCAGGCCTGACGAAGCAACGTAAGACATCGCGTACCGCTGCTACCTTCGGGGTCCTGACGGGGTTGGCGCGCTTTCGCCCTTCGGGACCTGGAGCACCTGCATTATAACGGCCCGCACCCACGGACGGAACCGCGCCCGCCAAGCCTGCAGCGAGCCACGGCGCGCGCCCGCCGACCCCGCCCATCCCGCCCCGCAGCCGCGCGAACTCAGACCTTCATGGCGGGCCACTCACTCGTGTCGCCCAGCGCGCGCCACGCCTCGTCGAGGCCGTCGAGCACGATCTCGGCCGCGCGTTCGGCATCCTTCAGCGACACGTCGAGGTGCATGACCGCGCGGACGCGGGTGGGAGTCCAGACGCCCACTTTCACCCCACGTTCGGCGACACGGCGCACGACGTCGTGCGCCGACATGCCCGGTGCCAGATCGATCATTACGATGTTGGAATCGGGGGGCACGACCGTGGCGGCGATTGCGCGATCCACCGTGGCCGCGAACGTTGCCGCCTTGTCGTGATCCTCGATGAGGCGCGCCATGTTGTGCTCCAGCCCGTACAGCGCGCCGGCGCCCAGAATGCCGCTTTGCCGCATGACCCCGCCCAGCCGCTTCCGTTGCTCGTTGGCGCGCGTGATGATCTCGTCCGAGCCGGCCAGCGCCGCCCCTGCGGGAGCGCCGAGCCCCTTGCTGAAGGAGACCATGACCGTGTCGGCAAAGCGCGCGAACTCGTGCACGGGAGTGCCTGAGGCCGCCGACGCATTCCAAAGACGCGCCCCGTCGAGATGCACGGCACATCCCCGGTTGCGCGCCACGTCGTGCATGGCCTTGATACCTGCCACGGGCGTGACGAGGCCGCCGGCGCCGTTATGGGTGTTCTCGAGGCAGACCAGCGAGGCACGCGGGGCGCTGGGCGCGGGGGCGCGGAAGGCGCGCTCCAGCGACTGCGAATCCATCAGCGGTCCCTCGCCGTTCACGGTGCGCATCTGCACACCTGCCAGCGCCGCTGCGCCGACCATCTCCCAGTCATTGATGTGCGACTGGAAGTCGGCATAGATCTCCGTGCCCCGCTCGCTCAGCGTCCAGATGGCGCATTGGTTGGCCATGGTGCCGCTGGGAAAAAAGAGGGCGCGCTCCATGCCGAGTAGCTGGGCGACGCGTTCCTCGAGCTTGCGGGTGGTGGGGTCTCCATCCAGGTAGTCGTCGCCAACTTCGGCTTCGGCCATCGCGGTCCGCATGCGGGTCGAGGGCTTGGTGACGGTGTCGGAGCGAATGTCGATGGTCATGCGAAGGGGGGTCGTGACGGGCGGCGCGTCAGACGCGGCAGGTCCGCGGGTGGGCCGACTGAAAGATAGGGGCATTCGCCCCGTTGCGGGGGATGGAATGGGGCCGCGGCGCTACTCGAAGGTTTCGCGCTGCATGCGCCTAACGCGCCGCGTCTCGTGGGCCTGTGCCACCTCACCCCCGAGCACGAAGATGAGCGCCGCGTAGTACACCCAGAACACCAGCGAAATGACGGTGTACAGCGTGCCGGAATAGACCGAGCCCGGATTGAAGGACGCATTGACCATCGTCCAGACGTTGCGAGCCAGCTCCAGCAGGCCGCCCGACGACAGGGCGCCCACCAGCGCCTGCTGCCATCGAATCTTCCGGTGCGGCAGGTATCTGTACAGTGACCAGAAGATGGCGACAATGAAGACGAATGCCACCGAGCGCCCGATGGCGTACTCCAGGCCGCCCATCACGTCGCGCCGCAGCCCCTCCTCGATGAGGTACGCCACGCCGCGGGAGCTGGCGACCGCGAGATACGTGCTGAGCACCATGTACACCACCAAAAAGAAGGAGGAGTAGATGGTGATGCGGACGTCGAACCACTTGCCCGCGATAATGCTGCGGTCGTTCTCGATGTGAAAGACCTCGGTCAGCACCGTGCGCAGCGATCCGAAGAGGCGTGTCGAGAACCAGATGAAGGTGAGTGCGCCGTAGACGCCGAGGGCCTCGCGCGCCCCGACGATGTCCTCGAGCAGCTGGTGCAGCGTGGCATCGAGCGCCTGCGAGTACGGCGGCAGGAAGCGATCGATGAGAATGGTGACCTCAGCCAGCGATGCGTCGGGCGAGAGGCCGAGCGCGTAGGTCAGGCCGGAGATGACGAGGATCACGAACGGGACCGCCGTCAACATGATGTTGAAGGCGATCCCGCTGGCAAGAAAGAATACGTTGTCTTCGCCGCTGGATATCCATACGCGCCGCGCGTAGTCGCGAAAGGTCTCCCACCATTGCGTGAGGGAGGAGCGAACCGCCAGCGATCGTCGTATGGGCGGCCGCTCAGCTGGCGGTGGCGCCGCTATCTGGGCTTGCTCCGTCATCCTGAGAGACTTGGGCGTCGGCGAGACGGCTTTCGAGTGCCTCCTTGGCATCGCGCGCAGCCGCACGCCCCTCTTCCACGGCGCGGCTCAGCTCGCGCCGCTTCTCCGAGATCGCGCGCCGCGTGTCGTCGATGCGATCGTCGACCGCGTCGCGCGTGTGCTCTACCATGTCGCGACCGCGCGCCTTGGTGGTGTCCACCAGGCGGCCCGCACGGTCGCGCACTTCGCTGGCGCGATCACGCAGGTCGTCGGCATAGCCACCTGCCACGCGACGCGCCTTGCGCGCCTTGCGCCGAATGATCTGCCGCGTCTCGTCTCCGCTTTGCGGCGCGAGCAGGAGTGCGAGGCCGGCCCCGATGGCAAGACCTGCCATCAGCATGCCGACGGTGGAACCTGTCGCGCGCTCGATGATCACCCGATCGTCGTCTTTGTTGAAGCGACCCATGTATGTACCTCCTGAAGGACTGAAGACTGTTGTGATACGGCTCAATCGCTGAGCGATGCGTCGTCCGGGGCCGCTTCCACCACGATGTGACCCGGCGTGCCCGGCATGGGACGGTGAATGGCCAGGGGCTTCACCGTCTGTTTCACCGCGCTCTTCGTCCCGCCGATGCCCAGCTGGGTGAAGAGGAAGGTGAACTTTTCGTCGTAGGCTGCGGCCAGTTTGGCCATCGTGTCCGCCTCCAGCGACCAGAACTGCTTCTTGAACGGCCCAATGGCCTTTTTCCGCGTCTTGTAGAAGAACTGCTCGTCCGAATCGGTGCTCTTGCGCTCGTCCCCGGCGTTCTGCCGCAGCCACGCGTAGATCTCCTCCCGCATCGCGGCCGGGATGTGATCGTACAGCATGTTCTGGAAGTTCGTGGCGAGGTGGATCTCGCCCGTTTCCGTGCGCGGGAAGTTGTGGAACGCGTCGTCGGGTAGCGTGGAGGCGCCATGCTGCACGGCGCCGCACAGGCCATACTCCTCGCGCGCGACCTTGGACAGTTCCTCGAGCGTCTTGAGGTCGAGCGCGACGTCGGCAATGGAACCGTCGGTGAGCACCACCCCACCATGCGACGTGCCCGACTGCACCGAGATCTTGGACAGGCCCGCCTTGCCCGGCGCCACGGCCTTGAGCGTGGCATTGAATCCGTCCATGAAGGCGCGCAACTCGGGCGTGGTCGAGTTCTCCGTGCCCACCTCGCCAATCTCCCCGCCGATGGAGATCGTCACTCCCGGCGGTTCCTGCGAGCGCACGTACTGCGTGATGGCCGCGCACTCCTCGTAGTTCTTGCGCTGCTGCTCCACCAGGGTGCCGTGCGCGAGGTCCACGAGCGTGGAGGTGTCGACGTCGATGTTGTAGAAACCCGCCGCGATGGCCTCGTCGGCCAGCTTCTTCACGTTGTCCACCTCGGCCTTCGCATCCACCGCGTACTTCTTGGAGTTCACCTGGAAGTGATCTCCCTGGATGAACACCGGCCCGCGGAATCCTTCACGCAGTGCGGCGGCGAGCATTACGGCGACGTACTCGCTGGGGCGCTGGTCGGTGTAGGCAATCTCCGAACGCGCGATCTCGAGGATGAATGCGCCGGCATCGAGCCGCTTGGCCACGCGGAAGACCGCACGCGCGGTGTCGTATGCCATGCCGCGAATGTTCATCGCCGGCACGGTGAAGCCCCCCTTCACCTCGCCCCGTCCACGCGCGATGTAGAGTTCGTGGATGGACGCGGGTCGCACCCCCACCGCCTGTCCCAACTCCCAGATGAGCCAGCGCGCGTAGTCGCGCGCGTCGGGCTCCCCAAAGACGGCGTCGGCGACGAGCGCATCCATCGCCGGGGAGGCGAGCGTGGCGGCGTCGTGCACCTTGATCGATGAGTCAGTGCGCGTTACGGCGCGACCGAGCGAGGCGTGGGCGATGGCGTCGGTGGTTGCGGACATGGGCGACAAAGTCTGGTGAATGGCAGCGCGCGATTTCCGTGGTTCCAAAGATACCCCTTTCGCCCGGGTCCTGCAGCCGCGTGATAATGCGGAGGTGGCGCCGGGGTGATTACCAGCGAATCACGCGTCCCGCGTTCGACTGCGGCAGCGCCGAGAATTCCGCCTGCGCGCTCTCGAATCCCGGCCGTCCCATCATGCCGTACGTGAAGCGCTTGCCGAGCTCTACTCCCGGCTGGTCAAACGCATTGATGCCGTATAACGATCCCGCGTAGGCCGTGGCGATCTCGAAGAACATGAGCAACGCTCCGAGATGCCAGGCGTCGATGGAAGCGATCTGCAGCGTCATGCTCGGCCGACCACGAGCCGCGAGGGCTCCGGTGGTGGCGCGCCGCTCGGCGTTCAGCAGTTCCCACAGGGAGTGCCCGCCCAGATACGCGAGGTCGGGCACGTCTGCATGGGCGCCCGGAATGATGATGTCCCGCGCGGGCGAATCGACGGCGACGAAGGTGATCGTCTTGTCGTTTGGCCCCTCCATGAAGAGTTGCACCTGGGCGTGCTGGTCGGTAGCGCCCACGGCTGGGAGCGGTGTCGGCCCCACGTGCATGCCGCCGGGCTGCTCCTTGCCCAGGCTCTCCGCCCACAGTTGCACGAACCAGGCGGCCACGTCGCGCAGGGAATCGGCGTAGGGCATGAGCACGTTGACGTGCTTGCCGCCCCGGGTATCGGCCAGCCACTGCAGCACCGCATAGGCGCCGGCAGGATTGGCGGCGAGGTCGTCCGTCTCGCAGACCCGCACCATCTCACCCGCCCCCGCCAGCAGTTCCTCGATGTCGATGCCGACGAGCGCGGCGGGCAGCGTGCCCACCGGTGACAGCACACTGAAGCGTCCGCCGATGTTGGCGGGAATGTCGAGCGCCGGAATCGACTCCGTGCGCGCGATGGGCCGCAGCGCCCCCTTCTCCGGATCGGTGACGAAGACGAGGTGGCGTGCCAGCGGCAGGCCCTCGGCCGTGAGACGCTGGCGGACGACCAGGTACTGCGCCATGGTCTCGGCCGTCCCCCCGGACTTAGAGATGACCAGGAAGAGCGTCTCCGCCAGCTGCACCCGGCCCAGCGTGGCGCTGATCGTGACCGGATCGACATTGTCGAGCACGTGCAGGCGCGGCAAGCCGCCCCGCGCCTCGAGGCCCAGCATGTTCCATTGTGGCGCGCAGAGGGCGTTGCGCAGCGCCGTGGGTCCCAGCGCGGATCCGCCGATGCCCAGCAGCACCACGTCCTGGTAGGCGCCCCGCGCGGCGGCGATAAACTCGAGCACGCTGCCCGCCAGCTCGCGGTTGGTAGGCAGGTCGAAGAAACCAAGCTCACCCGATTGCCGCCGCTCGCCCAGCGACGCGTGCGCCTGACGGAAAGGCGTCTCGGCCGCGCGGAATTCTTCCGGACCGACGCCGCCGGAGACGGCATCGCTGAGCATGAAGGTGTAATCGAGGGAGATGGACATGGAATCCCGGAGTAGTTAGGCAGGCCCGTGCGCGGCGGCCGCGCGTTGAGCCGTCAGATCTCGACGACCAGCCCGTCGTGGGCCGGCCGGACGCCCGCGGGCAGCTCGGCCTCGAGTTCTGCGTGCGAGGTTTCGTGCGTGAGGTGAATCAGGAAGGTGCGCTCGGCGCCGATGGCGGCCGCCACCTCCACCGCCTCGTCGATGCTGAGGTGCGTCGGATGTGGGCGCCGGAAGAGCGCGTTGAGCGCTAGCACCTTTACACCGCGCAGGCGCTCGATGGCCTCGGGCGGCACTGATTTCGCGTCCGTGACGTAGCCGAGCGGGCCGACGCGATAGGCCAGGACCCGCATGGCGCCATGGGGCAGGCCGATGGCCTCCACCGACGCGTCTCCCACCTGCACGACGTCGCCGTCGCGGATGGCGTGCGCACTCGCCTCCGGCTTCGAGGTGCCGGGCAGCGGGCGCATGCGGGGATCAAACACGTACGGGAAGCGCTGGGAGAGGCGTTCCAGCACCTCCGGTTCCGCGTACATCGGCAGCGCCGCACGCTGCCGCACCGTGATGGCCCGCACGTCGTCGATGCCGTGGATGTGATCGGCATGATCATGCGTGAAGAACACCGCGTCCACCTTGTCGATTCCCGCATGCACCAGCTGCAATCGCAGCTCCGGCGGCGTGTCGATGAGCAGCCGGGTGCCCCCGTCCGTCTCGATCACCGCGCCCACCCGCGTGCGCCGGTCGCGCACGTCGGTGGAGGTGCAGACGGCACACGCACACCCGATGATGGGGATGCCGAAACTCGTGCCGGTGCCCAGGAAGGTGAGCTTCACACCGTCTCGACCTTGATCATGTTGGTCGTGCCCGGCGTGTCGAACGGCACGCCGGCGGTGACGATCACCTTGTCGCCTTCGCGAGCCATCCCGAGACGCAGGACGTGGCTACGGGCATTCGTGTACATCTCCTCGTACGTCTCGCAGTGGGGCACCAGCACCGGCACCACGCCCCACACCAGCGCCAGTTTCTGGTACGTATCGGCAATGTCCGTGAGGGCAAGGATCGGCACGCCCGGCCGGTGCGACGACACCATGCGCGCGCTGAAGCCGCTCTTCGTGAACACGATCACGAGGGGTGTGCCTAACATGCGCACCGCCGTCACCACGGCCGCGGCAATCGTCTCCTCAGTGGTGGAGGTGCCCATCGAGTGCCGCCGGTCGTCGCGCGATGGTGAGGGATGCTGCTCGATCTCGCTGATGATGCGCTGCATTGCCTGCACGGCGAGCTTCGGATAGGCGCCCGACGCCGTTTCCGCCGAGAGCATCACCGCGTCTGTGCCATCGAGGATCGCATTCGCCACGTCGCTCGCCTCCGCGCGCGTGGGGCGTGGGTTCGTGATCATCGATTCCAGCATCTGCGTGGCCGTGATCACCGGCCGCGACATGTGCCCCGCCAGCCGGATGATGCGCTTCTGCACCAGCGGCACCTCCTCGAACGGCAACTCCACCCCCAGGTCGCCACGGGCAACCATCACGGCATCCGACGCCATGAGAATGCTCTCGATGTTCACGAGCGCGGTGTCCTTCTCGATCTTCGCAACGATCAGCATGCCCTTGGGCAGTAGCGTGCGCAGTTCCGCAATGTCCTCGGCACGTCGCACGAAGCTCAGCGCGACATAGTCGAGCTTCTGGGCGACTGCGAACGTGACGTCGGCCCGATCCTTCTCCGTGATAGACGGCGCCGACACCGCCACGCCGGGAAGATTCAGGCCCTTGTGCCGCTTGATGACGCCGCCGTAGACGACACGCGTGAACACCCGCGGTTCTTCCACCTCCAGCACCACGAGCTCGATGAGCCCATCGTCCACGAGAATGCGATCACCCACCTTCACGTCGTCTGCGATGTGATCGTAGGTGACGGGAACGTCCGTGCCCGAGGCGAGGTCCTCGAAGCAGAGCACGATGTCCTCGCCGGAAGTGACCGTGAGCGGCTCCGGGAGGTCGCCGATGCGGATGCGCGGCCCCTGCAGGTCGCCGAGGATGGCCACGGGTCGCGAGCGCGCCGCCGCCTGCTCGCGCACGAGCGCCACCGTGCGCGCGTGCTGCTCGTGGGTGCCGTGGGAGAAGTTGATGCGGGCGACGTTGAGGCCGGCGTCCATGAGACCGCCGATGGCTTCCGGCGTCGAGGTGGCCGGACCAAGCGTGCAGACGACCTTCGTCCGTGGAAAATGCGGAATGGCCAAGGGAAGAGTCGGATTCAGATGGAGAGGTGTGCGCGTTCCCGTTCAATTAGCCTGCAGCGAGGCCTTCCTCGCAAGCTAAAGCAAGGGCGCCCCGGACTGCCCGGAGCGCCCATTTCCTGCGTGATCAGCAGCGCAATCGATTACGCGCGCACGAGCGTCTTGCCGAGTGCCTTCGCCTTGCGCTCCAAGCCCTGGATGAGCGTGTCGAACGACTTCTGGAACGACGCCAGGCCGTCGGCGAGCAGTTTGCCCGTCACGTCGTCCATGCTCACCCCAGCCTGCTCGAGGTCGTGGAAGAACTGCTCGGCGGCGGTAAAATCCTGGTCCACCGTGCGCGCCACAACGCCATGATCACGAAAGGCTTCGATGGTGGCCGGCGGCATCGTGTTGACCGTGTCCGGCCCGATGAGGGTCTCGACGTAGATCACGTCGCGATAGGCCGGATTCTTGGCGCTCGTGCTGGCCCACAGCGGACGTTGCACCTTGGCGCCGAGCGCCGCGAGCTTGGCCCAGCGCTCGCCGGAAAAGCGGCGCGTGAAGAGACGATAGGCGAGCTTCGCGTTCGCGATGGCGGCCTTGCCGCGCATGGCGAGAATGCCGTCACGCAGGGCATCGCTCGACGAGGCCGCGATGGCCTCGAGGCGCTTGTCGATTTCGCTGTCCACGCGACTGACGAAGAACGACGCGACCGACGCGATGTGATCGATCGGCAGCCCGGCGGCTGCGCGCTCTTCGAGGGCCGCGAGATAGGCCTCGATCACGAGCGCATGCGCCTCGATGGAGAACAGCAACGTGATGTTCACGTTGATGCCTTCGGTTATCAGCTTGCGCACCGCCATCGCCCCTTCGGGGGTGCCCGGCACCTTGACCATCACGTTCGGCCGGTCGACGGCCGCCCACAATCGGCGCGCCTCTTCCACCGTCGCATCCGCGTCCGCCGCTACTCCCGGCGAGACTTCGATGGACACGAAGCCGTCGGTTCCACCGGACTCGCGGTACACGTCGGCGAAAATGTCGCACGCCGCGCGCACGTCGTCGGTCTCGACGAGCTCGAACAGCTGGCTTGGTGACAGCTCATCCGTGACGCTTTCAATCTGTGCGTCGTACTCCTTTCCCTCGGCGAGCGCCTTCTCGAAGATCGACGGGTTCGAGGTCATGCCCCGCAGGGAATCCTCGCGAATGCGTTTCTGCAGCGAGCCATCTCGCAGCATGGCACGATCGATGAAGTCGAGCCATACGGACTGGCCGGCCTCGTGAAGCTGACGAAGACGATTGGTAGACATGGGCAGAATGACAGAAGAAAATCAGGGAGATTGAACTGCTACGGCGTACCGGCTTCAATCTAGCACCTCCCGCGACTCCGTAACGCCAGCCTCGACAGCATGAGTCGCGCCTCACATCGCATCCGCCGCCGATCTTCACCGGACTGATCGGGAAAGCGAGATCGCCCGCCTCCCGCGGATTGCGGGACGGCGGGCGATTGGCAACGAACAGCGCGACGTGCGACGCGGCCTACTTCATCGACCAGGAGACCGAGTGCTGCAGCGTACCCCACGCCATGCGCAGCTCGCCCTTCGCCGACTCAGGCGTGGGAATGAGCCACATGGTGAGGGACTCGACCGGTGCGGCGAGCACCGTCGCCTTCATCGGAATGCGCGCGACCTCCTTCGTCGAATCGCTTGCCATGGCGGAACCGCCGACTTTCGCGCTGATCACGAGCTTCCACGCGCCCTTGGTGGTCTCCGCCAGCAGGACGTACTTGCCCTTGGGGATGGTGGTGCCGCCGATGTCGAGATCGACGTCGGTGGTGAGCGTGGTTGCGTCATTGGCGCCGAGGCGCCAGACCTTGCCCATGTCCGCTTCCAGTGCGCCGGCCACCATGCGGCCGCGGGCAGCTGGCACGCCGTAGTCGATCACGATATGAAAAGGCGTGGGCGCGGGCTGACCCTGTGCGCTTGGCGTGGAGAGCGTCACCGTGGTGGTGGCGCGGGCACTGGGGCCCGCCTTGAGCTGCGCGGAGGCAGCAGCTGCCCCGATCGTGGAGAAGGTGGCGACAAGGAATGGGGTCAAGAGGCGAGAACGAGATCTAAGCATGAATTCGGTTCCGGGAAAAAGGAGGAGGAGTGACGAAGGAGTAATGACGAAGGTGTACCGATGCAACGGATCATCTGAATGTGTCTGGTGTCGGTCACATATGGCAACGTCTCAGCGAATCCGCGGGTGCATCGCTCCCGCGAGGTGTCCTTTCCGTGGTCGCTGGTTTGGGAGCCATTTCGCGTCACCATTCGCGGTTTTCATCACTCGGCTTCTGGAGTCCATCTCCATCGGCAGGCAGCAAGGTTCCATGATTTCACGCGCAGCGGGGCGCCACAGCCCCTTCATCCGGACATCCCGCCGCGGTAGGCATCGCGCGGCGTGGGCCGCGCTATTCGTGTTCGTGGCCGCGTGCGGTGGCGACCCCACTCCCGCAGCTCCCAACATCTCCGCCACCGTGTTCACCGTGCAGGTCGTGAACGAGACCTTCAAGGTCCAGACGTCCAATCCGACCGCCACCGCGGCCATGCGCACACGCCTCGCGAGCGGCAGGCTTGGGGTGATCATCGGCACGCTGCGGGCTGGCGATGGGGCCATCAACGCGCCGTACAGCTGGCACCTTGACCCATCCACCGTGACGCCCGCCGATGTGGCCACCGAGGTGTGCGATGGGCGACCCAGCGACGTGCAAAAAAACCTGCCCTACTGGATGAACACCGTGCAGCGCTTCTGCCCGTGGGGAGCGAAGGTGATCCGCGAGGGCAGCTAGCGGCGCGCGCGGCCGCGTCGGCCATCAGCTCTGGACAGGGCGTGAGGGTGCGCGCTTTGTAGAGGCCGTCGGTATCCTGACGCGCTTCCCTCCACCTGGTTGTGACGATGGCCCGCTACTATCGATTCCACGCCCCGCATCTGCATCTCGCGCCGGTGTTCGGCAACGACTGGTTTGCGCTCAAGGCCGAGGCCTTCGCGCGGTTCTTCGGCACGCCCGTGTTTCTGATTGGACAGACTGCGCTGGTCGCCATCTGGATCGCACTGAATGCCGTGGGCGTTTTTCGCTTCGATGTCTATCCATTCATCCTGCTCAACCTCGCGTTCAGCCTGCAGGCGGCGTATGCCGCACCACTGATCCTGCTGGCCCAAACGCGTCAGTCCGACCGGGACAAGGCGCACGCCGACGCGGACGCGCAGCATCGCGAGGCGCTCGCAGCTGTCAGTGAGCAGCGCCAGGATGACGTCGCTGAGTTGTCACGCCAGTTGATGGCGTTGTTGCGGCAGAATACGGAGTTGACGCAGGTGACGAAGTCGCTGAGTGAGCGCATCAGCGTGCTGACGGAGGAGGTGCATCGGCATGTGACGGGGGCGAAGGGCTGAGACGCTTGCCTGGCGCTGGACACTGTTCCCGCCGACGGCGATTTCAGTCACCGCGTGCGGAGCCGCCGAACCGCCGCTTGGACCGACGCGGAATTCCCCAGCGAACACTCGCGCGCCGGAGCTCCGGCCCCGGAGAGCTGCCAGGCCGCTTCGGACTCACGGTGCATAGCGAGACAGTGGTCGGGATCAAGCGGGACTACGACGGGGTCGAAAGCTTCATAGAGCTCGCGCTGCGGCGGCGGTACGCCTCGGCGACTGGGCGCGAGGGTTTGCCGCGCCGCGCCGCGTGTGTATGCCAGCTCGCGGCGTATTGCCAACATCGCGGGGGAGCGGTAGCGTCGCATGCTGCAACGACCACCTCTTCCCGAGATCACCGTGCGCCTACGCCGCCCCGCCCTGCTTCCCGCTGTCGGTACCTTCGCCGCGATTGCGCTGCTCGCGCTTTCCCCATGCGCCTCGCTTGCCCAGGGCGCGCGCCAGAGTACCCGACCCGCTGATCCGCGACTGGAGAAACTCAAGGCCGAGGCGCTCCAGAAGGTCGGCGAGCGCGCCAAGCTGGTGCAGGAGATCGTGGACCAGGTCTACTCCTTTGGTGAGCTGGGCATGCAGGAGTTCGAGACCTCGAAGTACCTCACCGGCATACTGGAGCAGAATGGCTTCACGGTGGAACGGGGCACGGCGGGCATGCCGACGGCGTGGGTGGCGAAGTGGGGATCGGGCAAGCCGGTCATCTCGTTAGGCTCCGACATCGATGGCATCCCGCAGGCCAACCAGAAGCCGGCGTTCGGCTTCCGTGAGCCGCTCATCGCGGGCGCGCCCGGGCACGGGGAGGGACACAACTCAGGCCAGGCGGTGAACATCGCCGCGGCACTGGTGGTGAAGGAGATCATGGAGCGCGAGAAGATCCCGGGCACGCTGGTGCTCTGGCCCGGGGTGGCGGAGGAGCAACTGGCGAGCAAGGCGCACTATGTGCGCGCGGGGGTGTTCCGCGATGTGGATGTCACGCTCTTCACGCACGTGGGCTCTGACCTGAGCGTAGGCTGGGGGCGGTCGGGGTCGCAGGCGATGGTGTCGGCGTTGTTCAAGTTCAAGGGACAGACGGCGCACTCCGCCGGCGCGCCCTGGCGCGGCAAGTCGGCGCTGGATGCGGTGATGCTCATGGCGCAGGGCTGGGAGTTCAAGCGCGAGCATCTGGAGCCGCAGCAGCGCTCGCACTACATCGTGCGTGACGGCGGCGACCAGCCGAACGTGGTGCCGCAGACGGCGTCCATCTGGTTCTTCATCCGCGAGCGCGACTACGACCGGGTGACGAAGAACTTCGACGCGGCGAAGCGCATCGCGCAAGGCGCGGCGATGATGACCGACACGAAGCTGGACACGGTCGAGGTGATCGGCTCGGCGTGGGATATCCACTTCAACAAGGCGGTGGCAGAAGCGGCGTACGCGAACATCGTGCGCGTGGGGCTGCCGAAGTGGGACGACAACGACATGCTGCTGGCCAAGACGCTGCAGCGCGAAATGGGCGCCCCCGATAGCGGGCTGGCGATGAAGCTCGAGCCGATGGGGCAGCCGCAGCCCGACAACGTGGTGTTCGGTGGATCGGACGACATCGGCGACATCTCGTGGAACGTGCCCACTATCACGCTCTCGTATCCCTCGAACATTCCGGGCACGCCGGGGCACAACTGGGCCGACGCGATCGCGATGGCGACCCCCATCGCCCACAAGGGTGCGCTGGCGGGGGCGAAGGTGCAGGCGCTCACGTTGCTGGACCTGCTGCTGACCCCGAAGATCGTGGCCGACGCCTGGGACTATTTCCGCAACACGCAGACGAAGACCATCAAGTACAAGTCGTTCCTCGCCCCCGGCGACGGCCCACCCATCTGGCTCAACGCCGAGATCATGGCCAGGTGGCGTCCGCTCATGAAGCCGTACTACTACGATCCCACGCGCTTCAAGAGCTACTTGGAGCAACTGGGCTAAAAGTACCCCACGGTGAAGCCCATCGCGCAGTAGCAGACGGCACTCGCAGCAGTCGGCA
>JBDSVW010000086.1:0-12830 GCA_039927015.1 Gemmatimonadaceae bacterium | reverse complement strand
CCATCGCGGCGCTCACGTCGATGAAGGACAAGGCGACGCCCATCTCAGTGGACGAGCGCAGGGGACGCATCGAGAAGGCACGCCGCCTGATGAGCGAGCACAAGATCGACGCGCTGCTGCTCACCGGGGGCACCTCGATGGTCTACTTCACCGGCATGAGCTGGGGAAACAGCGAGCGCCTGACGGGGGTGATCATTCCCGTCCGCGGTACGCCATTCGTGGTGACGCCCAAGTTCGAGGAGGAGCGCACCATCGAGCAGGTGAAGCTCGGTCCCCTGGGCACCGATACCGACGTGCTGACGTGGGAGGAACACGAGAGTCCGTCGCTGGTGGTCGCGGAAGGGCTGCGCAAGCGGGGCATCTCCGCCGGCACGTTAGGCATCGAGGAAACCACCAAGTTCATCTTCAGCGACAACATCGCGCTGGCCGCCCCACAGCTGAAGGTCGTGAACGGGAATCCCGTCACTGCCGGCTGCCGGACGATCAAGGATGCCCACGAGATCGAGTTAATGAAGCTCGCGTCGGCCGTCACGCTCAAGGCGTACGAGGCCGCCTACAAGTCCCTCAAGGAAGGGATGACGCAGGGCGATTTCGGGAAGCTCGTGTCGCAGGCGCATGAGAAGCTCGGCTTTTCCGGCGGCGCGGGCGTGCAGGTGGGCGAGTTCTCTGCGCTGCCGCACGGGTCCATCACGCCGCAGGTGGTGCGGGAGGGCTCGATCCTCCTCATCGACGGCGGCTGCAAGGTGGAGGGCTACTCGTCCGACATCTCGCGCACCTTCGTGCTCGGGAAGGCCACGGACAAGATGAAGCAGGTGTTCGATATCGAGTTCGGGGCGCAATCGGCGGCACTGGCCGCGGCGCGCCCCGGCGTGCCGTGCGGCGACATCGACACGGCGGCGCGCAAGGTGATCGTGGACGGTGGATACGGACCGGACTACAAGTACTTCGGCCATCGTGTGGGGCATGGGTTGGGTATGGATGGCCACGAGTGGCCGTACCTCGTGCGGGGCAACCCGCTTCCGCTCGCGCCCGGCATGACGTTCAGCGATGAACCCGGCATCTACATCCCCGGGGAGTTCGGCATCCGGCTCGAGGACGACTGGGTGGTGACGGAAACGGGGGGCGAGATGTTCACCCCGCAGTCGAAGTCTCTCGAGGATCCGTTCGGCACGGGGCCCGTCACCTGATGTTGCGCATTCCATTCGTCAGGCGGGCGCGGCGCGCGGGCCGATTGGTGGGCACGCTGGTGCCTGCGGTGGCGTGGGGGTGCGCGTCGGCCCAGTCGCGACCAGGCAACGACGCAGACCTGGTGGAGCGCGCGCGCGCGATTCACGCGCGGGTGCTCACGCTCGATACACACGTGGACATCAACCCGGCCAACTTCACGGCACAGCATCCCAATTACACCGACCGACTGGCCACGCAGGTAAGCCTGCCGAAGATGGTGGAGGGCGGGCTCGACGCCGTCTTCTTCTCCATTTACGTGGGCCAGGGAGAACAGACCACCGATGGCTATGCGCGCGCGCTGGCGCAGGACATCGAAAAGTTCGATGCGGTGCACCGGCTGGCCGAGAATCTCGCGCCGGACAAGATCGCGATTGCGTACAGCGCGGCCGATGTCACGCGCATCGCAGCGAGCGGGAAGAAAGTGGCGCTGATGGGAGTCGAGAACGGCTACGGGCTGGGCACGGAGGTGGCCAACGTGAAGCGATTCTACGATCTCGGGGCGCGTTATCTCTCGCTGGCGCACAACGGGCATTCGCAGCTCTCCGATTCCAACACGGGGGAACGCGACAACACGTGGCAGTGGAACGGCCTCTCGCCACTGGGCCGCCAGGTGATTGAGGAGATGAACCGGCTGGGCATCATGGTGGACATTTCCCACCCGTCGAAAGTCTCCATCATGCAGACGTTCGCGCTCAGCAAGGCGCCGGTTATCGCGTCGCATTCAGCCGTGCGTGCGCTGTGCGACGTGAGCCGGAACCTCGACGATGAGCAGCTCAAGGCGCTTGCGCTCAATGGCGGCGTGATCCAGATGGTCGCCTTCAATTCGTACATCAAGAAGGTGCCCCCCGATTCCCCGGCGCGCACGCAGGCCCTCGCTGCGCTGCGCGCCGAGTACGGTGTTCCGGCTGGTGGCGGCGGCGGCGCCGCCATCGCGCGGCTGTCGCCCGAGCAGCAGACTGCATTCAGCGGGCGCATGGCGGCCCTCAACCGGCAGTTCCCGCCACCGCCGCGCGCCACGGTGCGCGACTTCGTCGATCATATCGACTACGCGGTCAAGCTCATCGGGCTGGACCACGTGGGCATCAGTTCCGACTTCGATGGCGGCGGCGGTGTGGACGGCTTCAGCGATGCCACGGAGTCGCCCAACGTGACGATCGAGCTCGTCAGGCGGGGGTACACGGAGGAGCAGATAGGGAAACTCTGGAGCGGCAACCTGCTGCGCGTGATGTCGGAGGCGGAGCGGGTCGCGGCAACCTTGCAGGGCACCCGTAGCTGAGGGTCAACGTGCATCTACGCAGAATCGCCCGCGGCTCCGTGCTGCGGGCGATTCTCGTTGTGTGGAACGGACAGCGGGAGCGCCGTGCTCCGTGAGCAGAGCCTACTACCGAGCCTCCACGGGCAGCAGTACGAACCGCGCGTACCGCTGCGTGTCGAGATAGCGCTTCGCCGCCTCCTGGAGCTTGGCAGCGGTGAGCCCTCGGATGAAGTCACCGTAGGCCAGCAGTCCGCGTGGATCCTCGCCATTCTCGAGCCGGGCGGTGAGATTGTTCAGCCAGTAGGCGTTCTCCTTCATGCTCACCTCCATGGCGCGCAACTGCTGCTCGCGCACCTTCTGCACGTCGCTCTCCGTGATGTGACCGGCCTTGGCAGAGTCGAGGACGGCGAGCACGGTGCTGAAGAGGGAATCGGCGCGGGGCGGCGACGAGCCGAATTGCACGGACACCGAGTACTCGCTGCGCGGGTACTGGCCCGCCTGGCCCGTGACGCTGACCGAATACGTACCGCCTAACGCCTCGCGCAGGTTGTCGAGCAGGCGCATCTCGAGGTACTCGCCAAGCGACCGAAGCGCGTGGCGGTTGGCGGGCGTGTAGTCTGCGTCGCCGTGAAAGAGCACGAGTGTGGACGCCTTGGGCTCCACTCCCTTGAACACCTTCTTCTCTACGACGCCACCGGGAGCCTTGATGCCGACGTCGCGCCACGTCTCAGGGCGGCGGGTGGCGGGCAGCGTGGCGAGCCACTGCTCGACCAAGGGACGCATGGCTTCGAGGGTGAAGCTCCCGACGAACACGAACGTGAAGTCGGACGCATCGGCGAAGCGCTCCGTGTAGATATCGAACGCGCGGGCGAAGCGTGCGTCGTCCACCATGGCCTGGTTCACCGGACGGATGCGCGGATTGTGCGAGGACATCGTGACGAGCACGGTGTCGGAGAACGCTGCCTCGGGCGAGTTGTCGCGATTGGCGAGGAAGGGCGCGACCTGCGCCTTGAATCCGGCGAAGGCCGCCGAGTCGCGGCGTGGCGCCGTGAAGCGGAGATACGTCAGCTGGAAGATGGTCTCCAGGTCGCGGGGTGAGCCGCCGCCGGTGAATCCCTCGTAGAGGTCGTCGATGTAGGGACCCGATCTCGCCTGCTTGCCGGCCAGCTTCTTCTCCAGCTCGACGGCGTCGAACGTTGCCACACCCCCGCGCTGCACCGCCGTCGTGGCGAGGGACGCGGATGGATAATCCTCGTCAGGCACCAGACTCAGGCCGCCGGGACTGTAGGCGCGCATCAGCACCTCGTCGTCCTTGAACGTGGTGGGCTTCAGCACGACCCGTACGCCATTGGAGAGCGTCCACGTGGTGACGCCCAGTTCCGGCGTGACCTGCTCGGAGACGATGCTCCCCTTCGCTGGCGCGCTGGCCACGAGCGGGGAGGTGGAGACGCTCTCCGTCCACGGGGTGATGCTGGCCTGGTCGGCCTTGCGGAAAGTCGCCAGTACCTGCGCCTCGGTGGGCACCGCCGCTGTCGGCTCGGCGGGCGCCGCGACCGCCACGACGCGGTTCTTCTCCGTGATCCACTCGCGGCCGAGCGCATTCACGTCCGCCAGCCCGATACCGGGCAGCATGCGTTGCACCTGCTGGTACTCCCAGCTGATGCCAGGGGAGGGGGTGCCGGTGAGGAAGAACTCCACGTATTCGGAGACGAAGTTGGCCGACTCCGTCTTGTCGCGCTCTGCGTTGGCACTCTCGTACGCACGCGCGATCGCGGCCTTGGCGCGTTCCAGTTCGGCGGGCAGGAAGCCGTAGGTATCGGCCCGGCGCGCTTCCACGAGGATCGCCTCCAGCGCCTCGAGCGTCCCGCCTTCCTTGGCGGCGGCCGTCAGCTGGTAGACGTCGGTGCTGCGCACGAAGCCACCGTAGCCCGACTGTGCGACGGAGAAGGGGGCATCGGCGCGGCGCGCGATTTCGCCGAGGCGTGCGTTGAGCATGTAGTTCTGCAGCTGGCCCTGCAGCGAGCGGCGATAATCTGCCACGGTGCGTTGCGCGGCCGAGGGGTGCTTGTAGAGCACGTAGACCGTGCCCACCTGCTGCTCGGGGTCGGTGACGATGGAGATGAGCGTCGAGTCGTTAGGCGGGACCGCGATGGAGGGACGAGGACGGGCGTTCGGCGGCGCGGTGAGCGACGAGAAGTGCTCGCGCACGAGCCGCTCCAGCCGATCGGGATCCACGTCGCCCACCGCCACCACCGCCATGTTGTCCGGCCGGTACCACTGGCGGTAGAATCGCCTGAGCGGTTCGGGGTTCGCGCCGCGGATGATCTCGGGCAGGCCGATGGGCAGGCGGGTGGCGTACTTCGACCCCTTGAAGATCACCGGAAACTGCTGGTCGCGGATGCGCGTCGCCGCGCCGAGCCCTCCGCGCCACTCCTCCAGCACCACGCCACGCTCGGCGACCACGTCGCTCGAGTCGAAGCGCGCACCCTGCGCCCAGTCCTCGAGAATGTCGAACGACTTCTCCAGCAGCCCGGGCTTGTCGGTGGGAACGGGCAGGATGTACACGGTCTCGTCGAAGCCCGTGTACGCATTCAGGTCGGCGCCAAACTTCACGCCGATGGATTCCAGGTAGGACACGATGTCGTTCTTCTCGAACCGGCGCGTGCCGTTGAACAGCATGTGCTCGGTGAAGTGCGCGAGCCCGCGCTGGTCGTCGTCCTCGAGCACCGATCCCGCATTCACCACGAGGCGAAGCTCCACTCGCTGAGCGGGACGCGCGTTCTGGCGGATGAAGTAGCGCAGTCCGTTGGGCAGTTGTCCCATGCGCACCGCAGAGTCCACCGGAATGGGACTGTCGGCGGGCGCTGCTTGCTGGGCGCCCAACGAAGCGGAAAGGAGGCAGGCGAGCGCGAGGCATCGCAGGAGGAAAGTCGGCATGGCAGAAGAGCGGGGGGGTGCGAAGATCCTATGGCCGGTCGAGTGCGCAGACCACGGCCGCGAGGCGATGCGTGACGTAAGTATACCGTCGAGTGGGAGAAACGAGCCCGACAGGAGGAGGGAGGCATCACAAATCGGCGTGGACTGGTTGCTAGTTTCCGATCATGTCACCGGTCGCCACTCCGCCGCCGCTGCTCCGCATGACCCCGTCGGGGCTGTACTGCGAGGCGGGGGATTTCTTCATCGATCCCTGGCGCGCGGTGGACCGCGCCGTGATCACGCACGCGCACAGCGACCACGCCCGAGCGGGCAGTGCGAGCTATCTGGCCGCCGACGAGGGCCGGAGCATCCTGCAGCACCGGCTTGGCGCCGGCGCGAAAATCGAAGGCATCGCCTACGGCCGATCGCGATCGCTGCGCGGTGTGCGCGTCTCGCTGCACCCGGCGGGACACATTCGCGGATCGGCGCAGGTGCGAGTCGAACATCGCGGACAGGTGTGGGTGGTTACTGGAGACTACAAGCGGGCCCCTGATCCCACCTGCACGCCGTTCGAACTCGTGCGGTGCGATACGCTGATCACCGAGGCGACCTTCGCCTTTCCCGTGTACCGATGGGAGAAGTCGTCCGCCGTGATCGATGAGATTGTCTCGTGGTATCGCGAGTGCGTGGCCGAGGGACGCACCGCGATTCTTCACACGTATTCACTGGGCAAGGCGCAACGGCTGCTGGCGGAGTTGGGGCCTTACGTCGACGGCCCTGTGTGGGTGCACGGCGCCATCGAGCCGCTGAACGCACTGTATCGGGACGCGGGCGTGACGCTTCCGCCCACGGAACTCGTCGTCGACCTGCCCAAGGGGGAGAAGTTGGGGGGCGCGCTGGTACTGGCCCCTCCGTCGGCGAGCACGCCGGCGTGGATGCGGCGCTTCCGCGATCCGCAGACCGCCTTCGCGTCGGGCTGGATGCGCCTGCGCGGCACCCGGCGCCGTCGCGCGCTCGACCGCGGCTTCGCGATTTCCGATCATGTGGACTGGTACGATCTGCTGCAGACGGTGGAGGAGAGCGGGGCGTCGCGCGTGATCGCGACCCATGGGGACTCCGTGGCGCTGGTGCGACTGCTGCGCGAGCGAGGGATCGAGGCGTCCGCGCTGGAGACGCGATTCACCGGCGAGGACAGCGAGTGAGCACGTTGGCGCAGTTCGTGGGCTTGTTCAATGCGCTGGACGCCACGAACGCGACCAACGCAAAGCGGCGCATCCTTGCCGAGTACATGCGGGAGGCGGCGCCGCTCGACGCGGTGTGGGCGATCTATTTCCTCACCGGGCGTCGCATGCGGCGTGCAGTGTCGGGTCGCCTGCTGCGCGAGTGGGCCGCCGAATGGGTCGAGCTGCCCGGGTGGCTGGTGGAGGAGTCGTACCACGCGGTGGGAGACCTGGCGGAGACGCTGGCCATCCTCTGCGCGCGGGGCGCACTACAGTCGCCGGCGCTGCACCAGCCGCTGGGCGACTTCGTGCAGGGTGAGGTGGCCGCGTTAGGCTCGGAGGGTCCGGCACTGCAGCGCACACGCATCATGCGATGGTGGGCGCAGTTTGACGAGCGCACGTGCTTCGTGGTGCACAAGCTCATCACGGGCGGCTTCCGCGTTGGCGTCTCGGCCAGCCTCGTGTCCAAGGCCCTGGCGGACGTGCTCGCATGTGAGCCGGGGGCAATTCAGCACCGGCTGATGGGCAACTGGCTGCCCTCCGAGGAGTTCGCGGCGCGTTTATTCTCGGCGAGCGACGCGACCGCGATTCGCTCGCGACCGTATCCCTTCTTTCTGGCGTCGCCGCTGGAGGGTGGAACGGAGGCGCTGGGTGATGCGAGCGAGTGGCTGGCGGAGTGGAAGTGGGACGGCATTCGCGCCCAGGTTATCGTGCGAGGGGGTGAGCTGTTCATCTGGTCGCGAGGGGAGGAGCTGCTCACGGATCGCTTTCCCGAATTGGTGGTGGCATTGGGCGGGTTGCCCGACGGCACCGTGATCGACGGCGAGATCGTTCCGTGGGAGGACGAGCGGGTGCTGCCATTCTCCGTGCTGCAGACGCGGGTGACGCGCAAGCAGCTGACGGCCAGGATCCTGCGCAGCGCGCCGGTCGTGTTGCTGGCGTTCGACCTGCTGGAGCGGGGCGGGCGTGACGTGCGAACGGAGCCACTTTGGCAGCGACGTGTGTGGCTCGCGGAGCTGCTGGGGCATCGTGACGGTGCATTGCGCAGCTCGCCCGAGGTGACCAGCGGGAGCTGGGAGGCGTGGGCCACGCGGCGGACGGAAGCTCGCGAGCGCGGGGTGGAGGGACTGATGCTCAAGCGGCGAGACTCGCCCTATCGCGCGGGGCGTCCGCGGGGCGATTGGTGGAAGTGGAAGATCGACCCCTACACCGTCGATGCCGTGCTGGTCTATGCGCAGGCGGGCCATGGTCGCCGGGCCGCGCTCTATACCGACTACACGTTTGCGGTGTGGGATGGCGCCACGCTCGTACCAATTGCGAAAGCGTACTCAGGCCTCGATGACAGTGAGATCGCGACGTTGGACAAGTGGATTCGCGCCCACACCACCGAGCGCTTCGGGCCCGTGCGCGGCGTGACCCCGCACCACGTGTTCGAGCTCGGATTCGAGGGCATCCAGCGCTCGACCCGGCACAAGTCGGGCGTGGCGGTACGCTTTCCCCGCATCCTGCGCTGGCGCAGCGACAAGGGCATCCGGGATGCCGGGACGCTCGGCGAATTGGAGGCCCTCATCGCGGCCACGGCGCGGCGGCAACCGCGCCGCACGCCGCATGAGCAGGTGCAAGCACTCTCCCTCTTCGGGGACGAGCCCGCACGACCGGATGATGCCTGACGGACTGGCACGCCTGCGCGGCTGGATGGCGGGCAGGGGATGGCGTCCCTTCGCCTTCCAAGACGAAGCGTGGCAAGCCATGGCGAACGGAGAGAGCGGACTGGTGCACGTGCCCACCGGCGCCGGCAAGACGTACGCGGCGTATCTCGCGGCGCTGGCCGCGCTGATGGACCAGCCCTCCGCGGGACTCTCCATCGTCTACGTGACGCCACTGCGCGCCCTCGCTCGTGACATCGAGCTGGCCCTGCGCGCTCCGGTTGACGCGCTGAATCTCGGGTTGCGCGTGGAGTCCCGCACCGGCGACACCAGCGGGTCCACGCGTGCCCGGCAGCGAAAACTCCTGCCGCACGTGCTGATCACGACGCCGGAGTCGCTCTCGGTGCTGCTCTCCTACGACAACGCCGCGGCGGCCTTCGGCGGGCTGCGCGTGGTGATCGTGGATGAGTGGCACGAACTGCTCGCCACCAAGCGCGGGACGCAGACCGAACTCGCGCTGGCGACGCTCAGGCGTCATGCGCCGGCGATGCTGACGTGGGCGCTTTCGGCGACACTGCGCGACCCGCCGCTGGCGGCGCAGTGCGTCGTGGGCACGGATCGTTCGTTTCGCGTCGTGAGCGCCGCGCTCAAGCGGGAGGTCGTCATCGAGACGCTGGTTCCCGAGCGCATCGAGCGCTTTCCCTGGGCGGGGCGCCTGGGGCTCGCGATGCTGCCGCGCGTGCTGGAGCTGCTGGCCGACGGACGCTCCACGCTCCTGTTCACGAACACGCGCTCCCAGGCCGAGCGGTGGTACAAGGCCATCGTTGACCGTCGGCCAGAATGGGCCGATCGGGTCGCGCTGCATCACGGTTCCATAGACCGGGAGGAACGGGAGCGGGTGGAGCAGGGCCTGAAGGACGGGAGCATCACGGCCGTCGTCGCCACTTCGTCGCTGGACCTGGGCGTCGACTTCTCCCCCGTGGACCGCGTGCTGCAGATCGGGTCGCCGAAGGGTGTGGCCCGCCTGCTGCAACGCGCCGGCCGCTCCGCGCACCGCCCCGGGGAGACCGCGCGCGTTTACTGCGTACCCACCCATGCGCTGGAGCTGGTGGAGTTCTCAGCGGCCCGCGCCGCGCTGGCCGCGCATCACATCGAGGAGCGCCTGCCGCTCGCCGAGCCGCTGGACGTGCTGGTGCAGCACCTCGTGACGCGGGCGTTAGGCGGCGGCTTCGTGGCCGACGCGCTGTACGCAGAGGTGCGGGGGGCGTGGTCGTACCGGGCGTTGACGCGCAACGCCTTCGACTGGACGCTGGCGCTCGTGGAGCACGGGGGCGCCACGTTGCGCGCCTACGACCAGCATCACCGCATCGTGGAGACGGATGGCGTCTATCGCGTCGCCACGCCACGCATCGCCCGGCTGCACCGCCTGAGCATCGGGACCATCACGGCCGACGCCACGATGGAGATCCGCTACCTGCGTGGCAGCCGCATCGGGACGATCGAGGAGGACTTCATCGCGCGGCTACGGCCGGGGGAGAAGTTTCTCTTCGCGGGCCGGTCGCTGGAGTTCGTGCTCGTGAAGGACCTGGTGGCGTACGTGCGCCGGTCGCGTGTGTCGGCGTCACACACGCCCATCTGGTCGGGCAGCCGGTTCCCGCTGTCCACGTCGTTAGGTGCGGGCGTGCGCGCCGAGCTGGACGCCGTGGCGCGCGGGCAGTGGGCCGACGCCAGCCCCGAGCTCACGGCGGCGCGGCCGGTGCTGGAGGAACAAGCGCGGCTCTCGCTCGTCCCGTTGCAGCACGACGTGCTCATCGAGCGCTGGGCCTCGCGTGCAGGGCACCATCTCTTCCTGTATCCCTTCGAGGGACGGCGCGCCCACCAGGCACTGGCGGCGTTGCTTGCGCTCCGGCTGGGGCGGCGGACTCCCGCCACCTTCTCGCTCACCGTCAACGACTACGGTCTGGAGCTGCTGAGCGAACACGCGGTGCCACCGGAGGTGCTGCTGCACCCGTCCATTCTCTCACCTGAGCAGGTCGTGGAGGAGCTGACCGAGAGCGTGAACGTGGGAGAACTGGCCAAGCGGCAGTTTCGCGACATCGCCCGCATAGCCGGGCTCGTCTTCGCCGGATATCCCGGGGCCGGCAAGCGCGTTCGGCAGGTGCAAATGTCGGCGTCGTTGGTGTTCGACGTCTTCGCGCGCTACGATCCCGACAACCTCCTGCTGCGACAGGCGCGCCGCGAGGTGCTGGAGGAGCAGTTCGAGCTCGCCCGGCTGGAGGTGGCCCTGGCACGCATGGCCACCGCCCGCATTCGCATGATCGAGATCGCGCATCCCACCCCCCTCGCCTTTCCCCTGGTGATCGACCGGCTGGGGTCGCGGTTGAGCACCGAGGCGCTCATCGCGCGCGTGCAGCGCATGGTGCGGACATGGACCGCCTGAGCGCCCTCGAACTCCGCGTGGCGGGCGAAGTCGTGGTGTTGCGCGGCGACCGCGCGCTGTACTGGCCGCGCGAGCGCATGCTGCTGATCGCGGACCTGCATCTTGGAAAGACGGAGAGCCTGCGCGCCGGCGGCGTGGCGCTACCGGACGGGGTCATGGCGCACGACCTGGACCGACTGCGCCGGGCGCTCGTGGACACGGACGCGCGGCGCCTGGTGATCCTCGGGGACCTGGTGCACGACGCGGCGGCGCTGGCGCCCGGCGTGCGGGCGGCGTTCGCGGCGTGGCGCGCGTCGGTGGACGCGTCGGTGGAGCTGGTGCTGGGCAACCACGATCGGCACGTGGCGGCGATGCCTGACGAGTGGAGGTTGCAGGTGGCGGGCACCACCCTTTCGCTCGGCCCCTTCCGCTTGTTGCATGCCGCGGACGGAAGGCCGGCATATACCTGGAGCGGGCACGTGCACCCCATGCTCGCCCTGCGCAGCCCGACCGACGCCCTTCGCGTGCCGTGTTTCCACATCGGCGCACATGGGGGCGTTCTCCCCGCCTTCAGCACGCTCACCGGCGGCGCGATGACCCGCGTGGCACCCGGGGAACGGGCCGTGGCCGTGGTGGACGGCATGGTCATCGCGCTGCCGACCGCCTCGGAACGCCGATAGGCCCTCCGACATGCAGTTGCGCCGGACGGGAATCGAAGGCGAGCTTTCCCGGACACATGCGAAGCCCAATCACTCTCGCGCTGGCGATGTTCTTCACGCTGGTCCCGGTCACGCTACTGGTGCCCGGGCTCCACGAACTCGTGGTCGTGGCCCACGGTGGGTCGACCAGCGACGCCCACGCGTTCATGACCGTCAACATGATGGCCGGCATGGTGACTGTGCCGTTCGTCATGCGGTGGGTGCGGCGGCGAGGGGACGTCCGTCGCTGGGTCATGATCGCACTCGTGGTGGATGCCGTTGCCTTTGCCGGAATGGGCCTCGCGAAGTCCCTCGGCGGGCTGTACGCCTTCCGCGTGCTCGATGGCGCCGTGCACCTGCCAGCCGTGACGCTGTTGATGGTCGCCAGCAATCGCTTATCCGGGGTGCGGCGCGGCGGATCGCTGGGTGCCCTGGCGTCGGCCATCATGATCGGCGTGGCCATCGGGTCTCCGCTTGGCGGATGGATCGTCGAACGGTGGGCCGGAGCTGTCTACGCCGTGGGGGCGGTGCTGCTGCTGGTGGCGGCCGCCACTATGGCGTCGGTGGCGCCGCTGCCGCCCGCCCCCGTCGACGCAGGCGCCCGGAAGACCCCGGGGCGCTACGTCTGGAATCGGACGAGGCTGCAGACGTGGATTCCGCTGGGCTACGGCTTCATGGATCGCTTCAGCATTGGGATCTTCGTCTCGACCTTTACCCTCTTTCTGTCGCAGGAGCACGCGCTGGGTGCGTCTCAGAAGGGCATTCTCATCGCGCTCTTCATGCTGCCGTTCGCGATGCTCTGCTATCCGGCTGGCCGGCTGGCCGACCGCATCGGCTGGTTTCGCCCGATGCTGGCGGGCAACGTCCTGTTCGGCCTGGTGTTCGCGTCGTACGGCCTGGTGCCGCGTTCCCTGCTGCCTGCCGTGATGCTGCTCTCCGGCGTGCTTGCGGCGCTGATGTATGCACCGAACCTCCTGCTCATCTCCGACCTCGCGGAGCGCGGCGAGGGGGAGGGGCTGTTTGGGGCGTTTCAGGTGGCAGGGTCGTTCGGATTCCTCGTTGGCCCCATCGCGGGAGGCGTGCTGGTGGCCGCGACCACGGGCCCCGATGGTGCGCCAGCGTATGCCGCGATCTTCGTTGGAGTTGGCATGCTGGAGGTCTGCTTTGCGCTGCTTTCGTGGGTCGCTCTGAGAGGGTTGGCCCGCGAGGTCAGGATCACGCGCGAGGAAGAGACTGGACCACCGATCCCTTCGCTCACCACCTACGGCTCGAACCCGTAGGCGAGACGCGGCGAGACGCGGCGGGCAGGGATGGTGGGGGGCCGCGCAGGGCGGCAGCCGCGACGACTCGGTACGGCGCCGGCAGCACTGCCCGCGCAGGCGACAATTCCGACGCCACCCCACGGAGCGGCGACATGCGTCCTGCCGGTCAGGACGCCTAACGAAAAAC
>JBDSVW010000085.1:0-7136 GCA_039927015.1 Gemmatimonadaceae bacterium | reverse complement strand
ACGACGGCACCAGCGCCGGCTCCGCGTACACGCCGGCGATGAGCCGTTCGTTGAGCGAGTCCACGTTGATGCGGAAGGCGTCCATGCTGAAGTGCACGTTTCCGCTGGCTGAACTCAATTGGCTGCGCGTTTCCCGTATCTGGGCAATGATCTCGCTCACGGGCCAGAGGGATTTCCGGTTGGCCGAGGCTCGGCCCGTGAAGTTGCCGGGCCAGACGTGCCGGGCATGGAGATTCTGTGCCCGCCACCACGCAAGCAGGTCGGCGTACGGCTGCTGCGTCGCGCCCAACTTCCAGTAGAGCTGCGGCGTCCAGTAGTCGAGCCACCCTTCGTTGAGCCACTTCCTGGAATCGGCGTACAGCTTGTCGTAGGCATCCAAGCCGCGCACAGACTGAGGAAAGCCGGGCCGCCAGATGCCAAAGGGCGAAATGCCGAATTTCACCCACGGCTTGGCCTTCTTGATGCCCTCGTACAGCTCCCGCACGAGGACGTCGACATTCTGCCGCCGCCAGTCATCGCGGGAGAGGGTGCCTTCCAGCTTCTTGTACGCCGCCCACGAGCGGACGTCTGGAAATGGGAGGTCTCCGCTGCGGCCGCGTATCGGGTACGGGTAGAAGTAGTCGTCGATGTGAATGCCGTCGACGTCGTACCGTTTCACCACGTCGAGCACCACCTCCAGCGTCTGCCGCCTGATGTCCGGCTCACCCGGATCCATCCACAGGAAGCCGCCGTACTTCTTCACCAGCTCCGGTCGCGTGCGGCTCACGTGGCTGCGCGGAAGCGTGGGCGTGCGATCGGACGGGTCCTTGGCGCGGTACGGGTTGAACCAGGCATGCAGCTCCAGCCCGCGCTTGTGCGCCTCGTCCACCGCGAACTCGAGCGGGTCGTAGAACGGCGAAGGTGCGCGGCCCATCTCGCCGGTCAGAAAGTACGACCACGGCTCGAGCTTCGAAGCGTACAACGCGTCGGCCGAGGGCCGGACCTGCAGCACAATCGCGTTCATGCGCAGTGCCTGGGCACGGTCCAGCAGTGCCAGCAGCTCCCGCTTCTGGGCATCCGTGGAGAGGCCGGGCCGCGAGGGCCAGTCGATGTTGCTCACGCTGGCCACCCATATCGCGCGGAACTCCCGGGTCATCGGAGGCGCCACGGTATCCACTGCCGCGTCGGCGCCTAACGGCGCGTACGGCAACCCCCGCGTCGGCGCCAGGTCCGCAGCCTGGGCCTGTGCAACCAGCGGCAGCCCCACGAGCAACGCGCTCGCCAGGCGACGCAGCGTTCGCGAGCTTTGCGCAGCCTCGCGGGTGAAGACCTCAGCCGTCACGATAGGGAGAATCGCTGGTCGCGTCGCTCGACGATTCGGCAGGCGTCGGCTCGCTCGCTTCCGGTGCAACGGGAGCTGGGGCGTTGCGCAGGACGCGTACGAAATCCTTTCCCAGCACCTCAGTCTGCCACTTCCGCATCTCCGTCATCTCGCGAATCTCGTCCACATGCGTGGGCTTGCGCCTGGCGACTGCTTCCATGCGATCACGGGAGCACAGCACCCCGGGATCCATCTCCAGTTCGGCCGCCGCATCGTCGCGTACACGCTTCAGCAGCGCCACGCGATCGTCGAATGTGGGATCACGATCCCAGCGGGCCGCCTTGGGAAAGCGCGGCAGGTCGTGCTCGGGCACCGCGCGTCCCCGGGCGATAGCGTCGAGCATCTCGCGGCCCTTGTTCTCGAGGATTCCGCGGCCGATACCCTTGATGCTGCGTAACTCGTCCATGCCCGCAGGGGCGCGCCGAGAGAGGTCGAGCAGCACGTCGTTGGGCACCACACGAAAGGTGCTGCGATCGAGCCCCTTGGCCACCTCGTCCCGCCATGCCACCAGTTCGCGCAGCAACGCCAGCTCCCGGCGGTTGAGGTCGCGGGCGCCCTTCATGCGCAGGAAGGTGGCACTGCCGTCATCGGCATCCCAGCGCGTGCCCTCGAGCCGCGCGAACTCCTCTTCTGCCCAGTGCCAGCGCCCCTTCTTCTCCAGCGCCTCCCGCAGCAGTCGACGCAGTTCCAGCAGGTGCAGCGTGTCCTGCGCGGCGTAGTCGAGCATATCCGCGGACAGCGGCCGCATGGACCAGTCGGCCCGCTGGTGCTTCTTGTCGATCTTCAACCCGAAGTACGAGTCCAGCAGCGCCGCAAGCCCGAACGCCTTGATGCCCAGCAACTGGGCGGCAATCCGCGTGTCGAAGATGTTGCTGATCGTCCAGCCGTAGTCCTGGTGCAGCAGACGAAGGTCATAATCGGCGTCATGGAAGACAACTTCCACGTCGCGCGACTCGAGCAATCGACCCAGGCCGGCGGGCGACGGCACACGCAGCGGATCGATGATCGCGTGGTGCGTCTCCGTCGACAGCTGCAGCAGATAAATCCGGTCGACATACCGATGGAAACTCGCTCCTTCCGTGTCCACCGCGATGACGGGCGTCGCGGCGATGGAGGAGAGGAACTGGTCAGCTGCCTCGGGCGTGTCCAGATACAGGGTCGTGCTTGCCGAATTCTTGGATGCAGTCACAATCGAGGGCGTTCGCGTTGCCCATGAAGGGCCAGGGCGCCGTTCTGCGGAATCGTAGCAGGGTAATCTAGCACCCTTCTCTACCCTCGGCCGCCCGGCTGGAACATGTTATCCAGCGCATCGAGTCCCGCTCGCCGCCTGGATCGCGAATTCACCGCTGCATCGTTTCGCTCGCGCCCCTGCCATCGAAATCAGTCAGGCCACCCAATACAGTGATCACCTTCTGCGGCGGCATCGAGATCGGGTATGACGACATGGGCTCCGGCGACTCCATCGTCTTTCTGCACGGCTTCCCGCACAGCCGACGCCTCTGGGCCCCGCAACTCAATGCCCTCGTGGATCGGGCGCGCTGCATTGCACCCGACCTGCGAGGCTTCGGGGAATCGACCGCGGCGGGGCCGTACTCCATGGATCAGTATGCCGATGATGTCGCGGCCCTGCTGAGCACGCTGCGCATCGAGCGGACCGTCATCTGTGGCCTGTCAATGGGCGGCTACGTCGCGCTCGCGTTCTGGCGCCGGCACCGGGAGCGCGTGCGCGGGCTCGTGCTGCTAGACTCGCGTGCCGGTGCCGACTCGCCCGAAGCGCAGGGCAAGCGGGATGAGATGATAGCGCTCGTCAGCAGCCGGGGCAGCCCGGCCGTGGCCGACGCCGTGATCATGGGCATGGTCGGCAAGAGCACGCGCGAGAAGTGTCCGGAAGTGGTCGACTCCGTGCACCGCATGATCGCGCGCGCGCCCGTTGCGGGAGTCGTGGGTGCGCTGCAGGCCATGCGCGAGCGCGAGGATTCCACCGCGCTGTTGGCCAGCATCGACGTACCGACGGTCATCCTGGTGGGAGATGAGGATGTGCTGACGCCGCGCAAGGAGGCGGAGATCATGCACGCCGGCATCAAGGGGAGTCGGCTGGAGGTGATTCGCGGCGCGGGACACGTGAGTAACGTCGAGCGACCCGCGACGGTGAATCACATCCTGTCGGAGTTCCTCTCGTCGCTCACGCTCGCCTGAGCGAGCCGGCCCTGGCGCAGGTATCGCACGAGATCGGCGAGGCTCGTCGCCACGTACTCCGCTTGCGACGGGCCACTATCGCGCAGGGCATCGAGGCGAATGGCGCTTATGCCCACCGCCAACGCCCCCGCCACGTCGGTGCGCTCGATGTCCCCCACGTGCACGGCCTCGCCAGGTGCCACGCCTAACGCCTCGAGTGCCGCACGAAAGGGCTCCGGCCGCGGCTTCGCGTGCCCGACGTCCATCGAATACACGGTGGCCGTGAAGAGATCTCGCAGGCCATCCCGTTCGAGCAGGCGGTCCTGGGCGCGACCGCTGGCGAAGCCGGTGTCCGACACCACCGCGAGCGCGAATCGTCCGCTGAGCCACTCCAGCGCTTCCCGGGCGCCCGGCAGGAGCGCGGGCGGTGTGTCCAGCAGCGACGCGTCTACCTCCATCGCCGCCTCGGCGACGAGGGCGCAGTCCTCGGGGCGCTCGATGGCCAGCTGGGCGAGCAACCAGCGAATCCGGTCCCCGGTGGTGTAGCCGCGATGCTCATCGTGCCACCAGCGGTGCGCCTCCTGCGCCGATGCCCCGTAGAGCGTGAGGAATTCTTCCGCGGGCAGCTCGTTCCCGAGCGCCACCAGCAAACGACGAAGCGCCTCCTGCCGGCGCTCGACGCGCGCGGGCTCGGAGGCGCCGACGTAAATCGTGTCCCAGTAATCGAGGGTGATCGCTCGCAGCGTCACGGCGGGCCCAGCGGACTCTAGCGCGTGGGCCGTCCCGGCGGGTTGTCGCCCTGAAATACGTCGCGGTTGATCTGGACGTACTGCCGCATGTTCGACGGCACATCTTCCTCGGGGAATATGGCGGTCACCGGGCACTCCGGTTCACAGGCGCCACAGTCGATGCACTCGTCGGGGTGAATGAAGAGCTGCTTCTCCCCTTCGTAGATGCAGTCCACGGGACAGACGTCCACGCAGGCCTTGTCCTTGGTGCCAATGCACGCTTCGGTGATGACGTACGGCATGATCGTAGTAGGTTAAGCCAGTCACGTTCGGGAGCGGAAAAGATATGCGAGTCGCGAGGTCGGCAATAGCCGTCGGACCGCTCTTTTCCCGGCGCCGGTCGAATTCCCGTGGGAACGTGGGCCGTCGCCGACGCGCTCCAGCGTGGTAGGACCTTTCACCTGAGAGACCCGGAATCTTCGCTCGCATGCAACTCCGTATCAATGGCCGGACACGGGAGGTTTCCGCCGAGCCGCACGAGTCACTGCTCACCACGCTGCGCGAGCGACTGGCGCTCACCGGGACCAAGCTGGCCTGCGACCGCGGGGAATGCGGCGCCTGTACCGTCCTGCACAATGGCGATGCGGTCTACTCGTGCATCACCCTCACGCGGGCGTGCGAAGGCGACGAGATCACCACGATTGAGGGCATGGCGACCGACGGAGCGCTGCATCCGCTCCAGCAGGCCTTCGTGACCGCCGACGCCGTGCAGTGCGGCTTCTGTACGCCGGGGCAGCTGCTCTCCGCCTACGCCCTGCTCGCGCGCAACGCAACGCCCGATGCGACTGCAATCTCCGAGGCGATGAGTGGCAACCTGTGCCGCTGCGGCACGTATCCCAAGATCGTGCAGGCCATCCAGCGCGCCGCCGAAGCAATGCGCGCTGGAGACGCATGAGCACACCCGCCGCGGCCGGAAAGGGTGCCGGCGTGCAGCGCTTTGTCTCCACAGTGGTCGAAGTGGAGGGTCGCTCCGAGACGAAGATCGTCGAGATGCCCGATTTCGAGCCCGCGCCGTGGGACGAGAGCGCGACGCTCACCATCGTCGGTCAGCGTGTGCCGCGGGTGGACGCTCGCGAGAAGGTGACGGGACGCGCGCGCTTCACGACCGACATCCAGCGGCCCGGCATGCTGCACGCGGCCATCGTGCGCGCCACCATCGCCAGTGGACGGGTGACGGCGATCGACCCGTCCGGCGCGTTGCAGCTCACGGGCGTGCTGGATGTGATCTCGTCGGCCGACCTTCCGCACCCCATCAAGGCTGGCGGTGCCCCGCTCTTCCTGCCCGCGGTGTCGTATGCCGGGCAACCGATTGCCGCCGTGTGCGCGGAGTCGCGCGAGGCGGCACTGGCCGGCGCGGCGGCGGTGCGACTGACGTATGAGGCGGCGCCGTTCGTCCTCACCTTCGAGCAGGCCACCGCCCCGGGAGCGCCGGTCGTGCGCGGCACGTCGAACGTGCGCAGGGGATCACCAGTGGAGGTGACCCGCGGCGACGCTGCGCGCGGCCTCGCGGACGCGCACGTGGTGATCACGCGCGAATACCGCACGCCCTGTGTGCTGCATACGCCCCTCGAACCGCACTCGGCCGTGGCCGAGTGGGAGGACGACCGGCTCACGATCTGGGAATCGACGCAAGGCATCTTCATGGTGCGCGATCAGGTGGCGATGGAGCTACGACTCGCCAAGTCGAAGGTGCGGGTGATCAAGGACTACATGGGCGGCGGATTCGGCGCCAAGAACCATGCGGGCCCCCACACCTTTATCGCGGCGCTGTTCGCCCGTCGTACCGGACACCCAGTGCGCTGCGTGCTCGAGCGCGACGAGGAGCAGACCGACGCCGGCAACCGCCCCTCCACCCGCCAGGTGGTGACGCTGGGCGCGACGCGCGACGGGCGGCTGACGGTCATCGACGCCACCTGCGAGGTGCCGTTAGGCGCCGGCGGATGGGAAGGTGGACCCGCGGCGTTCTACCGCGAGATGTACTCCTGTCCCAACGTGCGCACGGTCGAGACCTTCGTGCACGTGAACACGCCGGCCATGATGGCCTTCCGCGCCCCGGGGCACGTCGAGGGCGCCTTTGCCCTCGAACGCGCCATGGACGTACTGGCCGGCGCACTGGGCATGGATCCGTTGGCATTGCGGCTGGTGAACTTCTCGGAGCGAGACGAGGAGAAGCAGCGCGAGTACTCCAGCAACCGGCTACGGCAATGCTACGACGAGGGGGCCGCGCGGTTCGGCTGGGCGGATCGCGAGGCGCGCCGGCAGGGCGCCACCGCACCGCACATTCGGCGCGGCTTCGGCCTCGCCGCGCAGGTGTGGGGCGCGGGGGGTGGCCCCCCCGCGTACGCCACGGTCCGCCTCAACTCCGACGCGACGGTGGACGTGCTCTCGGGCACGCAGGACCTGGGCACGGGCGCGCGCACGGTGTTGGCCCAGATCGCCGCCGAGGCGTTAGGCGCGCGGCTCGCCGACGTGCGGGTGATCCTGGGCGACACGGAACGCACGCCGTACGCTGGCAACTCGTGGGGCTCCATGACCACCGCGTCGGTGGGACCGGCGGTGCGCTCGGGCGCCATGGAGGCGCAGCAACGCCTGCTGCAAGCCGCGTCGCAGATGATGGAGTGCCATCCCGAGGACCTCGTGGCGCACGACTCGATCATCAGCACGCGCGATAACGCGCGGCAGATGTCGTTCGCCGAGGTGACGACGAAGCTCGGCAACGTGATGATCATGGGCCATGGCAGCCGTGGTCCGAATCCCGAGAACGTGGGCCTGATGTCGTTCGGGGTGCAGTTCGCCGAGGTGGAGGTGGACGT